>CANOLA010000028.1 GCA_947566705.1 uncultured Lachnospiraceae bacterium | reverse complement strand
ACAATGAACAGCAGTATTCATATCTTTAAAGACACGCTTTCCGAGATGACGGGAGGAAACCTTGCGGTAAGGGCAGAAATCCGGGGCAGGGATGAATTTTCTGTTTTTGGTAAATATGTAAATGACTTTCTGGACAGGTTGTCGGAAGTAATTTCCTCTGCACAGAATATTTCATGTGCAGTAAAGCAGTCCGGGGAAAAACTGGATACCATGGCAGAAAACAGTAACCAGACTTCCATGGAAATCGGTATGGCGGTAGAAGGAATTTCCAGCGGTGCCACAACCCAGGCTGGCGAAACAGACAGTGCGTCAGGACAGATTCAGCAGATGGGTATTGCTTTTGAGGGAATTGTACAGAGCATCCGGCATTTGGGGGAAATGGCAGACCAGATGCATGAAGTCAGCAGCGAGTCCGCCCGGTTTATGGAGGAACTGGGACAGACGAACCGGAAAACCGTGGAAGTATTTTCACAGGTATCCAGACAGACACATACTACCAACCAGTCCGTACAGAAAATTCGTGAGGCAGCCGAACTGATTACTTCGATTGCCGACCAGACCAATCTGTTATCCTTAAATGCAAGCATCGAGGCGGCACGTGCAGGCGAGGCGGGCAGGGGATTTGCCGTGGTGGCAACCGAGATTCAGAATCTGGCTGTGCAGTCCAGTGAATCAGCGGATATCATTAAGCAGATTATTGAGGAGCTGGCGCGTGAAGCAGACCTGACGGTAAAGATTGTGGATGAGGTTACGGAGATTGTTGAAACCCAGCAGCAGAAACTGACGCAGACACAGGAACATTTTGAGGTTCTGGAGCACGGCATTGAGGATTCCGGCAAAGAAACAGATGTGATTAAAGAGCAGACCAGAATCTGTGATGAGGCGAGAAGAAATGTGGAGGAAATTATTACAGGTTTATCTGCAATTTCCGAGCAAAATGCGGCGTCCACGCAGGAGACAACGGCTTCCATGACAGAGTTTAACCAGAATATTGAAAATCTTGTGGGTGCATCCGGGGAACTTAAGGAGATGGCAAACCGTCTGGAAAATGACCTGAATTTCTTCCGGACCAGATAATACATAGCAGGAGATAAATAAATGGCAGCGTTGGGAAATCCGGGAAATACCATTGCCGTACTGAAAAAGTACCGCTTTAATTTTCAAAAAAAATACGGGCAGAATTTCCTGATAAATATGGGAATTCTGGAGGAGATTATAGAAGCGGCACAGATTACAGCGGATGATTTTGTTCTGGAAATCGGACCTGGAATCGGCACAATGACGCAGGTTCTCTGCGAGTCCGCCAGAAAAGTTGCCACGGTGGAAATAGATACCAGCCTGATTCCGATATTAAAAGATACACTGTCTGCATATGATAATGTGGATGTGATTAATGAAGATATTTTAAAAATAAATCTTGCAGAATTTGTCAGGGAAAAAAATGGCGGAAAACCGGTTAAAGTAGTTGCAAATCTGCCGTACTATATCACAACGCCGATTATTATGCAGCTTTTTGAAAGCCATGCGCCGATTGACAGCATTACGATAATGGTACAGAAGGAAGTGGCAGAGAGGATGCAGCAGGGACCGGGAAACAAAGAATACGGGGCGCTGTCCCTTGCAGTGCAGTATTACGCGCTGCCTGAAATTATTGCAGATGTTTCACCGGACTGTTTTATACCACAGCCAAAGGTCGGCAGTTCGGTCATCCGTCTGACACGGCATGAAAAACCGCCTGTGGATGTCAAAAGTGAAAAAATTCTGTTTCAGGTTATCCGTGCATCCTTTAACCAGAGAAGAAAAACACTGGCAAACGGTCTGAATAATTATGGTGCATTTTCCATAGGAAAAGAAGCGCTGCAGTCATGCATTGAAGAGCTTGGCGTGCCGGCAAATGTCCGCGGGGAAGCACTTTCCCTGGAACAGTTTGCCAGGCTCAGTAACCTAATTTTTGACAGACAGAATATTGAATAAAAACTTTTCGGGTGGTAATACTGTCATCAAAGACAAAATGATGATGGAGGAAAGCCCAATGAAAAAACAACAGTATATAGCAGCAGTGGCCTGTCTTGTGGCGGGTGCAATTGGATTCGCAAGTGTGTATGCAACGGAAAAAGGCCAGGAACGCAAACATGCCGCCCAGCAGCAGGAGACGCAGCAGACCTCTCCGGCTTCCAATGAAGTGAAGCCTAAGACAAACGTGAATCCTGCAGCCGAGCAGGCAAAGGCAGCACAGAAAGTGCAGGAACAGAGAACTGCTGAAGAAGAAACAGCGAAGGAAAAGGAAGAAGAAAAGGAACCGGAAGAAACTGCAAAAGAGGATAAGAAGCCTGAGGAAACAGTTCCAACCGCAAAGGCAGATACCTTACATTTTGACAAAACAAAAACGGCATGGCCGATAGAAGGGGAAATTCTTCTTGACTACAGCATGGATGCCACGATATTTTTCCCTACCCTGGAAGTATACCGCTATAATCCCGCAATGGTAATCGGCGGTGCAGTCAATGACAAAGTCATTTCCATGGCAAAGGGTAAAATCATAGATATCAGTGAAAACGAAGTAACCGGATGTACCGTAAAACAGGACCTGGGAGACGGCTATACGGCAGTATACGGGCAGTTAAAGGAGCTGAACTTTGCAAAAGGAGATATGGTGGAGCAGGGACAGACTCTTGGATATGTAAACGAGCCGACCAAATATTATGTGACAGAAGGAAGTAATGTCTATTTTGCCCTGGAAAAGGACGGGGAAGCTGTTAATCCAAAGGACTATCTGCCGGAGATGTCAATGGAAACTTTAGAATAAAAAGGAAAACCTATTTGACTTTATACCATTTTTTTACTATAATCAAAAGGTGCCTCTCTAAATTTGTCAGGGAGGTACTTTTTTGATGATATTGATTAACCAAGCACAGAAAAGGAAATTTTATGGAAACAGTTAAATTTGAAGAATTAGGTTTATCCCCGCAGATTATGCGGGCGATTAAGGAGATGGGATTTGAAGAGGCAACCCCGATCCAGTCACAGGCGATTCCGGTTGTAATGAGCGGGGCGGATGTGATTGGACAGGCACAGACCGGAACAGGTAAGACAGCTTCGTTTGGCATTCCGCTTCTGATGAAGGTGGATCCGGGTAATAAGAAAACGCAGGCGATTGTACTTTCACCGACAAGGGAGCTTGCCATCCAGAGTGCAGAGGAAATCCGCAAGCTTTCCAAATACATGCACGGGGTAAAGGTGCTTCCGGTATACGGGGGACAGGATATTTCCAGACAGATTAAGGCGTTAAAGGGCGGTGCAACAATTATTATCGGAACACCGGGACGTGTGATGGACCATCTGCGCCGCAAGACAATCCGGTTTGATTATGTGGATACTATTGTTCTTGATGAGGCAGATGAAATGCTCAATATGGGATTCCGCGAGGATATTGAAACGATTTTATCGTACATACCAAATGAGGAACGCCAGACGGTGCTGTTTTCTGCCACCATGCCGAAGCCGATTCTGGAAATCACAAAGAAATACCAGAAAAAAAATGTGGAACGGATTACCATTACCAAAAAGGAACTGACCGTACCGAATATCGACCAGTTTTACTATGATGTGCGCCGCAACAACAAGGTGGACGTACTGACTAGGCTTCTGGATTATCATAATCCGAAGCTTTCCCTTGTATTCTGCAATACCAAGCGTATGGTGGACGAGCTTGCATCAGAGCTTCAGGGACGCGGCTATGCGGCAGAAGGAATCCATGGCGATATGAAGCAGCAGCAGAGGGACCGCGTAATGAAGAGCTTCCGGAACGGCAGGACGGATATTCTGATTGCAACGGACGTGGCAGCGCGCGGAATCGATGTGGATGACGTGGAGGCAGTATTTAATTTTGACCTTCCGCAGGATAATGAATACTATGTACACCGCATCGGGCGTACCGGACGTGCCGGAAGAACCGGACGCGCCTTTAATTTTGTCAAAGGCAAGGAAGTCTACAAGCTTAAGGAAATCCAGCGTTACTGCAAAACAAAGATTAAAGCGCAGCCGATTCCTTCCACGGATGATGTGGCCGCAATCAAGGCAGAAAAGATTATGGATGAAATCGGCATGATCATCGAGGATGGAAAGCTTCGCGATATGATAGACATTATCGAGCAGCAGGTAAATAATTCCGACTACACTGCAATGGATATTGCGGCAGCGTTTTTAAAGCAGGCAATCGGCGGTGTGGAGCTTTCCAGGGAAGATAAGGATATGGATGCTGCCCTTGCCGGGGATACCGGGGCAGAGGAAGGCATGGTACGTCTTTTTGTTAATATTGGAAAATCCCAGCGCATCAAGCCGGGCGATATTTTAGGCGCTGTTGCCGGAGAAGCAAATATTCCGGGCAAGCTTGTCGGTGCGATTGACATGTACGATAACTACACCTTTGTCGAAGTTCCGGAAGAGTACGGCAGGGATGTATTAAAAGCCATGAAAAATGTTAAAATAAAAGGGAAGTCTGTAAACGTGGAGCCGGCAAATTCCAGATAAGGATGAGACGGGCAGCAAATCTAAAAGGCGGGTGGATACGGATATGATTAATAAAAGTGAAGCGGACGAGATTCTGAAAAACAATGGATTTGTGAAGCTGATGGGAATGGAACTTCTGGAAATCAGGGAGGGATTTGCCAGCGGCCGTATCCGTCTGGAGGAAAAGCATACAAATATTTATAACGGAATGCACGGCGGCTGCAGTTATGCACTTGCCGATACGCTTGCCGGAATCGCGGCGTCCACATATGGAAATTGTGTTACAACTATTGACGGGAAAATGAATTATCTTTTTCCTATCAAAGATACGGAATATGTTTACTGTGAGACTCAGGCAGTCAGGCAGGGCGGCAGAATCGGGCTTTATGAAGCCAGAATAACGGATGATGACGGAAAACTGCTTGCCACGGCGGAGTTTACGTATTACCGGACCAGTACAAAGCTGGAAAATTCCGAAGAATAAAAGAATAAAAATTAAGAGGATATCCCCAAAGTCAGTTTCTGATTTTGGGGATATTTTTGATATTGATTGATGAAATATGAATTAGTCTTATCTGGAAGTTTTAAGAAAGACTTGAAAATAGCTAAAATTCATTGATATTTAACTGCCGGAGTAATATAATGTGCATAAATAACAAGAGGGAGTGGTGATGTTAAAATGGCGATAGAAGATTTGCAGGCAAAACGGGAACGGTCCTATGAGTATGGTTTACCAGATTATCTGCAACATGATCTTGCTGCCTATAAGGAGGGGGTGAGGACAAAATCAGATATTCTTGACTGCCTGTGGGGAGAATTATATGGCAGTATTAACGTAGCTGAAATAAGTGATGGGGTAATTACAGCGGAAAATGCGGATTATTTGCGGAAAAAATATCTTGGGCTGGAACCGGAAGAAGAGTAGAAGAAAGAATATAAAGGACAACAGTTTATGCTGAAATTCCCACCATCCGGTCAGTCAAAACCCACGGAACTTTCTTATACCAACAGTTGTTTTTCCGAACACATTGCCAGCAGTATCTTTAATATGCTGGGCATTCCGGCACAGGAAACTATGCTCGGAACCTTTGTAATTAATGGCAGGATAAAAGTTGTTTGTGCCTGTCGTGATTTTACCGTGGATGGAAAACAACTTTTTGATTTTTGTTCTATCAAAAATACCATTCTCGATTCTGATAGTAATGGAAGCGGGACAGAACTTGCAGATATTCTTGAAACAATAGAAAAACAGCAGTTTATAGAGCCGGGGTACCTGTTGGAACGTTTTTGGGAGATTTTTGTAGTAGATGCGCTGCTTGGAAATTTCGACAGGCATAATGGCAATTGGGGATTCCTTTACAATTCGGTTACTAAAATAATAGATATTGCACCTGTTTATGATTGTGGAAGCTGTCTTCTTCCGCAGGCAGATGAAAGCGTTATGTGCAGTGTGCTGGAAAACGAGGATGCGCTGCATCAGAGAGTGTTTCAGTTTCCAACTTCCGCTATTAAGCTTGATGGCAGGAAAATTAATTATTATGATTTTTTGGTTAAAGCAGGAGATACAGAGTGTAACAAGGCTGTTGAACGAATCTATGGCAGGCTGGATGTGAAAAAAATTCATACTTTTATAGATAAAACGCCATATATCAGTAATTTGCAGAAAGAGTTTTATAAAAAGTATATAGACGCAAGAATCAAGCTGATACTTTCCCCGGCGCATGATATGATTGTGTCATGTTTTTCATGACAAATTTACATGCAGCATTTGTCATACATTCTTGATGTAAAACCTATGACATACTTGGAATTAAAATTGATAAGAATGAATATCTCCAGAGTCAATTTATGGCTATGGGGATATTTTTTTGTGGAAAAATAATATAAAGATATTGCATATTTGTATGTATAAAGCTATAATTTAAGAAGAACCGTTTTTATAAAATATTAGGCATCAAAGGAAGAAAAGCCGTATGGTGATAGGAATATGTGATGATGAACAGATTTTTACAGACTTGTTAAGCGATAAGATCAGGTCGTATATGGAGGCGAAAGGGACGTTCGGTTATGAGATAATAATCTTTATGGACAGAGAAGATTTACTGGAAAACATTGCGGAACTGGATATTCTGTTTCTGGATATTGAAATGGGGGAAACGGACAGTGGGATTCAGATAAAAAACCAGCTTGCTTCTTGGGGGACAGACATCCGGATTGTATTTGTCACAAGCCACTGTGAAATGACAGAGGCAGCATTTGGAAGAAATGTATATGCTTTTTTGCAGAAGAAGGATATAGAAAACAGACTGGTGTCCGTTCTTGATGATGTACTGAGGGATTTTGATACTGGGCAGCTGGAATTGGAGGACGCAAATGGAATTTCCCGTCATATTCGTCCATCACAAATCAGGTATATAGAAGTCTTTAACAAATATACGCAGGTCTGCCTGAAAGATAATAAGCTGACGTTCCGGCTGCCCTTAAAGGAATGGTGGGAACTGCTTCCGAGTGGAAGGTTTGGCTGGGCAAGCAGGTACTGTATCGTGAATTTCGGTTTTCTGCGCGGCTCCGTTCTCAAATGGAACCTGACAGTTGATGGTAAGCGGATTGATGTTCCAAAGGGCAGGAAACGGGCATTCAAAGAGGCTTACCAGCAGTACATGAGAGAACGGTAGGAAAAGTAAAGTATGAATTACGGATATGAGATGATAAAAGAAGTACTGGAAACGGCAGTCTATTCTGTCATGTGTTTTCAGATTCTGGGACTGAAAAGGAAAGAGAAAAAGTGCTTTTGGGGAATAATGATTCTTGCTCATGTTCTGGTGTGGAGTGGATTGTGGTATATGAAGGAGAATTATACGGTGGTTGTGGTGGTTTGTAACCTTTTGGAAATTGGGTTACCCGTGGCGGTTGCAAAATGCAGGCTGTTAAAAGGGGGTGCAGCATCTTTTTGCAGCTATATGTTTATGGGAATGACATTTGATATTGTGAGATTGGTTTTAAGGTTTGTTCCGGGTATCGGCGAAAAGCAGGAGAATATAATTCACATTATTACGATGCTGGTCCTGGTAATGGTATTATGTGTGATACAGTCTGTACATAAAATCAGGTTTATTGACGTAAGCAGGATTAGTAATGTGATCCTGCTGGCATTGGGATTATTTGGGTTTGGGGTTTCTGCATTTATCTCTAATATACTGCATGATGACTTTCATAGTCGGGGAGCTGTATCCATCAATATTATTGCCATTGCCGTTCTGATGGTTTCCTTTGTCCTCTGCTTTACGATATTATTGGTGATAAGCCATAAAAAAGCGGATATGGAGCAGGCAAATACAGAAAGTAAATCCATCATAGAGTCCCAGCAGAAATATGTGCGGGAGATTTTGGGTGACAGGGAGGAAATCCGGGGGATGTACCATGATCTGGATAAAATGGTGCTGGTGCTAAATGCCTTTATGGAAGGTGGACGTTATGACGAGGCGCTAAAGACACTTGGACAACTGAACCGGAAATTAAACGGAAAGCGGCACCAGTTGGTATATACAAATGACGAACTGATAGATGCAATCATTTCTCAGTATACAGGGATTGCAGAAAAACAGAACATTGCATTTCATGTGAGGGTAAAAGCAGAAAAAAAGCCCGCGTTGCAAGGATATGATTTCTGTATTATACTTTCCAATTTATTATCCAATGCAATAGAAGCTGCGTCCGCAATGGCGGAAAACAGACAGATAAATGTTCTGATTAAACAAAATCAGAACCAGTGGTATCTGCGAGTGGAAAATACATACAGTGCCCAAAATTCCAATACGACATTCACCTATTCCACGAAAAGCGGCGGGCAGCACGGATACGGAATAAAAAATATCCGTGAGGCGGCAGACAGACTGGGTGGAGAGGTTCATTTTGGTATGGAGGGGGAATATGTGATTGCAGAGGTTTTTCTTGAGGAAAACTGAACAAGAAAAGCCGGAAAACTGGATTTTTGGAAGAAAAAGGTCGGTTCGCTCCAAAAAAGGTCGATTCACGCCAAATATATGGACAGACGGGAAAGATGGTGTTACGGTTAGAAAAACGAAGGAAGGGGGAACGGCGAATGGTTTATGGTTCAAATGACTTCTTGGAATTGCTCAGACGTTTGCTGGGAAGCGGATGACAGAAATACCAGAAGCGGAAAAAGGTTTTATCAGGGATAAAGCCAGCAGTAAACATGATATGTTAAAAAATTGAAAAGAAAGGACAGCATGAAAGAATACCTTTAAAGGATTTCATGCTGAAATGTGAATGAGTAATGCAGAAATTAAACAAAGTGTTGGCAACGGGGGCTGTAGTGGCAGGGATTGCATGTATGACGGTAACAGCGTTTGCAGCAACACGTATAACATTTAAGGTGAACAGCGTAACAGTAACCGGGAGGCTTGCGTATCTTGATTCGGTAGATACAGATCCGTTTGACAGGGATTCTGTTACAGCAAGAACTACTTCCCCGTCTGTTATGGACAGTATTGCGGCAACGGCCGTTATTTACTATGCCGAAGGATCAACGATGAAAAGTATCACGGAAAGTAATGTTAAGTATAATTCTAATGAATGTTCAATCACTGCCAGAGAATCATTAATTGGAGTAGGTTACCGGGGAGAAGGAAAACATAGGGCCAGCCATGGACAAAAGAGCAATTCAGGTGATACTGTGGTAAGCTGGTAATACCAGACAAAAAAGATACTGCTTATTATTTGAAGGAGCTACAGCATGAACAGTCTTATAAAGCTATCTTGTATAATAATTAAAAATATCCGCTGCAGTCTGGCGCAGAACTTGATGATGGTTCTGTTTACTGCTACTGCCGTGTTTTTTATGAATATATCCCTTGCCAGTTTCAGGTACGGCAACCACCTGAATGAGTTTTCCAAAACATCGGGTCTTTATGATTCCTTTATATTTGTGGGTGATTCTGTAAAACGGGCATATGCAGAATACCAGGAAAGCGGCGGAGAGGATTTATCCAGGAAAGCGAACGAATATGTGGCAGAAGAACTGGAGCAGTTAAAATTGGACGGAACAATTGCTGATTATACCAGAAGCTGCAAGGTGGGCGACGAAGCTTTCCATAAAGAAACGGGTGTGGATGCAGAGTTCTGTTTTATAAAGCCGGACATGCTGAAAGAATTGTCCGTGCCGGTGGCGGAGGGGGACTGGTTTGACACCTGTCCCCCGGATTACTGGAAGAAGGACATGGTTCCGGTGGTCATCGGGAATAATCTGAAATCCGTTTACGGGATTGGTGAAGTTTTTACCCGGGATTTCGGGGGAGTAAAAATGAAGTGTACCGTCACTGGAATACTGGAACACGGCACATTTTTTTTGAATCCCAATGTAGGTGGTTCAGGAATGGATTTAAACAGTGTAGTTCAGTCAGCGGACAGTCTGGTCATTGTGGCACAGGAATATTCGGACAGTTACGGATCGTTTATCGTCAGGCTTCCGGAAAAAAACAGAGCTGCTTCAGAGCAGGCTGTACTGGGAAAAATTGCGGATGTATCAGATGCATTCTCCTTCCGCCACCTGACGGACAAGGCGCAGGAAGACAACAGTTATGGAATAGAAATGCAGACAACGCTGGCAGTCCTTGCACTATTAATCTGTATCGCCGGAACAGCCTGCGGAAATCTTTTGTCCTTTGTCAGGGGAAAAAAGAGGCAGGCGGTTTATTTCCTCTGCGGCATGAAGCCGGGGACGGGGGTTTTTTGTATGGCGCTTGAAAACCTGCTGAAGCTTTATCTTCCGGCAGCAGCTGGGTTATATGTATTCTTTACCTTCTGCAGGAGGCAGGAATACCACGATCTGTACCCGGGGGCTTACAATGTCTGGATTACGGGGGCATTTATAACAGTTATTTTTGCTGCATCCACTGTCCGCCCGTTTTCCATTGCGAAAGGACCGGTGCCGCTGGATACCATACGATTATCATGAAAGCAAGGTTTTACAGAAAGGAAGGATTATGCTCTGGTATATAACATTAAAGGATATTTCCGCTTTTTTTAACAGGGAGAGAAAGGTCTTTTTTGGTCTTCTTGCAGGCATGGTGACAGCAGCATTTATTTTAAACTATTCTTATTCTTTCGCCCGGTTTCGGGGGAAAATGTATGACCAGGCGTGGGGGGCGGATATACCTGTTTACCGGATTTCCAGCACGGTTCCGGTAAGGCTTTCCGGATTTGAAAAGGCAATCATGGACTTTAAGGAGGCGGGACTTCCGGAAACTGTTTCCATAAGCTGCCGGACAAATACTGCAGACGGAAAAAGAATTGCCGGGACAACGGAAATTACCCCGGACGGTGCATGGCTCACCGGCACATGGACGGAGGGATACGCGGTATCTGTGTCCCCGGATGATAAAAATGCATGCGCAGTCAGTGACAGACTGCTTTCCTATGACGGACGCCTGAAAATGACAGACGAGGTTTTCACGCTGGACGGCGAGGATTTTATAATACGCGGTGTTTATGAGACTTTTGCCGGTTTTGGGGAAGCAGATATCGTAATTTTTCTGGAAAAATATAAGGAAAAATACGGGGTGTTTAATGACATCTGGATTACGTTTGATGAGCGTCTCAGCAAAAAAGAGCAGCAGGCATTTGAAAATCTTGTCAAAAAATATGTTGAGCACGGCAGCATCCACTGGCCCCGGAAGTCAACAGAGGATGCTGAAATGGTTACGCGGTCACACCAGTTGCAGTACAGCATTTTTATTTTCCTTCTGGTGGTTTTTCTTGCCTTTATCCTCCGCTACTGGTATGATGTGAATCTGCCGGCATACACAATCTATTGGCTGATAGGGGCAAAAAACCGGAAAATATTCGGAATTGTTTTCTGTGAAACGCTGTTACTGTGCGGCAGTTCCTATATAGTGGGACTATTCTTAAATGCTGTCTGTCGTCTTGTGTTTACAAAAAATGCACCCCTGACGATTAGTGACATGGCGCTGGGATTCGGGATATTTTTCGGAACAATGTTAATTTTCGGTCTGATAAACATGGTGCGGCTCTGCCGGACATTTTCAGTCACCAACATACGGAGGGAATAAACATGTGTATTTTTCAGCTTAACGGTGTTACCAAAATATACAATGAAGGAAAGGAAAATGCTGTAACGGCGCTGCATGATATATCTCTTAACATAGAAGAAGGAGAACTGCTTGCCATCGTGGGGGAATCCGGAAGCGGAAAGTCCACGCTCCTGCATCTGCTGGGAGGGCTGGACGTGCCTACTTCGGGAGAGGTTTTGTACAATGGAAAAAAGATTAAGTACAAGAGTCCGAACTGGCTTGCAGATTACAGAAACTGTGAGGTGGGATTTGTCCTGCAGGATTTTGGTCTGCTTATGGCAGACACCGCCCTTGAAAATGTCTGTGTTCCCCTCCTGTTTTCAAAAAGCGGTGGATTACATGCGGCAAGGAGGACAGCAAAACATGCGCTGGAACTCGCCGGTATCGGAAACCTGGCAAAACGGAAGGCGGGGGAGCTTTCGGGAGGTCAGAAACAGCGCGTGGCAATTGCACGGGCACTGGCAAATAACCCGAATGTCATTCTTGCTGACGAACCGACGGGCGCGCTGGACTCCAAAACCTCTTCGGAAATCGTTTCCCTCCTGATGGAACTGAACCAGCAGGGGAAAACAGTGGTTATTGTTACGCATGATTTATCGATTGCGGAAAAATGCAGGCGGGTTATCAGGCTTGCTGACGGAGTGGTACATATTTGATATACAGCAAAACCGTTTATTAGGACATATTTGCATGTTTTAATTGTAAGGCAAGATAAATTTATCGTATTTCGATAAATTTATCTTGCCTTTTGATGTTTTCTGGAGTATACTTCTCCTAAAGGAGGGAGGGGTTAAATCTCATGAAACAGACAAAAATATCGTACTGGTTAAAAGGCATGACAGTTGTACTCGGCATTATGGGGCTTTTAGCTTTCAGCGGACTGACATGGTATGCATTCACCCTGAAAAAAGAAATGCCAGAAAGCGCACAGTGGCAGTTTATCTTTTTTACATGGTACACCGCGGTGCTGTGCTATCTGATTCTCTTCCAGTTCTGGAAGGTATGCACGGAGATAGGCAAGGATAATTCCTTTTCCATGGAAAATGCCAGGGCGTTTCATATCATGGGGCTGTGTGCAATAGCAGAAATCACAGGGGAAGCCGGAAGGATTATCTGGCTTGGCGTTACCGGACTGGCAGAGCCGGCAAAGGTTCTTGCAGTTGTGGTAAAGATGATACTGGCAGCTATGTTTCTCCTGCTGTGCGAGGCATTGTCCCGGCTGATACAGTATGCCTATGATGTGAAGCAGGAAAATGATTTGACAATTTAGAGGTGATGGTATGGCGATTATTGTAAATATTGACGTCATGCTCGCCAGACGAAAAATGAGTGTGACAGAGCTGTCGGAACGGCTTGGAATTACCATGGCAAACGTTTCGATACTGAAAAACGGAAAGGCAAAAGCAGTTAAGGTGGAAACTTTGAACAGACTCTGCAGGATACTTGACTGCCAGCCAGGTGATTTACTGGAATATGTGCCGGATGAAGATGAAGAAATGTGAGGTGTTTTATGGATAATCAGAACTATCAGGGAAAAGAAATTATTCAGAATGAAATATACCATAATGGAATGTATCCCCCATATTCCCAGCCACCGGTATATTATGGAGAAACAGAGGAACAGAAACAGAAGCGGGCGGAAGTATTTAAAATGATGGCGCTTCCGACGGTAATTTATGCATTTTTGTATACGTTCTGCCTGTACAAAAATTCCAATAGCATTATGACGCCGGTTTTTGTGCTGGCCACACTCTGGTACTGTAAAACAGTGCTGGCAAAGGAGCAGCAGAAGCTAAAGCCTTTTAGTATTTTCTGTATAGCAGGGATGCTTTTACTGGCTGTATCTGCGGCGTGTACGGGGAGCGCACCGCTTATCTTTATGAACCTTGCCGGAATCTTTCTCCTGCTGGTATGTACGCTTCTGTTTCAGTGCTGCAGTACTGAAAACTGGACAATTGCAAAAGGATTTTCCGCGACTGTAACTGCCATATGCGGTGCTATTGGATGCATTGGTGAACCATTCAGTGATTTTTCCTGTTTCCAGAAAAAGCGTGTACGAAAAAAAGACCCCAGGGCGGGATATATTTTTCTGGGCGTACTGTTTGCGATTCCGGTGCTGCTAATAATCGTTGCACTGTTATATTGTGCGGATGCTGTGTTTGCAGATATGCTCCGCTCGATGTTTGATTTTGATATTGAAGTCTCCGGTGTTGTGCCTGCCGGTATGATGTTCTGTTATGCTCTGTTTGCATCATACTGCGGAATCCGTTATCTGGAAAAAGGAACGATTTCATCTGAGAGCAAAGATTACAGAAAGTTTGAGCCGGTAGTTGCAAATACCATTCTGGTGCTGGTTTCAGCTGTATACCTTGCGTTTTCGGCGATACAGATTCTGTATCTTTTCTGGGGAAATATGCAGCTGCCGGATGGATATACCTATGCAGAATATGCAAGGGAGGGATTTTTCCAGTTACTGTTTGTCTGCATGATCAATGTGGGACTTGTCCTTTTCTTTATGGGATGTTTCCGGGAAAACCGGCTGAAAAAAATCCTTTTAACAGTAATTTCTTTATGCACTTATATTATGCTCGCGTCATCGGCACTTCGGATGTGTATGTATATAGAGAATTATAACCTGACGTTTCTGCGGGTGTTAGTATTGTGGCTGCTTGGTCTGACGGGAATCCTTCTTGCAGGAATCCTGTTACAGATTTATAAAGACAGGTTTCCGCTTTTTCGGTACACCATTGTGGCTGTGACGGTTTTTGTTCTGGGTTTTACGTTTTCACATCCGGATTACTGGATTGCAAAATATAATACGGCAAGGCAGGACTATTCCTATATTGGACATTTGTCCGCTGATGCGGCGCCTGCCCTTGATGGATGTACGGCAGAAGAAATGAAGCCGTATATAAACAGGGTAAACGACCATGCAGGTGAAATGACATTCCGGACATTTAACTTTTCCTATGCGGTTGCAGAAAAGGTAATGGATAAGCCCTGATTTATAAGTGGAAAATCCTTTTTAATTCAGGTTCATGATAAAGCAGTTCCTTTGCTTTTTCCCGGTATTTTTCTTCGTGCAGATAAGTATGGCGGAACGGTTTGATGGAAGGTGCAAGGTCAATGGCTTTTTCATAATCTGCGGCATTTAATCCGAGTGTTTCTGCAAAGTCAAAAAATCCGGTATCCGTAAAAATGGTATGCACCCTTTGAAAGCGGTGGTCCTGTACAAGGCTCATCAGATAAGTGGCAATACCAACCTGGATTCCGTGGAGCTGTGGAACTTCCAACATTTTATCCAGTGCATGGGAAATTAAATGCTCGCTGCCGCTGGTAGGCGCGCTGTTTCCGGCAATTTCGTTTGCAACCCCGCTCATGGCAAGGGAGTCCAGCAGTTCTTTTAAAAACAGGTCGTCTTTTATACTTTCAAACGGCGTCCGCACAAAGCTGTTGACCGCTTTTTTTGCAATCATCATTGCAAAATCGTTTACTTTTGTATAACCGTTCTGTTCCTCATACAGCCAGTCATATAATGCGGTAATTTTTGAAACCATGTCTCCAATACCGGAATAAAGAAAGCGTTCCGGCGCGCTTTTGATTACTGCGGTATCCACAATAATTCCAAACGGCATCCGTGCAGGAACGGAGTTACGCCTGCCGTCAATTAAAAGGGAGGCGCTTGCACTGGAAAATCCGTCGCTTGATGCAGAAGTCGGAACACTGATAAACGGAAGCTTCCGCAAAAACCCACAGTATTTTGCAGCATCTATCACTTTGCCGCCGCCAAGTCCGATGACCGCCTGCGTTTTATTTGGCAGGGAAAAAGCAAGCGCGGTGATATCTTCCAGGCGCACGGAATCCAGCTCCTGGTATTCCAGAACTTCTATTTCTGCTTCACGCAGAGATTCCATGACCGTGTTTCCAAACATATCAATTAATCCATTTCCGAAATAAATTACAACTTTTTCAATATCGTTTTCTTTTAAATAGGTTCCCATTTTGCTCAGGGCATTGCTCTCTACTTTTAAAAATGCCGGAATGGCAATGTATTCATTGTTGATTTGTCGCATGGTTGTTTGTCCTCTTTATTTTTTTTCTATCGCTTTTAAAAATTTTATCACAGTTTCAGAAATTATTCCAGTAGAAAAAGATGTTCATTTTGCATACCGTTTGTGTTAATATAAAAATAAATAATGTTCAATGGATGGAGGTGCGGATATGGATAACCGGCAGTCAGTAAATCTTGGGGAACAACGATTTGACAGGGTGGTTGGTGAAAATAAATTTTATATTGACAAGACGGGCTTTATCAAAGAATGGTGGGAAACCGGAGCAGCGGTAACACTGATTACACGTCCGCGCCGTTTTGGAAAGACACTTAATATGAGCATGACAGAGTGCTTTTTCTCTAATGAATATGCAGACAGGGGAGATTTGTTTAAGGGGCTTTCTGTCTGGGAGGAAGAAAAATACAGGAAATTACAAGGGACATTTCCCGTTATTTTTCTGAGTTTTGCGAATGTAAAAGCAGCAGATTTTGAAGAAATGAATTATAAGCTCTCAGAAGTAATTGCGGATTTATATGAGAAAAACCGCTATCTGCTTGAGGGTGATCTGTTAAGTGAAAATGAAAAAGAATATTACAAAAACGTCAAGGTTGGAATGAAGGATATTGTGGCGGCAGGAGCCCTTCACCGGATGGCAAATTTTATGCAGCGCTATTATGGGAAAGATGTAATTATTATTTTGGATGAATATGACACTCCAATGCAGGAAGCATGGCTTTCAGGCTACTGGGATGAAGCAGTCCGTTTTTTCAGCAGTTTTTTTAACAGTTCTTTTAAAACAAATCCATATCTTTGCCGCGGGCTGATTACAGGAATTACACGGATTGCCAGGGAAAGTATTTTTTCCGGAATGAATAATCTGGAGGTTATTACGACCACAGCCGATGAATATGCCGCATCCTTTGGATTTACAGAAGAAGAGGTTTTTGCAGCACTTGACAGGGCAGGGCTTGGCAGTGAGAAACAGTCTGTAAAAGAGTGGTATGACGGATTTACATTCGGCACGCATACAGATATCTACAATCCGTGGTCAATTGCTTCATTTATCAGGAAAAATGGAAAATATGATACCTACTGGTCAAATACCAGTGGAAACGAGCTTGTAAATTCCCTGATACGGGAAGGGAATTCTGATATAAAGCAGACAATGGAGGAGCTTTTACAAGGGAAAAGTTTTATGGCGGAGATTGATGAGCAGATTGTCTTTGACCAGCTTAATGACAATACAAATGCAGTCTGGAGCCTGCTGCTTGCGACCGGATATTTAAAGGTTGTAAAACGGGATGTGATGGAAGAAGATGACTGGTATATGCTTAAACTGACTAATTATGAAGTAAAAAGAATGTTCCGGAAAATGGTCAAGGGCTGGTTTGATGGTATAGCTAAGATGCCATACAATAACTTTATTAAAGCTTTTCTTATGAATGATGTGGAAGCAATGAACGAATATATGAATAAAATTGCACTAAGCAGCTTTTCAAGTTTTGATATCGCAAAGGGCGTATCAAATGATGATGCACCAGAGCGGTTTTACCATGGCTTTGTTTTGGGGCTGATGGTGGAGCTTGCCGGAAGGTTTCAGATTACTTCCAACAGGGAAAGCGGTTTTGGACGTTATGATGTTGTACTGGTGCCTGCTGACAAGGTAAAGGACTTTGCATATATTATTGAATTCAAAGTCCGCAAACTAAAAAAGGAAAAAGACCTTGCGGAAACTGTTGCAAACGCACTGCTTCAAATCAGGGAAAAACAATATGATACACAACTTATTGCAGACGGTTTTTCACCGGAGAGGATCATGAAATACGGATTTGCATTTGAAGGTAAAAAAATATTAATCGGATAACGGGACAAAAAGCATCCGCTCCACAAAGAATATGATTTCATAAGCAAGGGAATACTCTTATAAAAATAGTATAAGAGGAATTGCAAAAACTATGGAATCTATCTGGGAAAAAGAAGTGACAATGCCGGAATTTCCGGCACTGAAAAATGATATAAAAACGGATGTACTGATTATCGGGGGCGGAATTGCTGGAATACTTACGGCATATTTTTTAAAGCAGACGGGAATTGACTGTGTGCTGGTGGAAAAAAACAGAATCTGCAGCGGGACAAGCGGGCATACAACAGCAAAAATCACTCTGCAGCACGGTCTGGTTTACAGTAAGCTTATGGATTCTTTCGGCAGGGAAAAAACATGGCAGTATCTGCAGGCAAATAAGCAGGCTGTCGAACAGTTTGCCCATATCTGCAAAAATGCGGACTGCAGTTTTGAACGTAAAGACAGTTTTGTTTATTCCAGGGATGACAAACGGAAACTGGAGCAGGAGCTGGAAGCGCTTCATAAGCTTGGTTATGATGCACAGTTTACGGATACACCGCTGCTGCCGTTTCAAACCGTGGGCGCAGTATGCTGCCCCAAACAGGCGCAGTTCCAGCCGCTTAAATTTTTATCTTATATAGCAAAGGATTTAACGGTTTATGAACATACTTTTGTCCGTGAAATGGTGGGGAATACTGCCATCACAGAAAACGGAAAAATAAAGGCGGATTATGTAATCGTGACAACGCATTTTCCGTTTATTAATAAGCACGGAAGTTACTTTTTAAAAATGTACCAGCACCGCTCCTATGTGCTGGCGCTTCGCGGCGCAGAACCGAAAAGCCTGCAGGTTGACGGCATGTATTTGGATGAGGATAAAAAGGGACTGTCCTTCCGTAATTACGGGGATATCCTGCTGTTTGGCGGCGGTTCCCACCGCACCGGAAAAAAGGGCGGAAACTGGGAGGAATTAAGGCGGTTTGCAATGCAGTATTATCCGCAGGCAAAAGAAGTGTGCGCATGGGCGGCGCAGGACTGCATGACAGTGGATGACATGCCGTATATCGGACGTTATTCAGGACGGACACAGAGGCTTTATGTGGCAACGGGATTTAATAAATGGGGAATGACGGGGGCAATGGTTTCGGCGCAGCTTCTGCGGGATATGCTGACGGATAGGGACAATCCGTTTGCGGAGGTGTTTTCCCCGTCCAGAAATATGGTAAAACCGCAGTTGTTTGTGAATATGTTTGAGGCTGTAAAAAATCTGCTTACGCCGGTTCCAAGGCGGTGTCCGCATATGGGGTGTGCGCTTAAGTGGAATGAGGCGGAACGGACGTGGGACTGTGCTTGCCATGGGTCGAGGTTTTCTGAGGAGGGGAGGGTGATTGATAATCCGGCGAATGGGGAGTAGGTTATTTCTTGAATTAGGAGAAGGGAAATGGTATTCTTTTAATTAATAGGATGATCCGGAAAGGAGTATCATATGACGATAAAAACAAAACTTCCAGTAGGTATAGAAAATTTTGCAGAAATACGCACAGAAGGATTTTATTATATAGATAAAACGGGACTTATCAAAGAGCTTCTGGAAAATCCGGGGAAAGTCAGTCTGTTTACACGTCCAAGAAGATTTGGAAAAACCCTGAATATGAGTATGCTGAAATACTTTTTTGGGACAGAGGGAAATGAAGAGCTTTTCGACGGACTCGTAATTTCAGAAGAAAAAGAACTATGTGATAAATACATGGGAAAATTCCCTGTTATTTCTATCAGTTTAAAGGATGTGGACGGCAGAAACTTTGATGCGGCGAAAAGGATGCTTTGCATGATTGTAGGAACAGAAGCGCTTAAATTTTCATTTTTGCAGCAGAGCGATAATCTGACCGAGGTGGAACATTCACAATATAAGAAGCTTACTGAGTTAAATGACAGGGGCGAGTTTGCGATGTCGGAAGTGTTGTTAAAGAAAAGTCTTCTGACTTTGTCACAGCTTCTGCAAAAGCATTATGGCAGAAAAGCGGTCATACTGATTGATGAATATGATGTGCCGCTTGATAAGGCGTTTGCGGCGGGATATTATGATGAAATGGTGGATTTGCTCCGCGGAATATTCGGACAGGCACTGAAGACAAATGATAGTCTGTTCCTAGCAGTCCTTACCGGATGTCTCAGGGTTTCAAAGGAAAGTATTTTTACAGGGTTAAATAATTTTAAAGTTTTTTCCGTAAAAGATGTGCACTGCAAGGAGTATTTTGGTTTTACGGATGAAGAAGTCCAAAAGCTCCTGGCATTTTATAACTGGAGCGGATTATATGACACTATTAAGGAATGGTATGACGGATATCATTTTGGTAATCAGGATATATACTGTCCGTGGGATGTTATTAATTACTGCTTTGACCTGAAGCTGAATCCGTCTGCGAAACCGCAGAATTACTGGATTAATACAAGCAGTAATAATATTATAAGGAGATTTATAAATAAAGCAAATTCCGTAACAAAAAAAGAAATAGAGCTGCTGATGGAAGGAGACAGTATTAAAAAGGAAATACGGCAGGACCTGACTTACAGGGATCTGGATTCCGGCATTGATAATCTCTGGAGTATTCTGTTTACAACTGGTTATCTGACTCAGCGCGGGGAAGATGATGGGGGACTGACAGAGCTTGTGATTCCAAATAAGGAAATCCGCTGGATTTTTGCCCGGCAGATACATGAGTGGTTTAAAGAAGAAACTGCAAAGGACAGCGGCAGGCTGAAACGTTTCTGCAGGGCATTTATGGAAAATGATGTTTCAGCTATTGAGGAGGGTTTTACCTCTTATCTGAAACAGACAATCAGTATAAGGGATACATACGGGAAAAAGGAAATGAAAGAGAACTTTTATCATGGTATTCTGCTGGGGCTTTTCGGGTGTATGGCTGGCTGGATTGTTTCGTCAAATGCTGAGTCTGGTGAGGGGTACTGTGATATTATTGTTGAGGATGAGGCGGAGGATACGGGTATTGTGATTGAGGTGAAATATGCAGAAGATGGTGCGTTTGATGATGCATGCCGGAAGGCACTGGGGCAGATAAAGGACAGGGATTATGAAGAGGTGCTCAGGGATGATGGGGTAAAGACGATTTACAGGTATGGGATTGCTTGTTATAAGAAGAGGTGCAGGGTGGTTGCGGGGTGAAGGAAGAGGATGTTGGATTAGGGATACAATATATAATTGATAAAATACTTGGGGAATGGTATACTTTTTACAGTTGAATCCGGTTATGTGAAACATGGCAATAAGATGAAGGGGCATGAGGATATGGAGCTTATTAACAATACGACGAAAACCCTTGGAGAAGATTTATCTGTAGAAATTAAAAAAGGGAGCAAACTGTCAATAGCGGCGGCATGCTTTTCAATTTATGCATTTCAGGAGTTGAAAAAACAGCTCACTTCGATTGATGAATTGCGCTTCATTTTTACCTCCCCCACCTTTGTTGCCGAAAAAACAAAGAAAGAGAAAAGGGAGTTTTACATACCACGCCTGAACCGTGAGCGTAGCCTTTACGGAACTGAGTTTGAGATAAAACTGAGAAATGAAATGACTCAAAAGGCTATAGCAAAAGAATGTGCAGACTGGATAAAAGAAAAGGTTACATTCAAATCTAACATAAGTGAAAAAACAATTCAGGGACAAATGGTTGTTGATGACATTGGCTATACACCAATCAATCATTTTACAACAGTTGAGCTTGGATGTGAAAAAGGAAATGTAATCAGCACCGCGATTGTAAAAGACCAGTCGCTGGCTCAGGCACTGGTAAGAGATTTTGATGAGATTTGGAATGACAAAAACGTACTGCAGGAGGTCACGGACGAAGTGATTGAGAACATAACTGCAGCATATAACGAAAATTCTCCGGATTTTATTTATTTTTTCACCCTTTATAATATTTTTAATGAATTTCTTGAAGATGTTTCAGAGGATGTCCTTCCCAATGAAGCAACCGGATTTAAGGACAGTAAAATCTGGAGTATGCTTTATAATTTCCAGAAGGATGCGGCACTTGCAATTATTAATAAACTTGAGAAATATAACGGCTGTATCCTTGCTGACAGTGTAGGTCTGGGTAAAACATTTACGGCTCTGTCTGTAATTAAATATTATGAAAATAAAAACAAATCCGTTCTTGTGCTATGCCCTAAAAAGCTGGCAAATAACTGGAATACATATAAAGAAAACTATATTAACAACCCGATTGCTTCCGACCGTCTGCGTTATGATGTGCTGTACCATACGGACTTAAACAGAACGATGGGGACATCAAACGGTATAGATTTAGGAAGAATCAATTGGGGAAACTATGACCTTGTGGTTATTGATGAATCCCATAACTTTAGAAACGGTGGAAAGATAGTTGAAAATCCGGATGAAAATGAAAAGGATAATCGTTATGTAACCCTAATGAAAAAGGTTATCCGTGCTGGCGTAAAAACAAAAGTGCTTATGCTTTCAGCTACTCCAGTCAATAATAAATTCCTTGATTTGAAAAATCAGCTTGCCCTTGCATATGAGGGGCATACGGACTACATTGATGACAAACTGAATACAAACCGTTCGATTGATGATATATTTAAAAATGCACAGAGGGCATTTAATACGTGGAGCAAATGGGAGCTTTGTGACAGAACGACTGAAAATCTTCTCAAAATGCTGGATTTTGATTTTTTCGAGGTTCTGGACAGCGTTACCATAGCGCGTTCAAGAAAACACATTCAGAAGTATTACGATACAAGCGATGTGGGTACATTCCCGACAAGGTTAAAGCCTGTTTCGCTGCGGCCGCATCTTACAGACCTGAAAGAAGCAATCAATTATAATGAGATTTTTGAGCAGCTTATGCTTCTGGCACTTACAATTTACACGCCTACGCATTACATATTACCGAGTAAAATGGAGAAGTATGCAGAATTATACGGAGACAACAAGGTTAATGTCGGATTTACACAGGCTAATCGTGAGCAGGGAATCCGCAGACTTACTGCTATCAATTTGATGAAGCGAATGGAAAGCTCGGTATATTCCTTTAATCTTACATTAAAACGCATTAAAGAGTTGATTGAAAGCACGATTAATACCATTGACCAATTTGACAGCTGTCTTGACTTAACAGATATCTCAAATGTGGACGAGTTTGACGATGAAGACCAGAATACAGATGACCTTTTTTCCTTTGGCAGGAAAGTGAAAATAAATCTTGCCGATATGGACTATGTATCCTGGCGGGAAAGCCTTGTAAAAGACGCAGAGGTTCTTGGACTTCTGACTTATATGGTGGGAGATATCACGCCGGAACACGATTCTAAATTGCAGGAACTTTATCGTGTAATTGATGATAAAATAGCTCACCCAATTAACGATGGAAATAAAAAAATTATTATATTTACCGCTTTTGCAGATACTGCCGGATATATATACGATAATGTCAGCAAGTATGTAAAAAATAAATACAGCCTGGATTCTGCCATGGTAACTGGTTCGGTTGACGGACGTACGACCTGCCCGAAACTGCACAGCGATTTGAATACTGTGCTTACCTGCTTTTCACCGATATCTAAAGATAGAGATTTATTTGACAGTATGCCGAAAGAGAATATTGATATTTTGATTGCAACCGACTGTATCTCCGAAGGGCAGAATTTACAGGACTGCGATTATCTTATTAATTATGATATCCATTGGAATCCGGTGCGTATTATCCAGCGTTTTGGGCGAATTGACCGTATTGGCAGCAGAAATAAAGTGATACAGCTTGTCAACTTCTGGCCTGATGTAACTCTTGATGATTATATCAATCTCAAAGCCAAAGTTGAAACAAGAATGAAAATTGTTGATATGACCGCAACGGCTGATGACAATATTTTAAGTGATGAGGAAAAGACCGATCTGGAATACAGAAAGGTACAGCTTAAGAAGCTGCAGGATGAGGTGGTTGATATTGAGGAAATGTCGTCAGGGATTTCCATTATGGATTTGGGCCTTAACGAGTTCCGGCTTGATTTGCTCGAGTACATAAAAAATCATCCTGATATTGAAAAATCACCGTTTGGGCTTAACGCTGTTGTTCCGGCAGGTGAAGATGCGCCGGCTGGTGTAATATTTGTTTTAAAAAACCGCTCTGATAGTGTAAACATTGATAACCAGAACCGGCTTCACCCATTCTATATGGTTTATATAAGTAATGATGGGAAAGTGATATGCGACCATCTTTCCCCGAAACAAATGCTTGACAAAATACGGTTTCTTTGTAAAGGTAAAACAGAGCCTGTTCCGGAGGTTTACAAACAGTTCAACAAGGAAACTCGTGACGGAAGGGATATGTCTAAATTTTCAAATTTGCTTGGCGAAGCGATTGCTTCTATCATTGAAATTAAGGATGAGAGCGATATTGACAGCTTCTTAGGAGGCGGTCAGGTCAGCTTTCTGGCAAATGAGATTAAAGGTCTGGATGATTTTGAACTGATATGCTTTCTTGTCGTTAAATGAGGTGGTTATAATGCTGGGATTACCGAAAACAACTGAAATGAGTAAACAGCTTCCTAAAAAAGCGATTTATTCAAAATTTCAAATGAATACAGCAGCAAAAGAAAAAATTGATGCCGATATTTCAAGAATTACGATTGTAAATGAAATTGCGCCGGACAAGGTTCATATACCGGCTGGTGAACGAGTAAAAAATTTTTTTGTTTTACTTGTTGTGCTGAAAAAGAAGGACATTGATGAGAAAACAATTGTGACTCTTTCAAAATTAATTCCGCAGAATAATCTCTTTGTATTAGAATATGGTGGTGAAAGCAAACTTGCCGTTTATTATACAAAGGTCATGCAGACAGAGTGGAAACCTACGGAAGAACATAAAATTGAGCTGCAGGGACTGAATCTTGACAGGGTATGGGAGAATATTGTTGTTGCGGTAGGCACTGTAAACATTGAACAGGGAAATTCGCTTGATGAACAGATTGCGGTTGATGAAAAAAGACAGAAGATTGAAATGGAAATAGTAAAACTGGAAAAGCAGGCAAGGGCAGAAAAGCAGCCGAAGAAGAAGTATGAGATGGTGCAGAGGATGAGGGCTTATCAGGAGAAATTAATGTTGATAGGGAAAGAAAAATAATTGCAGAAGGAAGTTGAATGTATGAGTGAGTTTAAGCCGGATAATCTTATATCGGATGAGTTAAGAAAAAGTATTGAAAAAAGTAATGAGATTAAACAGAGTATGCAGTCGATTCTTCAGGTACAGCAGCAATATGCATCAATAACAGAACCGCTTGAAAGAATGGTGGCTATAAATAGCAATTTGCCATCGGCGGTTCAAGTACCCACTCCAATTGCAGATGCATTTAAGAACAGTCAGTCACTTGATGCAGTGAGAGATATTGCAGAGCCGATAGGTTTGGCAGCTATAAAAATGTCATCATTTCATATTGATACATCGGTTTTACAGATTGCAAGTTCGTTGAGAAATATTTTAGCATCATCGGTAAAAACTTCTATTCAGGGTGTGTTGGCAAATTGCTCGTCATTATTGACGGAAACTATAAGGTCTCCGTTTATAGAGTGGCTGCGAGATGTTGATTTTTCTCCTTTAACTCATATATGGGAGAGTTGGAATTTTGATTCTGCATTTGTAGATAAATATGATGAACTGAACGAAATCTACTTAAGGGCTATGTATGATGCTAAATGGTTTCCATATGCTGGGTGGATTGCAGATATTCAGCTTTTTGCTGAAGTGAATGATATATTAGGGTCAAGTCGTGGTATGAGTAAGAGATGTGAAAAGCGAATTGACAAAGCGATTATATCTTACTATACAAAAACTGAAATAAAGCATATAAAAAGGCAGTGGAGAGAGTCTGGCATAGAGCCGCATGTTAAAAAAGCTCTCGGACAGACTCTTGAAGCATATTTACGGAAGGAGTATGCTCTGGTTATTCCGCTTTTAGCAACAATGTGGGAAGGAATTTTAAAGTCAAAAGGTGTAGAGAATACAAAGAAACCAAAAAAGGACATTAAGGTAGTTATTAATGAAAATGGTTACGATGATGTGTTTAGTGATTTTTATAATAATATGATTATTGGCACTTGTTACAGTGTTGATGATATTGTAGAGGGAGTACCGAATAGGCACGGTGTTGCACATAGCTGGTATACCAAATATCCAAATCAAAAAGCGGCACTTAATGCAATTTTACTGACAGATTTTCTTTTGAATCTGAAGCCGAAGAAAGTAACTGAGGAAAATATAGATTTATCTAATAATTAACGGGGGGACATGGGTAATGGACAAACTTAAGATGCAGACAGCGAATAAGGCTGATGAGAATTTTAAAAAGTTAGCGGAAATGTTTCCCAATGCAGTTACAGAAATGATTGACGAAAACGGAGAGGTTGTTCGGGCAATTGATAAAGATGTGCTGATGCAGGAAATCAATACAAAGGTTGTTGATGATAACGAGGAACGCTATCAGTTTACCTGGCCTGACAAAAAGAAGTCAGTTCTTCTTGCTAACGCACCCATAAACAAAACTTTGCGTCCATGCAGGGAGGAGAGTGTTGATTTTGATAATACGGAGAATCTCTATATTGAGGGTGACAACCTTGAAGTGTTGAAGCTGTTGCAGGAAACTTATCTTGGAAAGATTAAGATGATTTACATAGACCCACCATATAATACAGGGAATGATTTTGTATTTGATGATGATTTTGCTCAAAATATAGATGAATATTTTGAAAATAGTGGACAGTTTGATGATGAAGGGAATAGACTTGTGCAGAATACAGAAAACAATGGACGTTTTCACACAGACTGGCTTAATATGATTTATCCACGCATTCGATTTGCCAAGGATTTATTAAGTGATGATGGATTACTGTTTGTAAGTGTTGATGATAATGAAAGCTCAAATATTAAAAAAATTCTCGATGAAATATTTGGAGAAGGTAATTTTGTGGTTTGTATTGTATGGCAGAAGATTCATAGTATTAAAAATGATGCAAAATACTTTTCAGAAAATCATGAATATGCTTATGTGTATGCAAAGTCTATAGAGGCTATTACATTAAATCTGTTGCCCCGAACCACAGAAATGAATGAGCGTTATAAAAATCCCGATAATGACCCTCGTGGACCGTGGCAGTCGGGTGATCTTGTTGCCAGTGGCGAAAGGAGTAACGGTCACTTTATTATTACCAGTCCAAAATCAGGAAAGAAATTTGATGTTCCGCAAGGGAAGCATTGGGTTTATTCTGAGGATAATCTAAGGGTGCTTGTTGCAAATAATCAGATTTGGTTTGGTGCAGATGGAAACTCTTTTCCCCGAAAAAAGAGATTTTTATCCGATGTTCAGAATGGGAGGACCCCAAATACTTTATGGCTTTGTGAGGAAGTTGGACATAATCAAACCGCAGCAAGAGAAGTTAAAGCTCTATTTGATGGCAAAAAATGTTTTGACTTTCCAAAGCCTGTAAGTTATATTAAGCAAATGTTCCTTATTGGAAGTGATAAAGATTCGATTGTTCTTGATTTTTTTTCTGGTTCTGCTACTACTGCCCACGCAGTAATGCAGTTAAACGCAGAGGATAATGGAAACCGTAAATTTATTATGGTGCAGTTACCCGAGGAAACTGATGAAAAAAGCGAAGCATACAAGGCAGGCTACAAAAACATCTGCGAAATTGGCAAAGAGCGTATTCGGAGAGCTGCCAAGAAAATTGCAGGAGAAAATCCTGATGCAAAATTTGACGGTGGTTTCCGCGTACTAAAATGTGACAGCTCCAATATGAAAGATGTGTACTATAACCCTGCCGAGTATGAGCCGTCATTGTTTAATAAACTTGAGGACAATATCAAAGCGGATAGAATACCGGAAGATTTGCTGTTTCAGGTTATGCTTGATTTGGGGGTTCTGCTTTCAGGCAAAATTGAGGAAACAACCATTGCAGGTAAGAAAGTGTTCAATGTTGAAGAAAATTATCTTATAGCCTGCTTTGATGATAATGTAACGGAAGATGTCATCACTGAAATTGCAAAGCAGAAACCGTATTACTTTGTAATGCGTGACAGCTCCATGGCAAATGATTGTGTCGCAACGAACTTTGAACAGATTTTTGCTACATATAGTCCTGATACAGTAAGGAGGGTGTTATAAATGAAAAAAGAACGTAAAATTTTTGCAGGTGGTTTACTAATTTTTCTTATAGTGATTTTGTGTACTACTGTTATTTCATTTCTTTTTAGAAATAATAGCAATTTTGTAAGTTTTATTGGAACTCTTTGGGCGCGGTAATAAGCGGCATTATTACATTGGTGGTATTATTTATTACCATAAAACAAGGAAATGAAAACCAGGAGACAGCATTAAGGCTGCAATTCGCATTGCAGGTGGAAAGTAATCTTTTGCATTCATTGGAAAAACGGCGGGAAGTTGTAGCAGAAAGTGTAAATAAATTAGACGATCTGCTTTTTATGGTTCAAATTTTGAAGATAGAAAATGTTAATGCAATATCAGAGGAACGAAAAAATCTGATTAATATTTTTTCGGATTATCGTGAAGCCATGAATGTCATAAAGCTTAATACCGATATTTATGTTGATACGTCAAAATGTGATGGCTGTAATGACTGCGCAATTAAATTTTATGGAGAGCTATCAAGAAAGAAAACAAAACTTTATGAATGTTTTAATAAAGTGGATCGTAATTGCAATTCGATGGTTGAGAAATTGCAAGTGGCACTTGATAACAGTATAGACGCTAAAAATTTACTTGATCAAAAGGAAACATATCTGAAAACATTAATTTCTTGTGAAGAACAAATTCAAAGATATAAGTATTATTTTGCAATGAATCCGAATGACCAGAAAATATATGAGAAGATGAAGCAATCTGAAAAAGAATATTTAAAATTGCAAGAAAATATTCAAACAATTGACGAGCAGGTTCAATCTGCATTAAATGTTATTGGTGAAAAAAATAAACAAGCACGCGAGGAAGCTAATAATATACAGAAGTATGATAAAATGGAATTGTATAATGCTGTCATGATGTATTTTGATGCATATAGTTTTTATATTGAACAAAATAAGGAATATGTCATGAAAAATGGCGCATTATTTGAAAAGAAATGTAAGAAATATGCGCTTGATTAAATGAAGATTTATATATTCCGGTTTGGACATAATTTGTTGCTATGCTTGACTAGGAAGTTCTGCTTTTAAGCAGGGATAGCTAAGTTGACGAGAAACTTTGTTGATAGAGGAATTATATAGTTTGAAAGGTGGTATTTTAGGATGGATAAAACAGACACAAAAACAGCAATGGAAGAATTGTCAATGATGTTGATTTACTTATCTCATTTTACAGAAAAAGACAGATTTACTAATTCAGATGGCAAATATGCATGGAAAGGTTATGATTTTGATGTATTGAATCAACTTGACGAAAAAGATTATATAAGACAGGGTTCCCATCGATCAAAATCTATGTACATTACGAAGGAAGGCGAAGCGAAGGCAAAAGAACTTCTGGAAAAGTATAATGTAGCAGATTGGTAAATAAGGTGATATTGATGCACATGGGAAATTGAATAGCAAAGCAGTGTCAATATCAAGTGGGAGGATGATATGGAGCAATTTTTTATAACGAATTTGACAATTAAAAAAGTCAGACACCTAAAGGATATTTTTATTCCATTGTCGGAAGAAAAAATCAGACATTTAATTTTGACAGGAAAGAATGGAAGTGGCAAGACAAGCGTAGTTGAAGCGATGGCGGGATATCTGGATATTATTAGAGGAAGCAGAGAGAATGCTTTTAAAAATTGCCAAAAAGAGTTGGCTATTAAGTTTAATAGTAAAATTGACAGTATTCCGGAATTGGCGTGTAAGTATAACTATATACTGGCTTATTATACAGCAGACAGGGTATTTCATGCAGAACAGCCCAGTCATGTTGAGAAAGTACAGTTAAAAGACAGTTATGAATTGACAGAATTTCCGCGCAATGAATTTGTGAAATATTTGCTGGATTTAAAAATGACAGAAGCACTGGCAAAAAGCAATAACAAGATAGAGAAAGCAGATGAAATTCATGCATGGTTTATGCAGTTAGAGCATCTTTTAAAGCGAATATTTGATGATGAAACTGTAAAGCTGGAATTTGATGAAGAAACTTTTGAATTTCATATTTTGCAGCAGGGAAAGGAACCTTTTGACTTCAATACTTTATCCAGTGGGTATCAGGCGGTACTGGATATTGTGCTGGATATCATGATGCGTATGCAGCATCAGACAAAACGTTCGTTTGATTTCAATCTTCCCGGAATTGTTTTGATTGATGAGATTGAGACGCATTTGCATCTGGAATTACAGAAAAGCATTTTGCCGTTTTTGACAGAATTTTTCCCCAATATACAGTTTGTTGTGACAACACATTCTCCATTTATATTGAGCAGTATAAGTAATGCCGCGATTTACGATTTTGAAAACCAAACGTTAGTGGAACATGGATTAGGTAACGTGCCATATGAAGGCGTTGTGGAAGGATATTTTAAAGTTGATAAGCTTTCAGAAACTTTGAGAGACAAGTTTGACAGGTATAAGGAACTTGTATACAAAGAAAACCTGTCGGATGATGAGATAGGTGAAATTGCGGAACTGGAACTTTATCTTGATGAAGTGCCGGATTATCTTGCTATAGGAATAACAACAGAATATCAAAAGATGAAGTTGGAATTTATGAATCGGGAGGATATAGATGGTTAAAGTAGAACGCTCGTTTCCTGCTCCGGATTCTTTGGCGGAAGAAGCAAGAAAAGTAGATGGTAAGTATGACAAGCCAGATGTGATTGAAAGATTGAAAAAGGATTTTCATAATAAGTGTTATATTTGTGAGATGAAAGAATTGCAGGATCCAAATGTGGAACATTTATTACCGCATAAAAATGGGAAATATCCAGAAAGAAAATTTGACTGGGAAAATCTTTTCTGGTCATGCAGTCATTGCAATGGAGTAAAAAATAATGGTAAATATGATAATGGAATCCTTGACTGCTGTAAAGATGATCCTGAAAAGGTTTTGTCGTTTTCTTTAGAGAATGATGATGTAACCATTACAATACTGGATGCGGATAATGAACTTCAAAAGAGAACGGCGCAACTGGTAACAGAGATATTCTCATTAAAAAATACGGGAATGAGAATTTATAGGAGTGATCAGAGATTAAAATTGCTCCAAAAAGAAATGAATGTTTTATATAAACAGCTTGAAAAGTTACATAAGAAACCTGAGTCTAAAGTAATTATGCGGATGATTGAAAGCCTGCTCAGGAGAGAATCTGCTTTTGCGGCATTTAAAAGATGCTATGTGCGTGAACATGCCAATGAATATCCTGAATTACAGAAATACGTCAAAATGTGATGGCTGCAATGACTGTGCAATTTAATTTTATGGAGTGTTATCAAGAAGGAAAACAAAACTTTGTGAATGTTTTAATAAAATAGCTCGTAATTGCAATTCGATGGTTCAGAAATTACAAGAGGCACTTGATAACAGTATAGACACTAAAAATTTACTTGATCAAAAGGAAATGTATCTGAAAACATTAATTTCTTGTATTTGAAAAGAAATGTAATAAATATGCGCTTGACTAAAGAAACTGTTAATTTGGGAGTTATCAAACCGCTTGAACCAGATACAGCACCCGGATATATGAAATATTTACCCATATGGGCATGATTTAACTTGCTGGTAACTTGCTGCTACCATTACGAAGAAAGGTGAAAAATGAAATTCAATTTTAAAATCCAACAATACCAAACCGACGCTGTTGGCGCCGTGGTAAAAGTTTTTAACGGACAAGGCTTTCATGATAAAATTAATTATATCCGTGACCTCGGCAAAATGAAATCTGATATTTCCCAGATAACACTGGGAGTGACAGAGGAAGAAATAGAACTGTATGACCCTATGGATGATACAGGTTATAAGAATGAAGTGCTGGAACTTTCTGATGAGCAGCTTTTGGCGAATATACAGACTTTGCAGAGTCAGAACAATATCAAGATTTCTCCTTCTCTTGTAAAGGATTTAGGCAGATGCAGTCTTGATATTGAAATGGAAACTGGTACAGGAAAAACATATGTGTACATAAAAACGATGTTTGAGCTGAATAAAAAGTACGGCTGGAGTAAATTTATTGTTGTTGTACCGAGCATTGCAATTCGTGAGGGAGTGTATAAGTCTTTTGAAATGACAACTGACCACTTTATGGAACATTATGGTAAGAAAGCCAGGTTCTTTATATACAATAGCGCCAACTTAAACCAGCTTGATAATTTTTCCCAAAGTGCCGGTATCAATGTAATGATAATCAATACGCAAGCGTTTGCGTCTTCGCTGAAAGAGGATGGTAGAAGCAAGGAAGCCCGTATTATCTATTCTAAGCGCGATGAGTTCGGTTCGCGCCGCCCGATTGATGTTATTAAAGCAAACAGACCGATTATTATTCTGGACGAGCCACAGAAAATGGGCGGAGATGTTACGAGGAAGGCACTTAAAAATTTTAATCCGCTTTTCAGCCTGAATTACTCGGCTACTCATGCAAAACAGCACAATCTTATCTATGTGCTGGATGCTTTGGATGCCTTTAATAAGAAACTTGTTAAGAAGATAGAGGTCAAGGGATTTGAAGTTAAAAACTTCAGGGGGACGGACAGCTATTTGTATCTTGAGCAAATTGTGTTGTCTGCAAAGAAGCCGCCTATGGCTAAAATGGAGATGGAAATTGGATATAATAAATCTGTCAATCGTGAATCCCGTATTCTTGGTGTGGGTGATGACCTTTATTATGTATCCCAGCGGATGGAACAATATAAAGGATATACGGTTTCTGAGATTGATCCATTGAGTGGAACAGTAACGTTTACAAATGGAGAAGTTATCAGAACTGGTGATGTGACAGGGGATGTATCTGAAAAGGATATGCGCCGTATTCAGATTAGGGAAACAATTCTTTCTCATTTTGAAAAGGAAGAAAAACTTTTTAATATGGGTATCAAGTGTCTGTCACTGTTTTTTATTGACGAGGTTGCAAAGTACCGTCAGTATGATGAAAATGGCGATGAGGTACTTGGGGAATATGGTAAAATGTTCGAGCAGGAATATTTAAGCGTTCTTAATGATTATACTACTTTGCTGGATACACCGTACCAGAAGTACTTGAAATCAGTCTGCAGTGATGTAAGTGTCGTACATAAGGGATATTTCAGTATAGATAAAAAGACCGGAAGAAATATTGACAGCAAACTGAAACGTGGAAGTGAGTTTTCTGATGATATTTCTGCTTATGACCTGATTTTGAAGAACAAGGAACGGCTGCTTTCCTTTGACGAACCGACACGGTTTATTTTTTCACATTCAGCGCTCCGTGAAGGCTGGGACAATCCAAATGTGTTTCAGATTTGTACCCTGAAACATTCCGACAGTAATATGGCAAAACGTCAGGAGATAGGCCGTGGACTCCGGCTTTGTGTAAATCAGGGCGGTAACCGAATGGATGTGCAAAGCTGCGGAGAAACTGTTCACGATATCAATACTCTTACAGTTATTGCAAGCGAGAGCTATAAAACCTTTGTATCTGATTTGCAGTCGGATATTAAGACTGTCCTTTACGACAGACCAACGGTTGCTGCCAGTGAATATTTTAAGGGCAAATATGTCAGGGCCAACGATGTGTCTGTTCTGATTGATGACAATATTGCAAATGCCATTGAGTTTTATCTTATTCAGAATGGATATGTAGATGTAAAGCGAAAAGTTACTGACAAATACCGTTCTGATGTGGCAATGAATACAGTGGTGGAGCTTCCGGAAGAATTAAAGCCTATGGCTGATGGTATTCACACCCTTATTCAGTCGGTGTATGATGACAGTATTCTGGAGGGGATGTTTACGAACGGACGTGAGACAAAGGTTAAGGAAAATCCGCTTAATGACAACTTTGCTAAGAAAGAGTTTCAGGCTCTCTGGAAAGAAATCAACCATAAGTATGCTTATACCGTAGAGTTTGAAAGCGGCGAGCTGATAAAGAAAGCTATTTCTCATATTAATGAAAGGCTTTTTGTTTCTGAGCTGCAATACACAGCGACAGTCGGCAGACAGAAAGCAGAAATGAATGAATATGAAGTAGGGCGGGGAACTTCGTTCACAGGAGAAAAGTCAAAAACAAAAACCCTTAAACATGACCAGATAAGCCCGATTAAGTATGACCTTATCGGTAAGGTGGCAGAGGGGACGGTACTTACACGAAAAACTGTATCAGCAATCCTGCAGGGGATTAGGCAGGACAAGTTCTATATGTTCAGGAATAATCCGGAGGAGTTTATTTCAAAGGTTATTAAACTCATCAACGAGCAGAAAGCCACAATGATAGTCGAACATATTTCTTATGATACCATTGAGGGTGGATATGATTCAGACATTTTTACTGCTGGAAAGAATACACAGAGTTTTGATAAGGCTTTTCTTGCAAAAAAAGCGATTCAGGATTATGTATTTACGGATGGATCGGCGGACAAGAGCATTGAAAGAAAATTTGTGGAGGATCTGGATGCTGCTGAGGAAGTATGTGTTTATGCTAAACTCCCAAAGACATTCCAAATCCCTACTCCGGTCGGAAATTATTCCCCTGACTGGGCGATTGCTTTTTACGAGGGTAAGGTAAAACATATTTTCTTTGTTGCTGAAACAAAAGGAACCATGGAAAGCCTGAACTTAAGGCCGATAGAGCAGGCGAAGATTTCTTGTGCAAAGAAGCTGTTCAATGAGATGTCAACAAGCAAGGTTAAGTATCATGATGTGGACAGCTATCAGAGTCTGCTTAGGATTATGAATGCAATTTAGTGTATTTGGGGCCGTAGGCTGCAGGGATAAATAATTTTGTGAGTAGAAAGGTAGGTATAGAATATGAATTGTGGATTGTTGTGGGATTTTTTTACAGATTCAGTAATTCCAGTGTTTATTGCAGTTGGAAGTGTGTACTGTGCAGAATATTTTGCAAGAAAGAGAGATTATAAACAGAAGAAGATTGAAATACAAATTGATTATATGCGAAAGGAAATAAATTATCTGGCTGAAATGGAATACGATATGATGCTGGTGTCCCGGAAAGTGGATAGTTCATTGGGTAAGCATGAGGATAGAGAAAAACAATGTAATGAAATTATCGGGGAACTTAGTAAGTTTAATGAGAAAAATCTGGCTTCATATTATATGCTGGACAGTTTTAATAAGTCCATGGGGCTTGACATTGATATACAGAAGTATAAGGAAGTTATAGGAAATTTTGCAGATAATATTTTGGAAATATACAAGAATAACGTGGAAAAACCAGTAGATGACCGGACAAATGAAGAGATTAACAGGTCTAAAGCAGATGCTGTGGAAGTAATACATGATGCAATAAAATTAATTACGGAAAAAATGGCGGACATGTTGAAAGAATAAAGCAAAGTGTGGATGATAATATTAAAAAGGTGTATGCAGGAAAGAAAAGAGAAAGTATATGTGCAGACAGATTATGACAAAATATATAATAAGCAATCTACTGAATGTACAGTTTTGTTGGAGATTTGCAAAGGGAGATGATGCCGAATGCCAGAATTATTTGATATATCAAAATTTGATTCATACAAAGAAGACAACAGAAGAGAAGTAAAAAAAGCAAAAGGCGGATTACCGGTTTCTTTGTGGGAAACATATTCCGCTTATGCAAATTGTTATGGTGGAGTTATTATTCTTGGAGTAGCTGAAGACAAGGCTGGTTCATGGAGAACAACTGGACTGAATTCAGTAGATCAAAGCAAGATACTTAAAGAATTTTGGGACACTGTCAATAATCGAAAGAAAATCAATATTAATATTCTACGCGATGATGACGTTGTAACCTATGATGTTAATGGAGATCTGATCATTGTTATATATGTACCAATGGCTAAGAGGGAAGAAAAGCCGATTTATATAAATGATGATTTATTTGGTGGTACATTTAGAAGAAATCATGAAGGCGATTACCGTTGTACGAGATTACAAGTAAAAACAATGCTCCGGGATCAGGCAGAAAGTACTATGGATATGGAAATTCTGGAAGATGTTCCGTTGCAGGATCTGAATTATGAGACCATTCGCGGATACAGAAACCGTCATAGGACGTTAAAGGCAGGACATCCTTTTGAAAGATTAAATGATGATGAATATCTTAGGAGT
>CANOLA010000027.1 GCA_947566705.1 uncultured Lachnospiraceae bacterium | reverse complement strand
CCGCTGGAGAACTTGTCTGGCCGCACAAGTCTGTATGAAGTTTTGAAGGTATAGTTTTACTGATACTGTCATAAGGATAAATTTGTAGAATACTAAATACCTTATGACTTTTATTATATTCCTCGATAGCTCAATGGTAGAGCACTCGGCTGTTAACCGAGTTGTTGTAGGTTCGAGCCCTACTCGGGGAGCTTTGGTGACTTAGCCAAGTGGTAAGGCGTGGGACTGCAACTCCCTGATCGCCGGTTCAAATCCGGCAGTCACCTTTTATTTTAAGCCACAATTCTTGGTTTTCAGGAATTGTGGCTTTTGAAATTAAGGGAGGGAAAATGATACATAAAAATGATTTTGTAATGAGACAGATAAGGGATATGGTGCATATGCTTGCAAAAATTGTACTTGGCAGAGATACCATTGAATATGAGGATAATGAAGATATGAAGTTTTCTGAAATGTCTCATATATATACAGATTTAATTCGTATGGTGGATGAAGGTAAAATTAATGAAGCAGAGAATCTTCTTTTTGATGAAATTAATAAAGATGAAAACAAGAGCTTTGAAATGGCATTGCGTTTTTATGATTATTTAAATTCACTATCTGATGTATATTTAGAAGAAAATAATTATTCAAGGGAAGAAGTAAAAGAAGGTGTACAGAATCTGGCTGACAGTAGGGGACTTGGTATGTTAGGAAAAAATCTGGGGGAATTTTAGAAAATATTTTCAAATTTTAGAAACAGTTTAACTTCATGACATAATATGTTCACAATCTTTTGCTATGATAATTTCATCAGGAAATAAGTCAAATAGCTTATTGGTAATTTTTGATAAATAGGCGTATGGATTTTCTGTGCGTTTATTTCTATAACAGGAACTGTTGCATTTTGACGGAGAAGGTAAAATCACTATAAAGTTTGTTTTTCTGAAATATGTAAAGCAGAATTATGGTATGAGTTGGGGTGCTGTCAGTTCCGCCTAAAAATAATCTGCAGAGGCAGTTTTAATTTATGAAAGCCGCTAATTTTTATTAGAATTAGCGGCTTTTACAGTGTGTTTAAATACTATTATGCACCATTTAAATGAGAAGAGAAATTAGCTGATGCAGATAGTTTTTGTTGCAATTTTTTCACAGAACATAACATCATGTTCTACGATCAGCATTGTGGGGCAGTATTTCAGAATTAATTTTTCAATCTGCATTCTGGAAAATACATCTACATAATTTAATGGTTCATCCCAGATATACAAATGGGCAGGTGTTATCAGGCTTGCAGCTATTAGAACCTTTTTCTTTTGTCCCTGGGAAAATTCCTGGATGTCTTTTGTAAACTGCACACGTTCAAAATCAAGCTGTCTGAGGAGAGAACAGAAAAGGCTTTCATCGAGATTTTTTTCCCTGCAGAATTCAAAAATACTGCCTTTCAGGAAAGAGGTATCCTGACTGACATATGATACAGTCAGACCTGATGCAGTTTTAAGTATCCCTGTCTCAGTCAGACCATAATCAGAAAGAGGCAGTTTGTTTTTCTGGTGAATCAGAATTGCTTTAATCAGGCTCGATTTTCCACAGCCGTTTTTTCCATTCAGAATTACTCTCTCTTTTTGCGTAATTTCCATATTCAGGTTTTCAAACAGATATTTATCTGCGTCTGTATATTTTAATGAATATCCGGATATGGAACATAAAACATTTTTGTAATGTGTAAGTGGAGTAATTTTCAAATCAGCGGGAGTTTCTATGTCCTGCAGAAGTCCCTCTTTCTGAATGATTTCCTGATCAATTCTTTCTTCCATCTGCTTCACACGGCTTTGCATTTTCTTTGTTTTTGCTCCAATGTATGCTCTTGTTCCCTTGCAGCGATCATGCTCTTTAATAGGATCATATCCAATTTTTGTAGATTCATTTTTGTCCGCCCAGTGCCGTGCGTTCTGTGATGCTGTTTTCAGTTTGCTGATTTCTTTTAGGTGTTTTTCATTTTCTTTTTGTGCGAAAATATCTTTTTTGCTTTTGTTTTCCCACCAGCTTGAAAAATTTCCGGTCTGTACTTCAATGGAACAGCGGTTTAAAACCAGAACATGGTCGATACATGCATCAAGCAGGTTTCTGTCATGGGAGACAAGGATAAAACTTTTTTTTCTGGAAAGATATTCTTTTACAGTTGTTCTGGATTCCTGGTCGAGATGATTTGTGGGTTCATCAATCAGCAGAAAGTTATTATCTCCGGAAAAAAGCAGAGCCAGCATGACTTTGGTACGTTCTCCATGGCTTAAAGTTTCAAAGGGCCGGTAAAGTACCTCTGCATCAAGATTTAGTTTTTCCAGTTCACACATCACTTTCCATGATTCATGGTCAGGTTTTAATTCTTCCATAAAATCAATTGCACATTTTTTCATCTGTGCATTCGAAATGTGATATGGGAAGTAATCAAAAACGGTTGTTGTACTGATGGAACCTTTGTATTCATATTTTTTCATCAGAAGATTGAGAAAAGTAGTTTTTCCTTTTCCATTTCTTCCAATAAAACCAAGCTTCCAGCTGGTATCAATCGAAAATGAAACATTTTCAAATATGTTATCAAAACTGTTTTCGTAACAGAAAGTAAGGTTATTTACATTTATTTGTGCCATTATTTATCACCATTTCCTTTGAGAATAGCAGCAAATGCGCCATTTTCAGAACATGATGCCATGGTAATGGAAAATGTAATCTCAGTTTTTTGCACCAAAAAAGAGGGGTTATGAGAACATAATCCACTTTTGGCAACATGAACAAACAGCAGAAAGTGCTGCCTTGTTAACAAGACTCATGTTTCAAAAGTAGATTATATCCGCATCTTATCGCCCCTCTCCTATATTGTTAGATTTTATTGACTTATTGCAGAGTATAACACAGAATAGATGAATTGTCTATACAATTATGATAAATTACCTTTTCTTCTGTCTTTTTTTAATGCGATAAACAGCAGGACTCCGGATATAGCACCCAAAAAGAGGTAGGACTGCAGCATTGGAACAAAATTGTAGGATTTTCCTGTCCATATGGTGTAGAAATCCTTATTAAAATATGTGACCGGAAGCAGCTTTGCAACTGCCTGCATGGGAGCTGACATATTTTCATAGGTTATCCCCATCATTCCTCCGAAAATCATAAAGACGAAGTACAGCAACATGACTATGCAATAGGTCAGACTGAACTTTCTCAGCAGTGTTGCAATTGCATGGCCGAGTATAAAACAGATAGTGCTAAATATCAGTATACAGAAAATATAAATAATAATACCGGAAATAACCGGAGTCTGTAAATCCATAAAAATGATTCCCACAATGAAATAAAGGATAATTGCCGCTGATAAAAAAATCAGTTCGGAAATGATGCGGTTGCAGATGGTTATATGCTGTTTGATACCAAACAGCTGCAGGCGTTCCGGTATTCCTTTTTCCAGATCCTGCGACTGTATGACAGAATAACCCATTAAAATCATTGCCATTGGAATAATTGTACTGATTCCAAGAAAGACAGAGGTGGAAGCTGTTTTAATGAGTGATGTGTCCTGCAAATTTGAGACAACTATGCGTGTAATTATGAACAGAAAGAAAATAGGGAGCCCAATTCCGAAAATGTGTACGAATGGATTTCCTGTTACGTTCCGAAGTTCATAGGTTATCATGGACAGGCTGACGGTTTTTCTTTTATTCTCTTTCATAGTCTGTTATTCCTCCTTTTTGGTCTATATAGAATTTTGTTTACTGTATCTTTCTTTTGCATTCGTATAAATGATTTCAATATCCGAACTGCTTCTGGTGTAATCCATGTTATGTTTTAGCAGTAATTCAATGATTTCCTTTTCCTTTTCTTCTGTTTCACAGGATAATGCAATCAGGTGTGCCGGAGATGCCAGTTTTTCATAGTTCTGGAAGACAGTTTCTTTTTCCTTGGAATAGTTCAGGATAATCACAGCCCTGCCACAGTATTTTTGAAACAGTTCATCTTTCTTTCCATAATCAATGACATGTCCTTTGTCAAGGATTAAAAGCTTATTGGCAAGATGTTCCAGTTCTTCGTAATAATGGGATACGATACAAAGACTGGAATCTTTGTTTTTGTACCATGAAACCATTTTTTCCACAAGTTTCTGTCTTGTTTCAAAATCAAGGCCTGAAGTAACTTCATCATAAAAAGTTAAGGGTGCATCCTGCATCATTACCATGATAATGGTGAATCTCTGTTTCTGGCCGCCTGAAAGTTTTGAATACTTTTTCCGCAGACAGTCTTCAAATTCAAAATAACTGATGAGTTCCTGAAGTTTTTTGTCCTGAGAAATTTTGGTCTGCAAAATTGCTTCCATAATATACCTGGTTGGCATGGTATCTGTGTACTCGTTGAACTGCATATGTGTTGCAATTTGTTCCATTGTAAGGTTTGTATGAATACTGCCCTGATAATTTACAAGTCTGAGAATACTTTTAATAAGTGTAGTCTTTCCTGCTCCATTTGCCCCGATAATGCCCACTCTGTCACCTTTTCTGATAGAAATGGGGTGTTCAATCTGCAGGGCAGTATCTTTTCCATAGTGAACGGTCAGGTTTTCAATTTGCAACAGTTCCGGGTTTTCCATATTTATCCTCCATTTTATCTGGTTTTGTTTTTCTATTTTGTAAGTATAACAGTTCCGTATGAATTTCGTATGAAGTCTGTGTATATATGAAGTGAAATATAAAAAGGTTTTTATGGAAAACGAAGCACGGTTACAACACTTTCTTCTTTATTATATATGTTAATTGTGATTCCGGTTTTTTTTGCATAGTATGCAGCAATGTAAAGTCCCAGTCCGTGGCTGTTCATGTTGTTTTTCTTCTTTTCATGGCTGCCGCTGACAAAAGGCTCAAAAATATGGGGAAGGATTTCATCATCAATGCGGGTTCCATAATTTTGTATCAGGATTTCTTTTTCGGATAATGTAATTACTATCTGTTTATTTTCAGGTGTATAATTTACTGCATTTGAAAGGATATTTTCAAGAATAGCGGAAAATATCGTCTCATCTGTGCAAATTGTCAGGTGTTTTTTTCCTTCTATGGTTATACTGAGTTTTTTATCTGTTATGGCAATCTGATAAGCTGCAAGCTGTTTTTCAAGAATGTTTTGCAAATCTCTTTCCTGCATATCCGGATTTTCCCCAAAATGGTTTAAATATAAGATGTCTTCTACCATTTTTTTCATGGACAGAAGCTGTTCTTTTACTTTTGGAAGATATATATCTGTATTCTGGTATTTTCCGATTTTGTTTTTCATTCCGTCCACAAGCAGAAGTGCTGCGGAAATTGGTGTTTTCAGCTGATGGGAAGAAGCTCTGAGTAAAACTTCTTGTCTTATATTTTCTTCTTTAAGGATAAGGTTTTTTTCCTCCAGTTCTTTAAAGCTGGCTTTAAGCTTTTGGTAAAGTTCGTTGATGGTAATTTCAAGTATACCGATTTCGTCTTTTCTGTGATTTTTTTTGCTGTCAGAAGGAAAATGGCAAAAATTCTGGTAATTTTTCATTTGTTCTGTGTGCTGTACAAGACATTCGATTGGTGTTACGATGCTCTTTGAATATACCTGCGAAAACAACAGTACAAGTAAAAGGATGACAGCGCCGAGCATAGGAAGACTCTGAAGTACAATTGGACGAATTTCATTCATATCCGGCATCATGGCCGGCAGGAAAGTCAGAATCAGGCATTCTTCTGTCCGTTCGGCTGCCATATAGTTGACATAGTGATTTTCTTCATCATGGATGCCCATTTCAAAAATTATGAAATCATCAGACATCATATGTGTTTTCATATATTCATCAAGAAATTCGTTATTAAAATTCCGGGTTTCTGAAATCTGTATCTGGAATGGAATGGAAGGATTTTTGGTAAAGGAATTCTGAAATATATTACCGCATTCTTCAATTTTATCTTTGAATTTTTCCTCTATTTCATCAGTATTAATTTCATTTGTGTTTCTGGAGTATTCTTTTAAGATTTTGCGAAGTTCTGTAAACAGTTCCCTCGTTTTTTCCTCTTTAATGGTTATTTTTGCAGAAAACATTTTTGCAGTAATATGAATACTGTCCCCTTCATCCGGAATTTTGAGGGTAAAACATGCGGTTGGATTTTTAACCTGAACATTTCCATAGTTTCCATCCTTCATGTAAGCTATATGCTGATTTTTAATGGATACTAAATTCTGTTCCATCATGTAATTTACATACAGGGAAGGCAGCATATATACGAAATATCCCACCAGAAACAGGAGCATGCATCCTGCCAGTACTATGCTGTAAAATAGATTTCGTTTTCCTAATTTCATTGCTGTACCTCTTTTTCTGCTTCTTTATTAAACTGGTATCCAATTCCTATTACTGTTTTTATGCAGGGAACAGGAAGTTTTTTACGGAGGTTTTTTACGTGGGCATCAATAATCCGGTCATTTCCAATGTAATCTTCATTAAAAATGTTTAAAATAAGCTGTTCCCTTGTAAATACCTGGTTTGGTTCTTTATAAAGAGTCCTTAAAAGCAGATATTCGCTCAGGGTAAGCGGAAGTTTTCTGCCCTGGTAATATGCGCAGTATGCTTCTTCCTGCAGATAAAGTCCTTTTTGCTGTTTGGAATCGCTGTTTTGTTCCTTTTGTCCCAGGGAAATACGCCTTAGGATTGTTTCCATGCGTTTTAACAGAATAATCGGGGATACGGGTTTAATTACATAATCGTCCGCATACAGGTTAAAAGCCTCAACCTGTGTTTTTTCGTCTTCTAATGCAGTCAGCATAATTGCAGCGGTATTGTGGCAGTGTTTTTTTATATATTCCAGTACTTCAAAGCCATTTGCGCCCGGCACCATAATATCTAAAACTGCTATATCATAAATATGTTCTTTTAACAGACTGATTGCTTTGTCCCCGCGTTCTACTGCAGTTACTTCATAACCGGAAATAAGCATGTATTCAGTCAATACTTCGCGGATGGTAGGTTCATCTTCTAAAAATAAGACTTTGCTGGCTGGTATGTTCATGGTTGTTCTGTTCCTTTCTGGGATTTTTAACAGTATATCACATTTGTATGAATTTCATATGAAGATTCTGTTATTATCCATAAGTGTCTGTCCATTTACTGTACTGACGTTTGCGGATTTATGAATAAAAGAATATAATTTAAGAAAATTTTATTTCACTGCAACAAAATACGTCTGTCCTGACACTGTATATTATAGAAGAGGACATATTTCAGTTGCAGAAGGACAGTTATGATTATGAATGGAAGGGTTTATGGAAGAACGTTTATTAGTAAAAAGGGCGAAACGCGGAGATGTAGATGCGTTTGCCAGCCTGTATGAACAAATTTATAAAAAACTTTATGCGTTTGCACTATATACGTTAAAGAGACCGGAGGACGCGGAGGATGTGGTAAGTGCAGCAGTGGCGGATGCTTTTGAAACGATAGGAAAGCTGAAAAAGGATGAAGCTTTTTCCGGCTGGATGTTCCGGATTGTTGCAAATAAATGCAACCAGAAGATGAGGGAATATTACAGGGGGGAGGAAGAACTGACAGAAGAACTTATGGAATCATCAGGAGAATTAAAAAGCTGCTGGGATGACACAAATGAGGAACGCATGGAGGTCAGAAAGACTTTTTTTGAGCTGTCGGAAGAGGAACGGAAGATAGTCGGGCTGCATGTTTTTTTTGGATATAAGACGAGGGAAATTGCAGAGGCACTTGGTATGAATGAAAATACGGTACGTTCCAAGGAAAGCAGAGCATTAAAACAGATGGGAAACAAGCTGCGGACACTGTCAGTAATCTGAGAATGAGGTGAAGTATATGGGCGAATGGAATGAAAAAGAGCTGGAAGAGATTATGAAACAGATAGAAAATTCTACAGAAGGTTTAAAGGTACCGGAGTCACTGGAGCCGGAAAATATCAAAAAGAAATTAAGGAAGAATAATGTAAGGAGGAAACTGCGTATGAAAAAAACAATAGGGATTGCAGCGGCAGCAGCATTTGCAGTGATTGTCGGAGGAACAGGGATTTACGGAAGGATGGCAGACAAAGAATATGCATTTGAACACAGTAAGGGGATGGATACGTTTGATGAGGAAGAAAATGCGGGGATAAATGTTCCTGTACCAAAGAAAAAGCAGGTTGGAAGTTACCGGCTGGCAGAAAGCTATGATGAAATTTATGATATCTGTGATGCTGCGGCAAGAAGAGAAAGTGAAAAACAGAGGGCTGAGTATATTAATGGAATTACAGAAGGAATAACAGAGGGTGCAGTTATAAATGATTTAGAGGTAAAGAAATCGGAAGAAAGTGCGGATATGTTCACACCGGAAGAGGAGTCTAATGCAGGGTCATCAGAAAACGGTGACTATTCCACAACAAACACACAGGTAGAGGGTGTGGATGAAAGCGATTTTGTTAAAAATGATGGAAATTATCTTTACTTACAGTCTGAGGATACCATAAGCGTTGTGGATATTCGTCAGAATAAGATGAAAAACGTTGCACAGGTAGAGCCAGAAATGAATACAGGCGATACAATTTCTGATATATATATAGACGGTGACCGTCTTTTCGTAATTTTACAGAAACGGGAAAATGATTTAAAGAAAACAAATAGAAAAACGGAGGAAATTGACATTGAGGAGTCCTATGCAGAGGATATTTATTATATTGAAAATGGTAAAATGACCATGGAGCTTCTGACCTACGATATTTCGGACAGAAGCAGTGCAAAACTGCTTGGTACGGTAGAGCAGGACGGTACGTACTATGATTCCCGCAAGGTTGGGGACTATATTTATCTTTTTTCTGAAAAATGGATGAATGTGGGCAGTAAAGATGCGAAAGATGATGTCGTTCCTTTAATAAATGGGGAAAAGGTAAATTCAGACTGCATCTATATTCAGGATGATTTTAACAGGGAGATGATTGTTTCTTCTGTAAATGCAAATGAGCCGGAAAAGACTGTGGATGTGATGGTATTGATGGACAGTTACGCACAGATTTATGTGAGTACCAGTGCAATTTATCTTTACCAGCAGAACTATGAGTGGAGTGGAAATGATGTCGGTTCTGATAACAGCTATACGGATCTTGCAAAATTCTCTTATAGTGACGGAAAGATGAACGGTGTGGCAGCAGGCACAGTCCGCGGTACCATTGAGGATGTGTTTGCTATTTCAGAGGCTGACGGAGTTTTACGTGTACTGACAACGGAATGGAAACCAGGGGCATCAGAAAACCAGTTATATTTACTGGATAAAAATTTAAAGGAACTTGGTTCACTTAAGAATATCGCAGTTGGGGAAGAAATTTATGCGGCACGGTATATTGGGAATATAGCATATTTTATTACTTACCATAATACGGATCCTTTGTTTGTTGTGGATATTTCCAATCCAAAGAAACCTAAGATGCTGGGGCAGGTGGAAATTACAGGTTATTCCGATTATCTGCATCCGTTTGGTGATGACCTTTTACTTGGAATTGGGTATGAAACGAATCCTGATACGAGCGAACGTCTGGGAGTAAAGCTTGTTATGTTTGATATTTCCAATCCGACAAAGCTTAAGGTGAAGGATTCTGTAACTATGAAAGGGGATTTATGCAATGCTGTTTCGGATTACAAGTGTGCACTTGTAAATAAGAATAAAAACCTGATTGGGTTCGATGTTATAAACTGGGAAAATAATTATCATATGGACTATAAGCTTTATTCCTGGAATGGAAAGAAGTTTGTGAAAAAACTTTCCCAGGATCTGGATTATGAGGGATCACAGGTTCGCGGGCTTTATGCGGGCAGCAGGTTTTACATTGTAAGTCCTAAAGACGGAGGTTTTCAGATTCTTTCTTATGATATGAAGAAAGATTTTAAAAAGATTGATAAACTGGTTACTGAGTAGTAGTTTGAGGAAAACAGGCGGACATTGTTCCGTCTGTTTTTCATTTTAACTCTGTATACAGGCAGCAGTACGAAAATTATCTAAAAAATAAAGGGAAATTGTCGGTTTTATCCTTGCAACGGGAAGATTATTATTATAAGATAGAAAGAAACAAATTTAGACGGAAGTTTTAGACAGGAGGGGATAGGATATGATTCAGGTGGAACATATTGAAAAGGAATTTGTCTCACCAAAAAAGTACCCGGGTTTAAAGGGAGCCATTAAGGGTCTTTTTTCCAATGAAAAGGTGCATAAGCTTGCAGTTGACGATATTTCGTTTACGATTGATGACGGAGAAATTGTCGGTTATATTGGAAGCAACGGAGCGGGAAAGTCCACGACGATTAAAATGATGACGGGAATTCTGACTCCGACAAAGGGGAAATGCCTGATTCATGGTGTGGACCCGAATAAGGAGCGCATGGTAAATGCAAAAAATATTGGGGTTGTGTTCGGACAGAGGACGCAGCTCTGGTGGGATTTGCCGCTTTCCGAATCTTATACGATTTTAAAGGAAATTTATAATGTATCGGACGAGGATTATAAGGAACGGATGGAGTTTCTGAATGAAGTACTGGATTTACCGGATTTTTTTGACAAGCCGGTGCGAACACTTTCCCTTGGACAGCGTATGCGTGCAGACCTGGGTGCGGCGTTGATTCATAATCCGAAGGTGCTTTATCTGGATGAACCAACGGTCGGACTGGATCTGGTGGTAAAGGACAAGGTGCGTGAGGCAATAAGGGTTATTAATGAAAAGTACCAGACTACTGTTATTCTGACGACACATGATATTGGTGATATAGAGGAGCTGTGCAGCAGGATTATTGTCATTGATGAAGGAAAGAAAATTTATGACGGCGGGCTGGCAGAACTGAAAGAAACCTACGGGACAAGACGTAAGGTAATTATGGAAGTGCGCGCAGTGCAGCAGGCGAAGGATTTGGACTGGGAGCAGATTTTAGGAAAACCTGCGGACACTTTTACAGTGGAAGGGGATGAGGAAAACAACCTGCTTTCTTTTACATTTGATAAAAATGATCTGCAGGTATCCGATGTAATTTCTGCTGTGATGAATGAGGCAGAGGTAAAGGATATCCAGATTCAGGAAACAGAACTTTCGGAGATTGTCAAGGCAATTTACCAGCACGGATTATAGGAAGGAGGATATTATGGGAAAGTTTATTCGGACTTATCTTCCTTTTACTTCCAATTCATTAAAACAGAATATGGCATATAAAGGCGCTTTCTACCTGAATATGTTCTGCAGTATTTTCGCTGCCTTTATTAATTATTATCTCTGGATGGCGATTTACGGAAGTGCAGAAAGCGGGGTACTTGCCGGGCTGAGTAAAAATGAGATGGTTATATACGTATTTATGAGCTATATTGTTTCATCGGTGGCAATGGTTTCCATGTCAAGGGCGGTAGGAAAAGATATACAAAAGGGTGATATTGCCATGACGTTAATCAAGCCGATGGATTACAGAATGAGCCTGATTGCACAGTCGCTTGGTACAATGATTTACCGTTTTATCCTGCCAGGACTGTTTGTGTGGATTGGACTGGAAATATACAGAGTGACAGGTCTTGGTCTGCCAGCGGTGCGTATCAGCAATATTCTGCTGTTTCTGCTCAGTACGTTTTTAAGTTTTATGATTTATGTTCTGTTTGAGTTCTGTTTTGGAATGATTGCATTTTTTACGACATATATTTTTGGACTGGAAATGGCAAAGACTGCAGTGCTGTCTTTTCTGACGGGGCAGCTGATTCCGCTTGCGTTTTTCCCGGAGGCAGTGCAGAGATTATTTGATTTTCTGCCGTTTTCTTCCATGCTGTATGCACCAGTCATGATTTATCTTGGGAAATATACGGGGAGTACGCTTATGTTTGTCCTGGCAAGACAGGCAGTCTGGGTGGTTCTGCTTTATCTTCTGGGAAGTCTGATCTGGCGGCAGGTTGTGAAACGTCTGATTGTATTGGGAGGTTAGCCGTATGAAGAAAATAAAAAGATACTGCCGGCTCTATAAGGTGCTGGTGTCACAGTTCTTAAAAACAATTATGCAGTCCAAAGTGGATTTTTTTATGGGGCTGTTAGGTTTTTTCTTCACCCAGATTATGGGAATTGTTTTTCTGTATCTGGTTTTTGAGCAGATACCAAGTCTGCAGGGATGGACACTGGACCAGCTGATTTTTATTTATGGATTTGCACAGATTCCAAGGGGAATTGACCATCTGCTTACGGATAATATCTGGCTGGTATCTTACTGGATGGTGATTGACGGGGATTTTGACCGTTATATGCTCCGTCCGATGAACCTGTTTTTTCAGGTGATTTGTGAAAAACTTCAGCCGGATGCACTGGGAGAGCTGGTTATTGGAATGATTCTTGTGGTGATTTCTTTATCAAAGGGGATTCTTGCAGTGGATGCATGTCATATTCTGCTTTTTATCGTATCCATGATTGCCGGTGCGGTTATTTATACTTCAGTGAAGTTATTCTTTGCTTCGATTGCATTCTGGGTAAAGCAGAGCGGTCCGTTTCTGCAGGTTGCATATGAGCTGACAAATTTTGCAAAGTACCCAACCGAGATTTACAGCCGGGCTGTCCGTTTTATTATTACCTGGGTAATTCCGTTTGCGTTTGTGGCGTATCTGCCTGCAAGCTATTTTCTGATGAAACGGGATGCGCTTTCCACAATTGGGGTGGAATGTGTGATTGCCGCCCTGCTCTGGATTGTTTCCTATTCACTGTTTATGTATGGGACGACGAAGTATGAGAGTGCAGGGAATTAAACAGCCAAAAATCCTGCAGGAATATACTGTTTTGTAACGCTTGAATTTAAGCTGGTTTAATAGTATAATTTTTGTTATGGGATGTTAGGATATAAAAACAGGGAGGAGACAAAATGATGAACTGGAATAATTTGGATACAATCAATTCCTATCAGGAGCTTTCCAAGGTTGCACGGGTGAACCTTGCCGAAGTTATGGCAGGTGAAAGCGGTGCAGAGCGTGTGAAAAAATACAGTGTTCCGATGGGAGAAGGACTTGTTTATAATTATGCTGCAAAGCAGGTGGATGACAATGTGCTTGCAGCTCTTGCGAAACTGGTGGAAGAGACACAGCTTGCAGAGAAGTTTGAGGCTCTTTACAATGGAGAGGTTATAAATACAGGAGAAAAGCGCCGGGTACTTCACCATCTTACCCGTGGGCAGTTAGGCACTGCAGTTGTAGAGGACGGTGTGGATAAGCGCGTGTTCTATGAAGAACAGCAGAAGAGAATTGCAGAGCTGGCAGAAAAAGTTCACAGCGGAGAGATTACAAATGCAGCGGGAGAGAAATTTACAACCGTTGTCCAGATTGGTATCGGCGGCAGTGACCTGGGACCGCGTGCAATGTATTTAGCCCTCGAAAACTGGGCAAAGGTAAATAACACTTTCAAGATGGAAGCAAAGTTTATCAGCAACGTAGACCCGGATGACGCTTCAGCAGTGCTGAATTCCATTGATGTAGAGCATTCCCTTTTTATACTTGTTTCAAAATCCGGAACCACACTTGAGACATTAACAAATGAATCCTTCGTAAAGGATGCGTTAAAGAATGCCGGACTGGATTCTTCCAGACATATGATTGCTGTTACCAGTGAGACATCTCCACTGGCAAAGAGCGATGATTATCTGGCAGCCTTCTTTATGGATGATTATATCGGAGGCCGTTACTCTTCTACTTCCGCAGTAGGCGGTGCGGTGTTATCCCTGGCCTTTGGACCGGAAGTGTTTGCACAGTTTCTGGAGGGCGCAGCCAGTGAGGACAAGCTTGCCAGAAATAAGGAGCTGCTTGCGAACCCGGCTATGTTAGATGCAATGATCGGTGTTTATGAGCGTAATGTGCTGGGATATGAGAGTACGGCAATTCTTCCATATTCCCAGGCACTGAGCCGTTTCCCGGCTCATTTACAGCAGCTGGATATGGAATCCAACGGAAAGTCGGTAAACCGCTTTGGAGAACCGGTAAATTATCAGACAGGACCGGTGATTTTTGGCGAGCCGGGAACCAATGGCCAGCACTCTTTCTATCAGCTGCTCCATCAGGGTACCGACATCGTGCCGCTTCAGTTTGTTGGTTTCAGGGAAAACCAGACAGGCAGGGATGTTGTGATTCAGGACAGCACAAGCCAGCAGAAGCTGTGTGCAAATGTTGCTGCCCAGATTGTAGCCTTTGCATGCGGTAAATCCGATGAAGACCGCAATAAGAACTTTGAGGGCGGACGCCCGTCAAGCATCATTATTGGCGATGGACTGAATCCTAAAACACTTGGTGTACTGCTGGCACATTTTGAAAATAAGGTTATGTTCCAGGGATTTGTATGGAATATCAACAGCTTCGATCAGGAAGGTGTGCAGCTTGGCAAGATATTGGCGAAGCGTGTACTGGCACATGAGACAGACGGGGCATTGAAGGAATACAGTGACTTGTTAAATATTTAATTAAAAAGTTTAAGCAAACGACCTCCGAAGCAGATGGCGCCTATGGTGAAATCTGCTTTGGAGGTATTTTTTAGGGGAAGATGAACGGGCTGGTGTTCAAAGCAGGAGGAAAGTAATGAAAAAAGGGACGAGAAAAGGTGTGCTGGCGCTGGCATTAATGCTGGCAGTCGGGATGACGGCAGCGCCGGTGCAGGCAGCCACGGCAGACCTGGCTCCGGGGGAAGCGCAGGAGGTGACATTTCAACAGAAGTCGAAAATTACTCTGAAACATACCAAGGGGAAAAATGCAGCGGATGTTAAGGTGATTCAGCGGATTCTGGAGAAGAACAGTTCGTATGGTACTGATATATCAAAGTACACGGATTTGAATAACAGGAATCATTACCAGTGGACAAAAAAGGGAAGGCTGAGAGGTCTGACTTTGTCTGAAGCAGGTCTGCAAGGGAAGTTGTCCTTAAAGGGATTGACAGAATTGTCCATATTATATGTAGATGGTAATTATTTGTCTGGTCTGGATGTAAGTAAAAATACGAAGCTGAAAGAGTTAAGCTGCGATGAAAACCAGCTGAGTAAGCTTGATGTAGGCAAAAACACAAAGCTGACAATGTTAAACTGCGGGAATAACCAGTTGCGTAAGCTTGATGTAAGTAAAAACACGGAGCTGACATGGTTAGGCTGCGTTGGAAATAAGCTGAGTAAACTTGATGTAAGCAAAAATATGAAGCTGAAAGAGTTACACTGTTGGGTTAATGAGCTGAGTAAGCTTGATGTAAGCAAAAATACAAAGCTTAAAGCATTAAACTGTGGGGAAAACAAACTGAGTAAGCTTGATGTAAGTAAAAACACAAAGCTGACAGAATTATTCTGCTTTGAAAATAAGCTGAGTAAGCTTGACGTAAGCAAAAACATAAAGCTGGTATGGTTATTCTGCTGGAAAAACCAGTTTAGTAAACTTGATGTAAGCAAAAACATAAAGCTGAAAGGGTTAAAATGCGAGAATAATAGACTGAGTGAGCTTGATGTAAGTAAAAACATAAAGCTGACAGGGTTAAACTGTGAGGGAAATAAGCTGAGTAAACTTGATGTAAGCAAAAACACAAAGCTGGCATGGTTAGACTGTTCTAAAAATGAGCTGAGAAATCTGGATGTGAGCAAAAACATAGAGTTTACAGAGTTATACTGTTATGAAAACCAGCTGGATAATCTGGATGTGAGTAAAAACATAGGGTTGAAAGAGTTATATTGTTCTGAAAACGAACTGGGTAATCTGGATGTGAGCAAAAACACAGAGTTGACAAATTTAGAATGCTATGATAACAAACTCATAAATCTTGATGTAAGTAAAAATACAAATCTAACAGCATTATATTGCGACAATAATAAACTGACGAGCTTAGATTTAAGTAGAAATACTGAGTTGATGAATTTAGGCTGCAATGGTAATAGGCTGACGAGTCTGGATATAAGTAAGAATACAAAGCTGATAAATTTTGACTGCTCTGTTAATAATCTAACGATGCTGGATGTAAGCAAAAACACAATTCTGTCATGGTTAGTCTGCAATCATAACCAGTTGACGAGCCTGGATTTGAGTAATAATCCCTGGCTGGGACCGTACAATGTTCAATGTGATGGTAATGTTACTGTGACATATTATGGTGATATTGCTCAATAGAGGAAAAATATTTGGACATAAATGAAACTTGGGAGGAAACTATTTTGCCGGAGATTTTGATTGAAGTAGACCAGCTTAGTAAACAGTATATGAAACAGATGGCCGTCCATAATGTTTCATTTCAGATAAACAGGGGCATGATATGCGGACTGATTGGCCCGAACGGTGCGGGAAAAACTACCATTATGAAGATGCTGGGAGGTTTGGTACTGCCAACGGACGGCAGTATTTCCATCTATGGCAGAAATGATGAAAAAGGTCTTGCAATGGCGAGGCGGCGCATGAGCTTTATGATTGAAACGCCTTATGCCAAAGAGAAAATGACAGCGCGAGAGAATCTGGAAAAACAGCGCTTGCAGAAGGGCCTTACTGACAAAAACCGTGTAGATGAAGTACTTGGAATAGTGGGGCTGGAGGATACCGGAAAGAAGCCGGTAAGAAATTTCTCGCTTGGTATGCGCCAGCGTCTTGGAATTGCAAATGCACTTCTGACTAAACCGGAAATTATGGTACTGGATGAGCCGATAAATGGTCTGGATCCGGAAGGAATTGTAGAAATTAGAGAGCTTCTTTTGAAGCTGAATAAAGAGGGGAATATTACGATTCTTATTTCTTCCCATATATTAAGTGAATTATCCCTTCTTTGTACAGATTACCTTTTTATGAACCATGGCAAATTAATTGAATCCGTCCAGGGGAACAAACTGGAGCGGATGTGCAGGAAATATTATAAGATTCATACAGACCATGATGAACTGGCTCTGGATATACTGAAAATCAGACTTGGTGTAAAGGATTATGAAATGGATACAGATGGAATTCGTCTGTATGAACACCTGGATGATATCAGGATGGTTTCAAAAACCCTGTATGAAGGGGGTGTGATTCCGCTTTCCCTGAATTTGAGCCAGGCGAATCTGGAGCAGTTTTATATGGATATGGTTACGGAGAAAGGATAAAGAATGAAAAGCATCATAAAAGCACAGATGTACCAGATAAGGCATGACAGCATCGTAATTCTGTTTCTGCTTTCTGGTCTTGCCTTCATGGCAGCAAGTATACTGATGAACGGACTGGAAAACGGGATGGGAGAGCTTTCCGCCGGACTGCTTCTGGCAATGGCAGGCGGTTCATTTACATTTATTGCAGCAGTTGTGTTTGTGGTTCTGGTTCCGCGAATCAGCGGATGGGATCTGGGCGATAAGACCATAAATTATGAAATTATGTCAGGACACGCCAGAAAAGAGGTTTATTTCGGCAGGGTGATGGTAAGTCTTGCGTGGAGCCTTGCAGGGGGAATGGCAATTCTGTTTCTGCCGCTTCTGGCGGTCCAGGTTCTGTTTGGCTGGGGAAATAATATGAATTTTGCAGATGCCATAATCCGCTGCGTACTTGCTGTTTTTCCCCTTTTTCGTATTGCCTGCGGATTTATTCTTCTGACTTTTCTGCTGAAAAACTGTTATATGGCGATGATTATCGGCTGGATTCTGTTTGATGTTACCATGATTGTGAATATGTGTTACCAGGAATTTACGGACAGGATGCTGACTTTTTGGTTCGGATTTACGAATCTTACATATATCTTTGATTTTAGCAACTATAAGTTTGAATATATCGGAGGAGAAGACATACCGGTATACGTGACAACAGTCAGTCCTTCCATGGCAGCAGGGACAGTTGTGATTTCCCTGCTTGCAGGGATTATATGTATTGCGGCAGGATATGTGTTTTTCTGCAGGCAGGATATGGACTGATGTTTAGGTTCAAAAGACGGGAGAATAGATGAAAAATATTATTAAGGCGCAGCTTTATCAGTTAAAGAAAGAAAAGATGATTTATATTATTTTTGCGATAGTGCTGCTTCTGGAGTGTACGACTATGGCAGGGGAAATGGATCTTGCAGGTTCTGCGGAAACAGGAGGGGGAGTTTATGCGGCAAGAATGGGCGTTTATATCATGTCGATAGCCCTCATGTTTGGAGCAATGCTTACGGGACTGGTCTGCTGCAGCGATTTTATGGATAAAACGGTTAATTATGAAATCATGGGCGGTCATGAAAGAAGAAATACATTTTTTGGCAGGGCAGCAGTCAGTCTGGTCATGGGAACAGCCGGAACTATGATAATCTCTGCGGTGCCGGTTTTACTTTGCACTGTGTTATACAGATGGGGGGATTCCATTGATTTTGGAAGCATTTTTGTAAGATGGCTTCTGTCTGTATTTCCGGTATTACGGCTGATATGTGAAATGATATTTCTGAGCTGTTTAATAAGGAATGCCTATGCAGTTATAGGAATCGCATTTTTTGTTTCGCTGGCGGGTGATTCAATTGTTCAGTTAATGGGAAATGGAAGTATTCATTTTCTTGCGCTGGGCAGTCTGAAAGCGGTTTTTGACTGTTCCCCATGGGTGACAGGTGCTTTATCAGGTGAAAAAGTAATTATTTTGTACGATTCGGTAATTCATGCAGAGGCAGTAGTACCTGCCGTTGCTTTTTCCGTGGTATTTGGGATTTTCTTTCTGTATCTGGGATACCGGTTTTTTGCAAAGGATGATTTGAATTAGGGGAGTATAGTCTGTATGGTTTATGAAGATATTATATTAACAGTGGCAGAAACTGCGTGTGCCCTGGGACTGTATCTGTTTGCGGGATATGCTGCGAGGGTGGTAAATGCAAAATGGAGGCTTTTGTATCTGGTTCCCTTTTTTGCTGCGCTTTTTGCAATAGCCTTTTTTGGTTTTGAAATTTCGATGGCAGGAGTATACCTTGGCGCAGTTCTGCTGATTATGGGATTTATCAGGGAAGAAAAAAGAGTAAGACGGCTGGCAAGTGTGCTTGCAGGATTTGCAATGTTACTTTCGGTTGTGTTCTGCAATATAAACAGCGGATACCGTATGCCGGACTATGCAGAGGATTTTAAGCGTGGGTTTTATGAAATGAAAATGCATTATGTCCTGACAGAGCACAAGGGAATTGACTGGGATGCTTTATATGATAAGTATCTTCCGCAGTTTGAGGAAGCCGAAAAGAATCATGACGAGACAGCAGTCTGTGTTGCATGGACGGCATTTAGTATGGAATTTTATGACATGCATGTGAATTATGCTTCAAAAAGCGACAGTGTCGAGACAGAAGCGCGTGAACGTGTCTGCGGAAATGATTACGGACTGTCCCTGATGAAGCTATCGGATGGCAGAACGGCAGCAGTCTCCGTGGAAAAGGACAGTGCAGTTTATAATGCAGGCATCCGTAATGGAACAATCATAACGGCATGGAATGGCAGAAATATTGATGATGCAATAAAAGATACCAGGGAAAACGGTTTAAAGCGGCAGAATTTTACATGTACAGAGAATGAAGATTTTTATGAAGCAATTCCAGTTGCAGGGACAGGCGGTGACAGTGTTGAAATTTCTTATCTCGATGAAAACGGCACGGAGCGGACAGTAAAGGCAGATAAAAACGGTTTTTATGCTGCTCGCTGGGCGAATACCATAAACGTGCTTGATAAGGGGGCGGAGATTTCCAATCTGGAATGGCAGAGTATCAACGATAAAACAGCACTTCTCCGTATGCGGTTTATGAATTATGATTCAAAAGAAAATTTTGGACAGATGGAGGAGGAAATCCGTTCAAAGCTTTTGGAACTGAAAGAGGAGGGAGTCATGAACCTGATATTTGACTTACGCAATAATGGCGGAGGTTCAGGTTCCCATGTGGAGCATATTGTAAAGCTGGTTGCCCCGGAGGGAGAACATACTTATATATATGACGGCGTGCTGAACAGGGATACCATGAAATATGAGAAAGGCAGCCGGCCGGATACATACAAACTGGGGGAATGTGAAACTTTTCAGGGAGAAAATCTGTGGGGGCACGGACAGATTATTGTGCTGGTTAATTCTCAGACGGTAAGTGCCGGAGACCATTTTACATGGCTGATAGGTAAATTTCCAAATGTAACAGTAATGGGATTTACTCATTCGAGCTGTTCAGGCCAGGGAATCCATGTGGTGAATCTTGGCTATGGAAGCCTGAGCTATTCTGCAGTACTGCTTCTGAATGGAGACGGTACAGTTTTTCTGGATACGGATGAGTCAAAAAAGGCGACGGTTCCCCTGGATGTGCAGATTCCTTTTAATGAAGAAGCGTTGAAAGCAATATTCGATGAGGGTGAGGATTATGTGCTTTCCTGTGCGGTGGAGTATTTTGGGAACCATTAATGTCAGGCAGGTGTCAGCTTGTTTGCTGCAGGGAAGATTCAGTATGGCTGAGTTTAATGAAAGGAGAAGGTTTATGGGACGTTTTAGGAGGATTATTTTTACCCTGACTGTTACACTGTTTCTGGCAGCGGGAGTAACGATTGTGACAGGACTTGGCAGTATGTCAGAAAAGCAAAATGACACGGAACAAGGGCAGCAGAATTTGAGAGATTCCATTAGCAGGGTGTATCTTTTAAAACCGGTAATCAGAAAAATATCCAGCACCACGGAAGGTATAAAACTTACGTGGACTGCTGTGGAAAATGCGGACGGATATCTGGTTAAGAGAAATGAAAAAACGTGTAAAAATATAACAAATCCGGAAGAAGTCAGTTTTCTGGATAAGAAGGCAAAGAAAAACGGCAGAAAATATAAATATGTCATATATGCCTACCGTGAAGTAAACGGAAAGAAAATAAAAAGTGAACCGTCAGAATCCTGTACACAGTTTTATTTGAAAAGAACAAGTATCAATGATGCCTCAAGAGGGGAAAACGGTGACGTAACTGTGGCATGGAAGAAGAACGAAAAGGCTTCCGGTTATGAAATTCAGTATAATGAAAAAAAGAATTTTCATTCCGCTCAATGCGTTTATGCGCGTAAATCATCTGCAATCTCCAGTAAAATACCTGGGTTAAAAGCAGGAAAGACAGTTTATGTCAGGGTACGCTCTTATAAAAAGGCAGGAAAAAAGAAGTATTATTCCCAGTGGAGTACACCTGTTATGTTGACAGGATGGAACCAGAAGTGGAAATATGCAGGCAATTCCAAGATACACAGCGGTACGGCAGTGCTTTATTACACGGATTCTTCTGATAGAAGGAAGAAAACAGTATGTATAAATGCAGGCCACGGGACACTGGGTGGAGAGGCAAAAAAAACACTGTGCCATCCGGACGGTTCTCCGAAGGTTACGGGCGGAACTACGGCGCAGGGGGCAGTCTATTCGCCGTCCATCAGCGGCGGTACTACAATGACTGACGGAACGCCGGAGGCTGCTGCAAATCTGCAGGTTGCCCTCCTTCTTAAGAAAAAGCTGTTAAATATGGGATATAATGTGTTAATGATACGGGAATCACCGGATGTTCAACTTGATAATATTGCACGCACGGTTCTGGCAAACCAGTATGCGGACTGCCATGTGTCAATTCATTTTGATTCTACGGCATATGATAAAGGCGCATTTGTAATCAATGTGCCAAACATCGCATCTTACCGCAAAATGGAGCCTGTGGCGTCCCATTGGCAGCAGCATAATGAACTGGCCGAACAGATTCTACGCGGAATGCAGGATGAAGGGGTAAAAATTTACGGAAATGGCACCAATGGGATTGACCTTACACAGACTTCCTACTCAACAGTACCGTCTGTGGATGTGGAGGTGGGAGATACAAGAACTTCCCTTGCCAAAAAGTCACTGGAAACCATTTCAGACGGTATTGCAGCAGGGGTGGACAGGTATTTTACGGTATCTTCTAAGTGAATATGTTAGTAATTGACCAGTCATTTTTGTGGAAAACTAACCGGATATTATTGTTATAAGCGGAAAAAATATGTTGAAATTATGAAAAAACAGGCAAATGAGGAGTTTTTTCCTCATTTCTCTGCCAATTGGGAGAAAAAATCCACATGATTTCTCTTTGGCAGAGGGTGTCTGTTTTTTGATATTTTGGGAAAAGCTTTCGGTTTTGAATTTTAGGAAAAAACCGACCAGGAAAACTGTGAGAAAAATATTCCCATAATTGTGAAAGGGAAATTTTTTCTTTGCTGAAAGGGAGACCGTTAGAAAATCAGATGGAAAAAGTATTGGGTTTAAATTTATATCAGTTTTGTGAACGAAATGAAAGAGGAAAGGATGGCATGGGACATACATAAGTTTAAAAAATTATGCTTAAATCTGAGGGAAGAAATAATTAAAAAATTAATTTAGATTGGTAAATTGATAATATGAGTTTTGTAGTTATTAAAATTCAGACTTGTATACTAATAAAACTAAATTTGTTAATTTTAATATTATCATACACTTTTATGTTGGAAAATGAGAAAAGACAACGATTATTAGAGTACTTTTATAGTTCTATTGGTAAAAAATCTGGAGCTACTGGCAGTAAATTTGAAATTATTTTTGTAATACATGATGATTACTTAATAAAATTTAAAAATTAAATAAAGAATTAATATATTTGAATTTTCTGTTTTGTCTCAATGAGAAGTATCCTTCATATTTTTGTGCTTAATTTTAATTAATTCCCTCTGATTTTGATGGCAAAACAAGAAAACACCCTCATTTTTTTGTAGTTTTATTGTTGATTATTGAATTTTAGATTATAATATAGTAAATGAAAATTTGAGGGAGAGCAGAGGAATTAAATGGGACTGATTTTGGATGGAATAAAGTTTGAATTAAATACAAATACGAGGGAAACTGCTTTTTTCGTGGAAACCGAAAACGGAAAAGTAACAAAGTATGGATATGATATTTCTTTTCAGCCAGGAGATTTTCATGGTGAGAAAGTTTCGCCCAGCTTAATTGTAAATGACATAAAAATAAATATAAAAGATATTAATAAGTTGAAGAATAAAACATTTTTTACATTTACTATTATTAAATCCCTTTTACGCGAAAATCTCTTTATTGTCTGGGAAGCTGAACCGATTATACGATGCAGGATTACGGTAATGGAAATAAAAAATGACAAGGCTCATTTGAAAGGAAGAGGAAGGGTGTATACGGATACATCAGTAAAGCCAAGGAAGAAAGCAAATTTTAAACTTGATTGCTGGCTTCCTATTATTTCAGATGTAAAAGACTGGGAGAAATTTGGTTTATAAATATTTTATATATTTATAAATTTCTGTACCATGCGCGGATTTTTAAGTATGATTGTTTTGTTGCGGTTTTCTTCATAGATTTTTTTATACCATTCTTTTTTTGATTTTTTTCGGCCTTCATGTATGATCCACCAGAAAAATTCCCAGTCAATTTTCTCGTCACATCCTTCTGTCATGGATTCCCGGCTTTTTCCGCGGTTGGAAAAATAACGTTTCAGGACACGGTACAGACAGATGTGAACCGGGAAATCCAGAAAGATAATCTGGGTTGCTTCATTTAAGCGCCGTTCAAAGCAGGCATAAGAGTAGTTTCCGTCAATAATCCAGCTGTCATGAGAATCCAGAAATTCTGAAACAATCTGTATTACCTCCGACTTGTCCCGTTCGTTCCATCCGGGCAGCCAGTGTATACAGTCCAGATGCATGACTTCACATTTATGCTGGTTTCCCAGCTGTTGTGCCAGAGTGGATTTTCCGCTTCCACTGTAACCAATAATGACAATTTTTGGTTTCATAAGGTCCTCCATTATAATAAGAAGAAACGCAATTAAATATAGTCCGAATTTTGCTATGTAAAAATTCTACAGCATTTTTGTAACAAGTGCAACAGTAACTGGAAAAGATATGGAATAGAATCATGCAAAATGGATAACCAGAAATTATCTGCCAAGATAAAATTCAGATGGAAAATTATAAGGGAGAATACAAAATGCCAAGTATTTTTTTAATAAAAGGAAAAATTGAAAACCCAATGGAATGGTATTCAAAAGAGCTGGCGAGTAATGCTGAGTGGAAATATGATGAGGAATCAGAGTCATACCACACGGAAAATATTTATATGACAGAATATGAGAACGGAGTATCATTTGAGGATATGTCCGAGGAAGATTTTTTTGCATGGGAAACTTCATCATGGCTGGAGACAGCGGACGGCAGGGAACTGATTTACGGATATTATAATGATGACAATGGAAGTGCAGAGTTTGTTCATATTAAAGATGGAAAATGTATCCGGGATTTCCGTGAATATGATTTTGAGATTGAAACCGATGAAGGAAACGAGCCGGAATTTACTGACTGGACAGATGTAGCAGAATATGTAGACGAGAACTTGTTATAACAGCAGTGAGAAATTGTGGTAAATTTTCTTGTGAAAACATAAAAGTAACTGTTATATAACTTAATATAATAAAGGTGAGGTATTAAAATGGGAAATAAAAACAAAGGAAAAATATGTATTGATAACTGGAAAACAATGAAGGCAGGAACAATTGCAGTTGACTGGGCCGGGGTTGAAAATACCCTTGGATTTCAAATACATGAAAATTTGAAAGATTTTTACTCAAGAATTCTTACAGAGAACAAAAACATAGGAATGATTGATGGAATTATGAAATTTAATCCAGGTAAATTTGTTAAAGAATATGTGAACAAGGAAAACTGGCTTGAGGATGCAAATGGAGGAAGGGAATATTGCGGGCTCAGCCTATATCTGCTTGGGGAAAACAGTAATGAGTATGTATGCCAGTTCTTTAAGAATGCATTTTTTGGAGACTGGACCGGGGGAAATAATCTGGGGCATAGGGCTTATATTGGAGAAATTTTGCTCAATATTGGACAGATTTCTTTAATTTTTAACAATGATACTGGAAAATTTGAGTGGGTGGATATTGGATATGGATATTATGATGTGTATGAGGAAAATCCATATGGAATAATTGCGGACAGTGCGCAGGAGTTTCTTGATAAAATTGAGTTGGTAGAAATTCCATAATAATAACTTACAAAGTCTTTGTTTTTGAGACAGTCACCCAGGATATCAGCAATATTATTATCCTCTGTGACTGTTTTTTACCCTGTAAATAGGAGCGCTTATACTATTCGTTGCACTGGAAAAAGTCTATATAAATAATAAACCACTTATTTAATTTTAAAGCGGAAAAGAATATAAATTGTAAAATCACATGGAAATATATCTGTTTTTATATGGAATGTATTTTAATTTATTGGAGAGGAAACTCCTGGTTTATAACGCTCATTTTTCAATTTTTCTGGCAGAATATATCCTATTTTTTCACAAAAACTGGTTAATTCTGCGTTAAAATCTATTAAAATCCCCACAAATTAAATGGTTAAATCTAAAATTAACTAACACATTTCTGACCGACTGTATCGGAAAAATGACCGGTTATCGTAAAACAGTTGATGCAAAAACTCCTTTTCCATATAATAATGGCATGAAAAGGAGGTGACCAAATGCAGGTTGAGGTTAAAATTGACAGTTCATATACCGAACCAAAAGTCATTATCATGACTTCCTCAATGACAGAGGAAGTCCAGGAAATCGTAAAGAAGTTGTCTGATGAAACTCCCCGGATAATTTCTGGCAGCAGGGATGATAAAGTCGAAGTACTGGACCAGGCAGAACTGATTCGGATTTATGCGAATTCCGGAAAAGTTTTTGCCGTAACTGATAAAGGGGAATACACCATACGTCTCAGGCTTTATGAGCTGGAAGAGCGGCTGGATGCGAACCAGTTTGTTCGAATCTCGAATTCAGAGATTATCAATTTGAAAAAAGTCAGCAACTTTGATTTAAGTTTTTCCGGAACCATCTGTGTGAAACTGGAAAACAAAACTGTGACCTATGTGTCCAGACGTTATGTTTCCAAAATTAAAAAAATATTAGGATTATGAGGTAAAGAATATGAAAAATCTGAAAAAACAAATAATTAAACGCGGTGCACTGGGATTTCCAATTGGGATTTCCATCGGGTATCTGATTACAATTGTAATTTCCCTGGTCTGGGCAGAGGGATATTATGCACCATGTGTGCCGGAGCTGGTTTCCATGATGGGAAATGAAATCAGGGCGGTAATCGTGCAGACACTGCTTTGCGGACTGCTTGGAACAGGATTTGCAGCCTCTTCTGTCATATGGGAAATTGAACACTGGAGTATTGTAAAGCAGAGTGGAATCTATTTCTTTATTGTTTCCATAATTATGATGCCGGTTGCATACCTTACTTACTGGATGGAACACAGTGTGAAAGGGTTTTTAAGCTACTTTGGAATTTTTGTCCTGATTTTCGTAGTCATATGGGTAGTGCAGTTTATACGAGGCAAAAACAATGTTAGAAAAATGAATGAAAATCTGTACAAGACAAAGACGAAAGATAAAATTGTTTGAATACAAAACAGCAGAACAGGGGTGCATGTCAGAGTCAGCAGGGAAACAGAATACAAATATTCAATAGGATATGTGAATAAACGTGTATTAAATCTAAAATTAATTAGTATAAACTTTGCAGTAAATATGGGGATTATATATTAATTTCATTGATTTTACACTGAAAAAACAGCTTTTTGGGACAATTAAGACATGAATTTTTACTGTTTAGGGCCGATTTGATTCAAAGATGCTAAAAATCCATTCAAAATCCGCAGAAATTGTTTTCAGAGCAGAAAAGCACCCCTGTATCTAGTATATGTCCGGAAACAGCAAAAATGGTGCAGATTTGAGGGAAAATCAGTAATTATAGTAGATATAATTATCCGCTTTATTATTTGTAAAGTGGTAAGTATTTATATGTTTTTTGAGAGGAAAAACGAAGTGACCGTCCAGAATCCACTGAGTGAACAAAAAATTGCACAGAAATTAAAAAATATGTGAAAAATCACTCCAAAACCACATAAAATACGCCTTTTTAAAAATTTTTTTTCAAGAAATTTCTGGGAAAATCCCCTAAAAAATTTTAACAAATCTGTTTTTAACTTTTCGTAAAATTACACGCAAAAAAGTAACAAATTGAGTTCAGAAAAGAAATTTCTAAAAAAATCCGCTTCATTTTTTTGGCTGGATGAGGACTGTCAAAAGCGTTGGAAGCCTTGGAAATGCTTGACTTTGTGGACATGTTGTACTAAGATTAGACCAAATATAACATAAACGAGGGAATGACATGAGAGTGAAAAAGGAAAGCCTGAAATTTTTATATGGAGTATTTGCAGCAATTGCATTTTTTATTATAGCAGCTGAACCTGAAACTGTGAAAGCAGAAGAAAGCCCATACTATATAAAAGTGAACCGGCAGCAGAATGTGGTTACCATATATGAACAGGATGACGATGGGGAGTACAGTGTTCCGGTTAAGGCGATGACCTGCTCCACTGGTGCAAACAATGCTACACCGACAGGAACGTTCGACCTTTCCATGAAATACCGCTGGCATGAACTGGATGGCAAGGTATATGGACAGTACTGCAGCAGAATTACCGGACATATCCTTTTTCACTCCGTATATTATAATGATACAGATCCGGGAAGCTTGGCTTATAACGGATATAACCGGCTTGGTACCCAGGCTTCACACGGCTGTGTGCGGCTGAGTGTTGCAGATTCAAAATGGATTTATGACAACTGCCCTTCGGGAACAGTAGTTACCATATATGATGATAAAGACAATCCTGGACCGCTTGGAAAGCCTTCTACCATAAAGATTGATACTTCAAGTCCGTACCGCGGATGGGACCCGACGGACCCGGATGAAAATAATCCATGGAGCAAGAGCGCACCGGAGATAAAAGGGGCAAAAGATAAAACTGTGGAAATCGGTTCCGAAAAACCGGACTGGACTAAAAATGTAACCGCAGTTGATTATAAAGGAAACGAACTGGAAGTAAATGTAACAGATAACTGTGATATGGAAAAAGCAGGAACGTATGAGGTTACATTTACTGCAGAAGATGAATTAGGAAATACAGCAGAAAAGAAAATAACAGTTACTGTAGAAGATACACAGGCACCAGTAATTGAAAATAAAAAAGATACTATTACCATAACAGATGTTTCTGAAAAGGAAAAACTCGAAAAGCAGCTGAAGGAAAATGTAAGTGCAAAGGATAACGGAAAAAAACTGTCCAGTGAATACATTACATTGGAAGCGGACCAGCTGGTAAATGCCATACAGGAGAAGAAATATGGTATTTATGAAGTAAAGGCTTACGCGGCAGATGCGTCAGGAAATAAATCAGACGCAGTTACTTTCTATGTAAAGTATGCGGATACGAGTCAGGAGCAGACAGCAGATACAGAACCAGAGGAAAATGACACAGAAAAAAGAGACAGCAGCCAGAATGGGGAAAAACAGCAGGTACCGAAAAATCCAGTTACAGAAGATATGAACGGGCAGACAGATACAGGACAAGATGAAGGAAAACAAAATGCACCGGATTTGTATGCAATGGAAGATGATACCGGAGGACTAACGGATACCGGGCAGAACCAGAAAGAATTATCAGAACAAGTAAAAAATTCACAAAACAAAAATAATTCTGCAGAACCAAGGGGTTCAACAGAGTTTGATGACAGTGGGCAAAAATACCAGACGGAGCAAATTAGGTCATGAACTGCTTTGCATAGTATTTAGTTTAAATATATAAAAAATACTTATGGGAAGAAGGAATAAAATCATTTTACCCATTTGTAAAAGAAGAGGATGCTGAAGTATTGTATGGTTTTATGCATCAGGTTGAAGAGTATTGTGTGGATGTATGTGGTTATCAAACATATAAATTTAGTAATTTAAAATATGAATAGATTTATATTATTCTAGGCAGGGATATCCTGCCCTTTTTTATTGTAAAGGTTAATTTTACCTGATGATTCACCGATATTTTAAGTATGAGGAGCAAGTGTTCTAAAAGGGATTTACAGGTCACATGGAGGTGAAATGATATGCAGGTTCAGGGAACACCTGGTGCACAAACGGAATTTGTGACCGGGGTAAAAAATAATGATATGAATACTGCCGGTGTGCAGCAGCAGAATAAACAGGAGACGGGAGTTCAGTGGGAACAGAAAGAAACCTACCAGCCGTCAGAAGATGCACTTCTTAAGTTTTATTATGAGCAGATGAAAAGCGAGCAGGAAAAGGCAGCAGCAAATAAAGACGAGCAGGCTGACATTGCGAAGCTTATGAGAATTGCCCAGAATATTATGCGCGGAAAGCAGGTGCCATCGAAAGATGAGAGTTATCTCGTAAAACACAACTTGTCGCTTTATATGGCGGCAAAAAATATCGGCAGTCTGAGGAAACCATCCGGCAGGGCAAAAAGCGTACTGGACGGGAATGGGCAGACAGGTGCTGGTTCATCTGGCAGTGTAACGGCAGAGAACAGCAGTGCCGGAGAAAGTATAAAGCTGGAAGCAGCCGGAAGTGGCACTGCAGAAAATACCGTGCCAGAGACTGCGGAGGAAGTTACAAACAGCACCGCAGAAGCAGTTATGAAGACTGCGAATGATTCATCCGGCACAAAAACTGCCCGCCGGGAATTTGACGCCTCAAAGTACCAGGCCGAGTCAGAAAGAAATTACCGTACGGACTCCGCATATTCATCCTCCGGAACAAAAAAAGCCCGTGCGAAAAAGAAATACAAAAAATTCCACTATTATTTTAAATCAGTATCTTCACAGATTGTCAGGGCAAAAACCTCCATGGGCGCAAGACAGGCAGCAGGAAGGGCGCTACGCCAGACAGTGGATCTGCGGCGGAAACTGGTTTCCGGGGAATACGACAGAACCTATGTAAGGATTGCGCTTACACATGCCGAGGCCATTGAGCGTGTGGCAAAGAAGAAGGTCAGACATCTGCTGGAAGAGGAGCGGATTAAGCGCGGCGGTCCGTGCAGCGGGGATAATGATAAATTTGATAAAGAAGAGCAGCAGAGACTTGATGAACAGGCTGATATGGAAATGTGGGATAATTTCCGCAACGGGGAGATAGGAGCGGAATCTGATGGCGAAAACCTGGAAGAACTGTTTGCTGCAGCCGTACAGCAGTCTGCTCCGGTTCCTGAAGTAAGTATTGACATGGATGAGCTGATGATGGAATTTGAAGAGCTGATGAAAACATCTATGGAAGCAGCTGCCGCCAGTCTGGATGATTTGACAGAGGAGCTGTCTGGGGATGCGGGGGTTGATATGGATCCGGAGGATCTGAAGCTTTTAAAAATCAAGCACTGTACAAAGGAACAGCAGGAGATTGCCGCAGCGGATGCAAGGTATCTGCGTGCATTCTTTGAACAGCTTCAGAAAGACCAGCAGCAGACAGCCGCTGCTATATCACAGATTGCGGAAGCCGCGGCAGATATGCCGGTGATTCAGGTTGCGGACACGGGAGGGGGAAGATCAGCTGCCCCGGCTGTGGAGACAGCATCTTCTGGTTCCATGGTAAATGCTGAGCCGGTAAAGACGGATGCAGCACCGGAAATTGCGGTATCATCTGGAGATATGAAGGCAAATGTGGGAGGAGGTGCTGGTTCTCCATCTGTCAGCATAGACGGAGTATCGTTTGATGTGTCAATTTAAATCTTGATTATATAAATACATTTTTCGGTTTTTAAAAACGAATGATATAGAAAACCGGAAGACAGGGCAATATATTTCTGTCTTCCGGTTTTTTCATTTCCTGTCAGAAAGAACTTTTGCGATAATTTCGTCAGGTCCGGCATCCGGATTAAGACCAACGCTGTCCGGATAAAATATGTAATCCGAAAAATCCTCCAGTCCGGTTTCAACTTCCAGAACCTCAAGCAGATAATCCATGGCGGATTCCTCCTCAAATTCTCCATCGAAAAACTGGCGTATCATTTCTGAAATCTGTTCATCACTTAAACCGGTTTTTACCGGGGATGGCAGCAGAGCTTTTGTTGCTGCTGTTTCCAAGTCCGTATAGGACCAGTATTCCATAAATGATTTAATATCAAGGTTGTCTTTTCCTGTAATTTCTGTCAGCTGTTTTTGGTATGTATCCAGTTCCTTTCTGGCTTCCACAGCATCTTCATCAAAGCAGCAGCCGGTTTCCTCCATAAGGCGGGCGGCATCATCAATGAGTTTCATTACAACAGGAAGTTTTGATTCATCAATTTTAGGGGTTTCCATAGTATTTCCTCCATTATTAAAAAGTTTTGTTCATTTCTTCAGCCATTGTTCCATCTATGGGATAGGAATCATCTTCAAATGCCATATGAAGAAAGGTTTCAATTCCAAATGGCAGTTCACAGTAGATATCCTCAATTTTATCATAGTTTTCTTCCCACAAATCATCGTGAAAAATGTATCCTATGTGACAGTTTTTCAGGTTAATGGTAAGTAAATCACCGTTCAGGCCGCTTCCAATAACCAGAAGGTTATTTTTGCTGCAGATGGTTTCCTGGCAATTTTGTATTTCTTCTATATTATATAGAACTGTCCATGCACTGCCATATTCTGTTTCATGCAGTTTAATGGTTTTTCCCATGCATATCAGATAATCAGCTATGGATTCAGGCAATGACTGAAATAATGCAGTATCCGGGATTTCCGCGGGACGGAACATGATGTTGTTTTTCGTGAAAATATCTTTAATATTCATTAAGTATACCTCTGGTATTATTATAGCATAAAACTGGGAGCAATGATTTTGTTTTGAACTTGTATATCTTAATCAACAACCGACACCAGTTCTACACCAGAGTCAGGTGAATAGGAATCATGGAAAATAAATAATCTGTCTTCAAAATAATCGAAGGCAAGGCACTTATACCCTTTGTTTTCAAACACACATTTTTCATTACCCGATTTCAGGTCATATTCATATACTCCTTCATTGCGTAATAAATATAAGCAGTTTTTCGTATAGGAATATCCAGCTATCTGTTCACCTTCCTGAATCTGATATATTTTTCTGCATTTATTCGTTTCGGGAGAAAATTCAAAAAAGGCGTCCGTTGATTTAAAATCTTTGGTTGGGTTTTCCTGATAACCAGGTGTGCCTTTTCCATACTGTACAATCATCCAGGCTTTATCATCATAAAAGCCTATCTGGGCTGCAGATAGACCTGCCTCGGCAGTATCTGCAGTCATAATTTCCGAAAGTTCTTTTTCTATTCCAAGATATTTGGTTTTTACATCAATGCCTATCCGGAGATACTCCTCATTTATTTTATTATAAGTATTGTAACCGTAACAGGAATACTGAAATCCATCTTCATTTCCAATAAAAACGAACCGGGGATTATCCTGTCCTAATGACTTATCTGCAACGATTTCATATCCTTCAAATTCATATGTTTCATAGTCATCCGAAATGCTTTGTCCCTTGTGCTCTTTTGCCCACTCTTTTAGGGATATTCCGTTTTCCTTTTTATGATAGTAAATTACTTCATATATTCGCTGAACTGCAGTTTTTCCATTTATATATCCTTTGCCATCTTTATCTCTTTGTGAAACAAAAACATCATCACCATTTGCTTTCATTCCGGTAACTCGAAATTCTTTCGAAATGAGTGTACTTGTTTTTTCTGAAAAATCATAACAAAATAATTGTCCGTCATGGCAGGAAATAGAATAATACAGCATATCGTCATTGCAAGCCATAAATTCTAAGTCTTCTGCTTTTATTAATTTTTCCATTGTTTCATAATCGTATATTGCATTATTATGGTAAATATATGTATGAGTACTGTTTTTACAGATATAGTGACCGGAACCTGTTGTTCCTTCCACTGACAGAATACGGCAGTCCGTGGCAACGCCGTTCATTTTGCCATGTGTCAGTTTTTCTATGCGATTATGTACAGTCTGACAGCCGGAAAGTGTCAATATCATAATAAAGCACATATATAAAGATATGGAGTGTACTTTGATTCTATTTTTGGGAAAAGTGATTTTCATGTTGCAGTACCTCCAAACCTCATAGCTGTTTCCGCAGCTGCCAGAATGCCACGGCACTTGCCGCTGCCACATTCAGGGAATCCACGCCATGTGACATGGGAATCCGAACTGTAAAATCACATGCTGCAATCGTGCCGGCAGCGAGTCCGTCTCCTTCCGTACCGAGAATTACTGCCAGTTTTTCCTCAGAAAGAAGTCTTTTATCTTCAATGTTTAAGGAATCATCGCAAAGTGCCATTGCCGCCGTAGTAAAACCAAGCGACCGCAGCTTGTCCATTCCCGGACCCGGCCAGTCCCCTGCATCCATTATCGTCCATGGAATCTGAAATATGGTTCCCATGCTGACGCGGACTGACCTTCGGTACAGGGGATTACTGCAGCCGGATGTAAATAAAATTCCATCCATGCCAAGTGCCGCAGCGGAACGCACAATCGCTCCGACATTAGTTGGGTTTACGACGTTTTCCAGAACGGCAATCCTTTTTGCATTTTTGCACACTTTTTTTACTGCCGGAAGCGGTTTCCGGTTCATTGCACAGAGCATTCCCCGTGTCAGTGAAAACCCTGTCAGTTCATTTAACACTTTAGGCTCTGTCACATAGACCGGCACATCAGGACAGCGCTTCAAAAGTTCCTTTCCCTGCGATTCCACATGCTGCGGCTCCATCAGAAAAGATATTGGCTCATACCCTGCGTCCAGTGCGCGTTCAATTACCTTTGGACTTTCTGCAATAAAAATTCCAGGTTTCGGTTCCCGGTAACGGAGGAGCTGCACTTCCGGCGTTCTGGCATAAATGTCGAGTGCCGGATTGCGAAATTCGTTTACTGGTATAATATTTGCCATCCTATTCACTCTTTAATCTTTCCGCCAGCTCATAAACCCGGTTCCGTGTAAGTTCAGCCGCTCTGTCATTTTCCAGAAGCGGTTGCAAACTACCACCTTCTGCCTCACTTCCCGCAGCTTTCACTTCCTGGTCCTTCCACTGAATCCATTCGCGTTCTTCATCTGTCAGCTGCTTCATGGCATCCGCATCCAGTTTTTCTTTCAGCCGGCTCCACAGGCTGTTCAGTTCATTGTCCCACAGCAGATACAGTTCTTTTGACAGCTGGTTCATATCACCCTGGGAAAGCTCCCCGCTCTGCAACCGCACATTCATCTGCTGTGCTTCTTCTTCCAGTGCAGTAAGCTCTGCATCAATATCCGCAGTATCACTGATTATACTGCTGGTAAATCCCTCCCGCATTGTTGTATTGTACAGTCCGTAGGTTTCCAGCACAACTCCTTTTTCATCAGAAAGCTCAAAATAATTCACCCAGTCCCGGTATTCCTGGGGCAGTTCTGCAACGGGTGCATTTGGCAGATACAAATAAATTTCTCCTGCCTTTTCCAGTCCGTATGCTTCGCTGTAAATATATTTTACCCCATCTGTAATCTCTTCTGTTCCCGGCTCCTTGTCATACTGGATGGAATCAATCTCAAACTGGTATGTATAATTGTTCTTTGCAACTGGCTCAGTAAACTTCCCATGAAAATCACATCTGTACTGAATTCCATTAGGATAATCCTCCCCGGTGTCACCCATGTCAGAATCATGGTACTGTCCCAAAAAAGAGCCGTCCGGCTGAATGGTGAGCGTTGTGCACCAGGCTCCTGCACCGCTTCCAAACCAGAACTCATAATTTTTTACTTCAGAAAAAGTAAAAGTTTTTGTCTCTTTTTCAGCTTCTGTCTCTTCTGTTTCGCTTTTTATCCCAATAGTTTCTGTTTCATTAATTTCTGTATTATCGTTTTCTGTTACTTCCCACTTTTTGTCAGCATTTGTTTCTTTTGATTTTGTGCCGCAGCCAGTGAGTGCACCAGCAGCGAGTGTCATTGCTGTAAACAATGCGGCTGTTTTTGTTCTTGTCATCTGTATAACCTCCTCATGCAAAAACCTGCTCTTTAAATTATATCGCAAAAGTGGTTATTCTGTATAGACATATAAAAATATTTTGGTTCTCAAAACTGCTTTTTCAATGAATGGAGTTGGGTAGACTTTTCTGGTTGGTTAGGGTTTTTGCTAAAAATTTACAGTAATTATAAAATCCCTTTTCGGTAAAATGTTCTCACTGTGCGACTTGCACATTTTTTAAGTATTGGGATAACCCTATTCCAGTCAAATCTTTGTTAGTAATTATTCAGATACTCATGTAAAATTAGTAACATATATTATTCAAAATATCGTTTTTCCGCAGTTCAACCATCTTTTTCAAAAACGTAAGATTGCTTGCCTTTGGATTATCAATCCAGAAAGTGCATCCACAAACTTTTTCAAAATTCTTTCCAAACACTATTTTGTGTTTACCGCCTCCGCACGAACCGCAGTTATCGCAATGATCTACGTATTTCCAAGCAATATTCTTTATATCTTCTTCCACAGAAGAATCCTCGTATGCTCTGCTATTGTCAGACCATATTGTCCAAAGATTTTTTGGTTCGTTTGGATCTTTAATCGCAATAAAACATACACACTCATTCATAAATTTTATCAAATAATAAATTTTATCTTTCCAATAACCGTTATCTTTAACAAAGTCCAATTCGTTTGTTCGTAAATAGTTAATAAACTCTAATGCAGTTTGCTGTGCTCCATCTGTTAAGTTTTCTTCAACATAATTTTCTATTTGCTTTTCCATAATAAATAGTCTCCATATAATAATTCGCATAGCCCCAGTCCTACAATTCTACGCATTGTTATATCTCGACGGCAGATTCTGCTCCCATTAATTATGTCCTTATAAGGTGCGAGAGCCTAAGATTTTGACGGTATCCAATCCCAATTTATATGCTTAAATTATAAAATATTTACCTGTTGCTTGCAATATTACTTCGGCTGTTAAATATCGCAATATTTAGCAGCCATATTTTGCAATATA
>CANOLA010000026.1 GCA_947566705.1 uncultured Lachnospiraceae bacterium | reverse complement strand
TGTTTCCATGGCAATGCAAATGAGGAACATTACTATAGAAAATATAAGGCAGCATTTTGCAATTAATGCAGCAAATTCATAAAATAATGCCAGACAACACAGCACAATCGTAAATACCCCTGATACTACTGCGAGAACATATATTATTTTACCAAATAAACTTTTGATTGATTTCAATTCATTACGGAACATTTTTATGTATTCCACCACCTCCTCACACCAAACACAGGTTTATCTATTATCAAAACTGGGAAAACCACAGGCATCCTGCACGGTTCTATATGAAAGTGAATCATTCACACTTCCAGCAATATCAAACTGTATTTTGGGTATATACCGTTCAGTCGTCCATGGAGTATAATTGTTATAGTACTTGGTCATATACGTTGAATAACATATATGAAGGTTTCCTTCTTTAAGTACATCCTCAATATGCTCAATGTATAAATCTTCAATCCGTTCACTCCCAAGCATGCCAGCACCTGATACTGTGATTATATTACTAACAACCTTAAGTATTTTGTATTTTTCGTGAGAAGATACGTCCATAATCAAAACAACAAAGCCACCTGCCGTTAAAAATGTATTTATTTCTTCCCTAAGCTGCGACCTCAATTCAGGTTCAAGACTCTTCATTACATTTTCCAGATCCTTTTGAGTATAAATGGTTGTAATCTTAAAATCGTTATCTATTTTAGTATATAACGAGTCTGCAAGCAGCTTTGGGGTAATGTAGTATTGTTTTATAGGCTTATATTCTGAAAGAGGCTCCCCATCATTGGCTTCCCACACGCCTCCATCAGGCGCATAAACCCAGTTATCCTGTTCCGCCGTAAACCCATAGTCCGAATAACCATCGCCATAAATTTCAATCGTATATTCTTTTCCCCGTTCCAGCAAATATGTTCCGTTGCTGTCCGGATCCACATAAACAGTTTCCTCCCATAACCCCCATCCCTTTTCATAGCTTACTGTAACAGATGCTGCCACATTCGCTTTATTCGTAAACTTATAATAAGAAACAGCATCAGGTTTCAGGGTGAAATACGCAAAATCTCCCGGCCGCCTTGTAAATGAATATTTTGCAGTACTTTCGCTGTTATTAACGGTCAGTTTTCCATCCGTAAATTTGTCAGATTCCTTTACCGCAACAGAAACTCCCTTATGGAAACCACTGTCATTAATGCCTGCATCATAAATATACATAGGATTGGTGTCAAGTATATCTTCATCCCGGTTGTCCGGATAATAATCCTTATCGGTATCCGCAGAGAAAGGATTGGATGTTGCCGGAATGACCTCTATGCCACCCATTAGTTCAAACAACGGATTTGATTCGCCGCCAGCGTAATCCTCCACTTCCAAAAACCACAGCCTGCTTTTCTGGCACAATTCTTTCCATGTATAAAGCTCATACGTCCCGTCTTCATGGACTTCCTTTACATTGTCCCAGTCAACTTCCTCACTGTCACTTAATGTATCGCCATCCGTATCACAATCCCCGCCTTTCACAAGCGGCTCTTTAAAGTAACCTGACACAATATTATCCGCAATAACGACATTCATTTTTGGAGTTCCGTAGCAGATAAACCCAAACATTTCATCACAAAAATCCCCTGTCATCAAAAACATGTCCCCATCTGCGGTTTCAGCCAGGCTTTCATATGTTTTGTAATATGAAGCAGTTGTTACCACGCTTGTGCGAATGCCTTTCTGCTTTAACATGTCAGCCATCTGTGCCAAATCCTCAAAATCCGTCACTTTATTTGAAAAACAGTTCGGTTCTGCAGTACTTTCCTCTGTTTCAGCGTCATCAAATTGATATTTTTATCTTCCGGCTTCCTTTCAGAATCCCTGTTCTTTCAGCCTGCCTACTCAATGACGTAAACCTGCTCCCCGGTAATTACATCCCCGCTTTTTTTAATGACAGTTTCTTTGTCCATGCAAAATGCCGGACGGACACCGCTTGAAGAATCTGCCGTCACGGTATCTATAATTTCCGCCCCTATTACCACTACAATGCACGACTCCCAAAGGTCAGGCGTCCGTGTCCAATAAGGCATTTTTCTTCCATCCTCCAGATAAGCGCCTTTTTCCGCAAATTCTTTTTTTCTAAAATATTTCAACGATTCCCCTTCCTTCGTTGTTATATTTCCATCAAATCCTTCTATTCCAAGTTCCACTGAGGACAAGAGAAAAACCTTACGGGAAATCGTATGCGTTTTATGACTATCGCTATTATAACATTCTTTGTCCGTAACTTCAATTTCACTTTCTGTTATCTTCTCCTTTGTATATTCACTCAGGAAATTATAAAAATCCGTATTTAAAAAATCATCAACACTGCTTTCTTCGTAGTAAGAACCATATTCATACCATGCCCACCACTCGCTATGCTTTTTATACGGCATAAGGTCAGGCAGTAAATTTTTTCGCAGGAGCAGCACATTTTCATTATAATCTGACGAAAGCACCAGATACGGTACATATTCCCCGTTTTCCTTCAAATACACCGTATAATCCTTCGCAGATTTGTTATACGCAATTTTCTCCAAAGTGAGTTCCCTGTCCCCGCAACTGCCAGCAATAAAAATCATGGCAAAAAGCAGCACACATATAAATCCCTTTCTTTTCCTCATACCATTTCTTTCCCTTTTTAAAATTTTTTTCTATGTTTTATGAAAATCAGGATAAAGAACCAGGAATCATCCGGTTCTTTATCCTGTCATCCAGGGAATACCAGCTTATTAGCTGATGCTTTGTAAACTACTGCTAATCTAAATTCACAGTTGTAAATTGATAGCCTGATGGTTCCTTACCAGTACCGTTCCCATCTGCTGTCTCAAATCCCAGCACCAGTGTCTGCCCTGCACCAATCGTTGCATTGTACCCTTTATTTTTAATTACATAATGTTTTCCTTCATGAGAAACAATTTCTGCATTCCAAAATTCCTTAATTTCTCCATCAAAATCAAATTCCAGCATCCAGTCTGACATATCACTTGATGATGTATTCTTTATCCGGATTTCCCCATTGAATGCAGTTTCCCAATCACTGTTTACTTTATAGGTAATCTCCAGATTCTCCGTAACGGTATTTGCATTTTTTCGTACCAGGTTATAATAATTCGGCTGTTTAACCTTTTCCTCTTCCGCAGCATCCCAGCGTGCAGTAAACCCTATCGTTACAGATTCACCTGGGTTAATATCCCAATTATAAGATGCATTGCGAACCGTATAAACCCCGTTTTCATAAGAAACAATGGAACCATTCCACATATTGGTAATCTCATAAGGTAAATCAAATTTTACCATCCAATTGTGAATTACTTCCTCCGTCTCGTTTGCCAGAGTAATTTCTCCATTGAATCCGTCATTCCACTGGGATACCACTTTAAACGACCCCTGAATCCCATTTCCTTCCTCAATAGGCTTAAATACCGCAACCAGCTTCACATCTTTAGAAACCCTGATTCTGTATTCTGTTTCTTTCGAAACAAGCTCCTGATCTGCATACCATCCCACAAACTCATATCCCTGATTCGCTACTGCGGTCAGCTTTGTAAAAGTGCCAAGCTGGTGTGTACCTCCGCCGAACACATATCCATTTGTTTCATCTGCTGCCACAGCATCCACATAATAATATGCATCGAATGCATCTTTACCACTTAACTCCTCATCAGGTAAAATCTGTTTATCATCAAGAAATAACGTATATTTTGTTTTCGCCGCCTCTCCGGAACCATCTTCAATTTCTTTCAGACTGTAACCCGGAAGATACGCTACATATTCCTGCCCCTTGCTAATCAAGATGTCATTAAAGTTTACAATATGGTTGCTTTCTCCTGCCTGAGGGTCTATTTCCTGAATTCCATAATTCATTGTCCCATCACCAGTAGCCGTCAGCTTCACCATATAATCTTCATTTACAGGCAAATAGACAAGTTTTTCACCATCTTCATTAAACGCTGCAACCAGTTCTCCGTCTTTCTGGGGAGTATCATTTATAATCGTCGTCAAAACATTTCCATCCGCATCACACACCGTAACATCTACCGGACAATTGATACGGATAATGCGGTACTTTCCAGAAGAAAATCCAAGCCCGGCATACGTGGTATAATTGATATCCTCCATTTTCCCCATTCCAACATTTTCTTCATCATTTGTACCCTTGTCATCGCCCGCATAAACCTCTGTGCCAGCAGTAATTCCTATGCACAGACACAGTGCCAGCAAAAAACTTATCGTTCTTTTCAACATATTCCTTTCTCCTTTACAATTCATATTTTTTATCTTCCGTCCCACCTTCCAGAATCCCTGTTCTTTCAGCCTGCCTACTCAATGACATAAACCTGCTCCCCGGTAATTACATCCCCGCTTTTTTTAATAACAGTTTCTTTGTCCATGCAAAATGCCGGACGGACTGCAAGAGAAAGATCTGCGGTAGAAGCTCCAATCACATCCGTCCCGACAACAACTACCGTACAGGTTTCATAAATAAACGGCGTCCGAGTCCAGTAGGGCAGTTTTTTACCATCTGCTAAACAAGCACTTTTTTCAGCTGCCATCATCTTTTTGAAATACTTCAGCCTTTTCCCCTCCTCCGCCGTCGAGTACTCCATCCCTCCTATATAAAGTTCAAATGCGGATAAAAGAAAAACTTTACGGGGAATATAATGCGTTGTAAAATCGTCTTCCTGGTAGCTTTCTTTACTGGTAACTTCAATTTCACATTCCAGGATATTGTCCTTTGTACACGGACTCAGACTATCGTAAAATTCCGTATTCAGGAAGTCATCAACACTGCTCTCTTCGTAGTAAGAACCATTTTCATCCCTTGTCCACCACTCACTATGTTTTTTGTACTGCATATTCTCCGGCAGAAGATATTTTCGCAGGAGCAGCACATTTCCATTATAATCTGACGAAAGCACCAGATACGGCACATATTCCCCGTTTTCCTTTAAATACACCGTATAATCCTTCGCAGATTTGTCATACGCAATTTTCTCCAAAGTGAGTTCCCTGTCCCCGCAACTGCCAGCAATAAAAATCATGGCAAGACACAACGCGCATATGCGGATTCTTTTTTTCATCATCTTTTCCCCCACTTCCACCACTGCTTTCATCTTCCGGCATATCTTTGTTTCCTGCAGTCTCTCTTTTCACCATGCCCCGCCTCTCCAGCATCCAGACCACGACCGCCCTTCTCCGGTAGACCAGCCGCCACAAACATGATAAACGCTGATCCTGCGGTCATAATATAACATCCGGTTACACTCTTTGCCTGATCCTTTCAAAGACAAACCTATCATAACAGAAAAACACCCTCTAATTACTCGATTGTAAAAAATCATATACATTTTTGTAAAAATTTAAAGTTTTTGAGATAAAAATGTAAAAAACGTCCCTGCCCCATAGAAGAGGCAAAGGCACGTTTTTTACAAATACAGAATGATATTCACCGAAAATTCTTTTTCATCAGATGCAAACTCTATCATTCCATTGTATTTCCCAACCGTATTTTTAACGTTCTTTAATCCCAGGCCATGTAAAGATTTGTCCTTTTTCCTTGTTACAAATTCCCCGTACTCCTTGTTTATCACTTTGTCAAAACTATTCCTGACATTTAAAATAAGGCAGCCTTTTTCATAATTCATAAACAGGTTTATGTATTTAGGAAACTCCGCCCTTTCACAGGCTTCTATGGCATTGTCCAGAAGATTTCCCAGAATAACGACCATATCATCCGTATTCACTTCCATGGTTTCCGGAAGCATGACACTGGCCGTTACTTCTATCTTCTTTTCCACAGCATCCTGAAGCTTGCTGTTGATAATACTGTCAACAATAAGGTTTCCCGTATTTGAAAATGTTTCCTGTTCCCTGTATTTTGTTTCAATCTCCGACAGGTATTTTTTTAGTTCCAGTATATTTCCATGTTCCGCAATCTCATTTAATATCTGGAACCGGTTTTTTAAATCATGCCGGAACTGTCTTTGCTGTTCCTGCTTTTGCCGGATAATGGCGGCTTCCCTCCGGTAGTATTCTTTCTCCTGTGCAAGCAGGGCCGCCTGCTCCCTGCTTGCAAACAGTTCCAGCAGACAGTCCTGTAAATAAATCACCAGATAAACAATCGCCTCTGATATAAACAAAACTGCGGACTCAGTAAGAATGTTTTCCTGTTTTCTGGTACAAAGCGCCAGAAGCACGCCGACCAGCCCCATGAAAACAAGAACTTCCATTACCGTCACTTTGAAGGGAAATTTGTTTGGATTATTCCGGTCTGTGAATTTCATAATCATGGTTACAGCAATCCAGAAAACGATCCGGCTTAAAAATAATGCAATGTTTTCCCCATTATAAGCTTTCGCCAAAAAGCTTAAATCATCTATACCCATAAACAAAGCAACCGCAAGTTCTGACAATGCCAGCAGCAGATTGATTCCGGCTGTAACCACAATCTTTTTCCACATTTGTGCCTCATAACAGGCGGCAAGGATAAATACCAGCCCCATACTGATCAAAAAATTAGCCCATACATACGGCGCATAATAATCCAGATAAAGCATTATAATCATGCTGCCTGATATGGCAGCATATAAAAATCTTTTATCGTACAGCCTGCCCTTAAAAAACACCCCCAGCAATCGCACTGTTATATATACGGCGAAGGCATTTACGGCAAATTTATTGCAAAACTGAATCACTTCCACCATTTAATACAGTTCTCCCTTTTTTATATCCATAAACTGTTTCCTTATCGCCGAACGCCTTGACTGGCTAACAGGAATCACAACTCCATCATACAGAATCACCTGCTCATATTCCATTTTTCTAATATACTGATAATTCACAATAAATGATTTATGTACATATAAAAACTGTTTTCCCTTAACCCTGCTGTACACTGAATCCAAAGACCCATAAAACTCCGCTTCCCACTCTTTCCCATGCAGGGTAATTTTTCTTGCCCTGCTGGAAAAATATTTAATTTCCGATAATGCCACCTGACAAATATCCGAACCTGTTTTATACTGAAAGTTGTCCATTTTCTGACTGCTGATAACCAGATATTTATCAAGAACTTTCTTTACATCTGCTTCTGAAACCGGTTTTACCAGAAAATTGATTGGACGGTATTCAAACAAATCCATGGCATAATGCGTGTTTCCGGATATATATGCAATCTGCACCATCTCGTCACCTGCAGTTTCCCTTATATACCTTCCAGTTTCAACCCCGTTTTTTCCTTCATACTGAATATCAAGGAAAATCAGGTCATATTTTCCCTTCCAGTACTCCCTGCAGAGTTTGTCCCCCCTGTCGAAACATTCTATTTCCGCCTCTATGCCATACTCCCCAAGGATACGCTGCAAAAACTCCTCCATGGCAAACTGTACTTTAATGTCATCATCACAAATTGCAACTTTTATCATCTGCAGTCCCCCATACACCTATATCCCTCTCTTTCCATGGTCTTTTGCCCACCCTGCTTTTCGATTACGCAATGCTCTACTGCGTATTTCATATGATTCTATGTTGTGTAATATGTTAGCTTTATGTTTTTATTTTAAGTATAACCGTTTTGCGGTATGCTTGCAATCAAAATAACAGAGTTTTACCATCTGCCTGCTCCATGACATAAACCTGCTCTCCGGTAAATACATCGTCGCTTTTTTTAACGATTTCTTTGTCCATACAAAAAGCCCGACAGCAGCGGACGTGCTTGGTTTTACTTGCATGTTTCATCTCGGCAGTGTATGATTAAATCAAGAAATAATTGAACTCATTTATCTGTGATATGAACAAGCTGGATGACAGAGGCTGCAACGGTGCGCCGGACTGGGTTATTGAAGTGGTTTCGCCAGGCAGTACAGTTTTGATGAAGTGATTCCGGTATGTATTTATGATGACCTGGAAATCAGGGACTTATGCACCACGGCAGATTCCCCGTCCGCCAGCAGTTCCCCTCTGGTCATTTCAAAATCATCCGTTGAAAATACAACGTCTTCTGATTTCTTATCCTGCAAAATCCCGGATCTCTTCTCTCCCCTTCAATGCCAAAAGCATTGTCATCACCTGCATATTACTTTGAATTTCTTTTGGAAAAATACAGAACAAACATCACCAGCATAACAGCTGCATATACGGTATATATGGTGTATGTAACTGTATTTCATAATAAACCGATTCAACCGCCTTACCATCATCAGAACACATTTGATTCTGATTATCCTTTGAAGCAGCAAAAACTTCAGTACTTGTTGTAAACATCAGACAAGCTATTAACATACATAATCTTTTTTGCATCGTTCTTTCTCCTTTCTTTTTGTGACATATACTCCCTTATATATCCGTCAGGGTTTTACAAGAACACGAAACGTAATGAATTCATCCGGATACCTTTCCTTTCCAAATTCCGTGTCGGGACTGCCAAATGCAACTATCTGAAAGACGGTAGGTTTCTTTACATCCGGGAATGTTATCGGAATGGATAATGAGGTACCGGCAGGAACCGTTACATAATATTTCAGATGGCTCCCGATTACAGGCGTCTGGATCCAGTCTGCAAATCCCATAATCACATAGCTTCTTTTATCTGAATCTTCTTCCTGGTTCATCATTACCAGTTCTGCCTTCTGCCCTCCTTTTCCCTCTGCGACAGGCCTCAGTTCCTTCCTGTTCTTTACCAGTTCAATTCCACGTACAAATCCATCTGTCTGAAATTCTTTGTAATCCGGTTCATTCTCAAAGATGATATAAGAAAACTCTTTTCCCTCGTCTTTTGCCAGGTCAACTGAAATATTCAGGTTAAATTCATCCTCCCCTTTTAATTTAAATGAATAGTTCTGGCATTTCTGGTCATCCGCACAAAATTCATGCTGCAGATAATCAATTAAAACGACCAGCTGGTAACTTTTTTCTTCAGGAATATTCTGCTGAAAGCTGATTCTTCCCTGCAGTGTATCCCCCGGAATCCTGATTGCAGTTTTATTGTCAATGATTTTGTTTGTTTCCGCATCATAAAACCCGTTGGCTATACTGCCCCAGTTCCCCAGACCGGAATCAAATTATCCTGCAAATGGCATAAGTCGTTATTGGTTGTATTAAATGTACTAATTCTGTATTATGGTTTTTCCAAATTCCATTTCCCGTTCACTAAAGCCATCCGTCATAGATATTTCTGATTTCTTCCGTGTCCATGTCCACCGCATCAACAAAAAAAATGCAGTTCATATATTCCAGATAACCAAATTAAAACCCTCTCCTGTATGCATGACAATTCCCGCCCCTCCTTATCTTTATAAATATATACCGCTCTCAGCGTATCTTCCTGTACATCCACCAGCGGCATTACCAGCAGCTGCTTTTCTGCAACTGTATCCATGCTCTTTAATCTGTCCATCTGCCCGTTTGCACGGATGAATGCATTCTGCACCGCATCCTCCGCAAGCTGCCAATCCTGCAGGATATTCCATGCCACCCTCAGCAGCAGTTTCCTGTGTTTCTCATACAAGAAAGCCAACGTCTGGTCAGATTCCAGTCTGCCGTAAAACCGCATGTATATGTACGCCTCCTATGACCTTTAGATTTGTATTTTAATATACTCTCTGTGCAGGTTACTTATCTTCTCTCATTAATTATAACGAAATGAACGGTACAAATTACTACAAAAAAGTACACAAACATAAAATTATTTTTTTGTTAATTTTATCTAATTTTTATTTTTTTGTTGCATTTCCACACATATGAGAGTAAAATTTTTTTAAGAAATTGTTACTTAAACGTTTTCGTAATAACCACACGTAACCGGCGGATTACCGGAAATATACCGGAAATCCCAAACCAGCAAATCTTGTATTGGAGGATGCACACATGAAATTTGGCTATTTTGATGATGCAAACAAGGAGTATGTCATTACATCTCCGAAAACACCGCTCCCATGGATCAACTATCTCGGATCTGAAAACTTCTTTTCCCTGATTTCCAACACCTGCGGAGGCTACAGCTTCTACAAGGACGCAAAACTGCTGCGCCTGACAAGATACCGCTACAACAATGTCCCGTATGACAGTAACGGACACTATTATTACATGAAAGAAGGGGACAGCATCTGGAATCCGGGCTGGATGCCAGCCAAAACAGACCTTGATTCCTATGAATGCCGCCACGGCATGGGCTACACCACATTTAAGAGCAGCAAAAACAACCTGCACGCCGAACTGACCGCCTTTGTTCCGGTTGGAAGAAACTGCGAAATCAACGAGCTGACCCTGACCAACAACGGTACAGATGCCAAAGAGTTTTCCGTTTTTTCCTATGTGGAGTTCTGTCTGTGGAATGCCATGGACGACATGACAAATTTCCAGCGTAACTTCTCCACCGGTGAAGTGGAAATCCATGGTTCCGCCATTTACCACAAGACCGAGTACCGGGAACGCCGCAACCATTATGCACTCTATACTGTAAATGCAGAAATTGACGGCTTTGATACGGACCGTGATTCCTTCCTTGGTGCATATGGCGAAAATTCCGCACCGGAAGCCGTTGTTTCCGGAGAATCCAAAAATTCCGTTGCAAGCGGCTGGGCGCCGGTTGGTTCCCACCATTTAAAGGTTTCGCTTGCACCAGGAGAATCAAAAACTTTCGTATTTATGCTTGCGTATATAGAAAACCCGGCGGAAGAAAAATGGACAGGCGACCCGAAGGACGGCAATATCAACCGCGCCCCTGCCGAGAGCCTGATGAAGGATTTTGACACGAAGGAAAAGGCTGACGCTGCCCTTACGGAATTAAAAGCCTACTGGGATAAGCTGCTGTCACACTTTACCGTTTCCTCTTCCGAGGAAAAGCTGGACCGCATGGTAAATATCTGGCACCAGTACCAGTGTATGGTAACCTTTAACATGAGCCGTTCCGCTTCTTACTTTGAGTCTGGTATCGGGCGCGGCATGGGATTTAGGGATTCCTGCCAGGACCTGCTCGGCTTTGTGCATCTGATTCCGGACCGCGCAAGGGAACGTATTTTAGATATCGCAGCCACACAGTTTGAAGACGGAAGCGCCTACCACCAGTACCAGCCGCTCACCAAAAAAGGAAATTCCGATATCGGAAGCGGTTTCAATGACGATCCGCTCTGGCTGATTGCCGGTACCGCTGCATATATCAAGGAAACCGGGGATTACAGTATCCTCGACGAGATGACGCCTTATGACAGTGATCCGTCAAAGGCCACGGATTTTATGGAGCATTTAAGACGTTCGTTCCATTATACGATTGACCACCTTGGACCGCATAAGCTTCCGCTGATCGGGCGTGCCGACTGGAACGACTGCCTGAACTTAAACTGTTTCTCCACAGAGCCGGGAGAATCCTTCCAGACATTCGGACCTTCGGAAGGACCTAATGCAGAGTCTGTATTTATCGCAGGAATGTTTGTCCGCTATGGAAAGGATTACGTGCAAATCTGCCGTCACAGGGGACTGGACGATGAAGCCGCTTTTGCAGAAAAAGCAATTGCAGATATGGAAAATACTGTTCTTGACGCAGGCTGGGACGGTGAATGGTTCTTACGCGCCTATGACAACGATAAAAACAAAATCGGTTCAAAGGAATGTGAAGAAGGACAGATTTTCATTGAGCCGCAGGGCTTCTGTGTCATGGCAGAAATCGGACTGAAAGAGGGCAACTGCCTAAAAGCCATGGAATCCGTGGAGAAACATCTGGATACCCAGTACGGCATTGTACTGCTCCAGCCGCCATACCGCAGATACCATGTGGAGCTTGGCGAAATTTCCTCCTATCCGCCGGGATACAAGGAAAATGCAGGTATTTTCTGTCACAACAACCCGTGGATTTCAATTGCGGAAACGGTCGTCGGACGCGGCAGCCGCGCATGGCAGGTATATACCCGCACTTGTCCTGCATATATTGAGGATATCAGTGAAATCCACCGTACGGAACCGTATGTGTATTCACAGATGATTGCCGGAAAAGATGCGAAAAACTTTGGCGAAGCCAAAAACAGCTGGCTGACCGGTACTGCTGCATGGACATTCCTGGATGTGTCCCAGTTTATTCTTGGTATCCGCCCGGACTATGACGGACTTGTAGTTGACCCTTGTATTCCGTCAGACATGGACGGCTTTACAGCAAAACGCGATTTCCGGGGCGTCACATACAATATCACTGTCAAAAACCCGAACCATGTAGAAAAAGGCGTAGCTTCCATGACAGTTGATGGAAATGCCGTAAGCGGCAATACAATCCCACTTCCGGATGGCAAAACATCCGTTGATGTGGAAGTAATTATGGGTTAATTTTCTTATATTTCGTTTTCTCCATAAAAAGGCGGCGGACCGTATGGTCCGCCGTCTCTGATTAACAAGGCTGTGTCTGCACTACGGCAATTCTTTATTGCCATTTAAAGGAAGATATGTTATAATAAGGATGAATATAATATCCATTTTTATGTAAAGGGGTGATTCATATGGCAATAAACACAAACCAGAGTTTTTTCGGCCAAAATTCTAATTTTTTCTCGGACTGGGCCAGCCTTAAAAATGGCAGTTATGCCAAGCTGACGAAAGCGTATTATGGGAATCAGAATTCCACCTCCTCTGCAACCAAAGCTGGTGCAGGCAAAACCAGCTATGTCATTGACAAGCTTATTGAAGAGAGGAAAAAACCCACGCTTTCCAAACAGGCGCAGGAGGCAAATTCAAAGCTGACAGCAGGGATTGGAACGTTGAAAAGTTCTGTGGCAACATTACAGAAAAAAGACACCTATACTGCAGAAGAAGGCAAAACCGCGTCCGATAAGGTAGTTTCTGCACTGAAAAATTATGTTTCAAGCTATAATGACGTGGTGAGTGCAGCTAAAAAATCCACGCTTTCCAACAAGACTTCACTGATTGCAAGTGCAATGAAAAGCACCTCCGCAAATAAGGATAAGCTTGCAGAAATTGGTATCACGATTAATGCAAACGGCACGCTTCAGTTTAATGAAGGGAAAGCGAAAAGCGCAGATACTTCAAAAGTACAGGATCTGTTTTCATCAGATAATCTCCTGAGTTATGGTTCAACGGTTGCGTCCCGGCTTCAGTTTGCCGGCGGTACTTCTGCCAGCGCTGCAGCCAGTACGAACAAAGATGATGATACCAGTTCCGCTTCTGTTTCTTTTGCAGCTGCTTTAAAGACAGACAGCGAGGCGCTTGCTTCGGATCAGTTGTACGAAAAGGTGAAGGATAAAGACGGCAAAGAAGGATACAATCTTGACAAAATTTTTGCCACGGTAAAGAGTTTTGCAAGCAATTACAACAATATGTTTGAAGCAGCCAAATTCAGCAAAAATGCCGGTGTAGTGACAAATTTATCCAATATCCAGAATAAAACAGAGCAAAACAAAGATGCTCTGAAGCAGTTTGGAATCACTTTGGACAAAAATAATAAAATGAAGGTTGATGAAGACACCTTGAAAAAGTCCGATATGCCTGCATTACAGAAGTTTTTCAAAAACTATGGAGCATCTGTTAAAACGTACGCTTCACTCGTAGATCATTATTCAAAGTCCAATGCAAATAATGCCAATGGTTATACGGCTGCGGGAACATATAATGTACAGGGAATTTCCCAGTTCTCTAATTTTGTATAGCCCGTACTAAAAGCAACAACGTGAACTTAAACGAAAAGCCACGATACATTTCATACAATCTGATGAATGTATCGCGGCTTTTTTGCTACCCCTTTTTTACCACCGGGAGCACAACATGGAAAATATTCATCCCGCCGACGCTTTCCACACGGATTTTGCCGTGATGTTTTTCCACAATGCTTTTGGCAATGGAAAGCCCCAGTCCCAGATGTTCTGACGTGCTTTCCCTCGCTTCATCCTGCCGGTAAAAACGTTCAAACATTTTATCCTTAAGCTCCGCCGGAATCGGATCTCCAGTGTTTGCCACAATAAGATAAAATTTACGGGAATGGATTTTTGCACTGATTTCTATGCTTCCTCCCTCGGAGGTATAGCTGATGGCGTTATCCAGAAGAATGGACATTACGCTCTGAATCTGCTCCTCATTTCCAGTAAAACCCATCCCCTCCTCCACCTGGATATCCATCCTGATATTCTTCTCATATGCCACGCTTTCCATCGGATAAATCACATTTAAAAGCGCTTCGTCCAGACGGAATTTCTGGAATTTCTGCTCCGTGTAATGTGCATCCAGCCGAACCAGCGTCAGCATTTTATTTACAAGGGAAACCATCCGCTCCGTCTCCATTCCGATATACTGCAGATGCTTATTCCCCCCGATTTCATCCGATAATAATTCAATATTTGTCCGTATCACAGTCAGCGGGGTTTTTAATTCATGGCTCGCATTGGACATAAATTTTTTCTCGGACTGAATGGATTCTTCCACCGGACGCACCAGCCAGCCGGACAGATATTTTACAGCTGCAATAAGCACAAATATCCCCGCCACAGCAATAACCAGGCTTACTGCCGCAAGCTTCATCTCTGCCCTGAGCGCCGGTTTTGTACTAATTAAAACCAGACATTTTCCATATTTTTTCTTAAATTTGCTGATATATGTAATCTTTGAAAACCCGTCATCCAGCGTCCAGTTATTTTTCCTCTGCTCCACAATATACCCAGTCAGGCTCTCCTCCGGTATACTTGGAAAATGATTCGCCAGTACGGACACCGTACCGTCTTCTTTTAACTGGACCACACAATATTCCAGGTCTTTAAGGTCAAATGCTTCATCCTCTCCCCCGGTCTTCAAAAATTTGTTCCAGCCAGATTCCTTAATTTCCAAACGTACACTGGAACGCAGCTCCCGAAGCTGCCCCTTATAATTTGACCAGTTAAAAAGCACAATAATCAAGACCCAAATCGCGCCCAGCAGACTTGCAAATATAATACTTATTTTTTTCCGTAACGTTTTTATCATCTGATAACCTCTAAAATATACCCGATTCCGCGAACAGCGCGAATTTGCACGTCCGCATGCAGATTCTTAAATTTTTTCCTCAGAAAGGAAACATAGACTTCGACATTGTTGTATTCCGCGTTTGATTCATAGCCCCAGATTTTTGTCGCAATCTGCTCTTTTTCCAGCACCTGGTTCTGGTTTAAAAGAAAAAATTCCAGAAGCTGCATTTCCTTTCCTGCAATTTTCATTGTTTTTTTGCTTTCTGAATTGGAAAGCTCACAGGCAGCCGTATTAAGCATAAGGTTTCCTGCCTGCAGTGATATAATTTCCTGCCCGGCGCGCCTTCTTACGATTGCCTGTATCCGCATCAGAAGTTCTTTCACTTCAAACGGCTTTGTCACATAATCATCCGCGCCAAGCGTAAAGCCTTCCACCTTGTCTTCCAGTTCCGTTTTCGCAGATAAAATCAGCACCGGAACCTCCTGTCCTTCCCTGCGGATAGCGGCGAGCACCTCATATCCGTTCATCGTAGGAAGCATTAAATCCAGTATCACGATATCATAAATTCCGCTTACCGCATTTTCATACCCCTCCCTTCCGTCATTAACCACATCAACTGTATAACCTGCTTTCGACAGTGCCTCTGACAGTGTATCCGCAAGCCGCAGTGAATCTTCCACAACCAAAATTCTCAAAGTCTCTTCTCCAATTCCAAAATGTTATGAACTTCATTATATACAAAAAAATCCATATTTCAATCTTTTTTCAAGAAAACTTTTTTATTATGTATTTCAGAAAAAGCGATAGGAGTACATCATGAATCATTTAGACAAGCTTGAAGCAGAAGCTATTTACATCATGCGCGAAGTCGCTGCAGAATGTGAAAAACCGGTTATGCTCTATTCCATTGGAAAAGATTCTTCCGTCATGCTGCATCTTGCACTGAAAGCCTTTTATCCGGAAAAACCTCCTTTTCCATTTTTGCATGTGAACACCACATGGAAATTTAAGGAAATGATTTCATTTCGCGATAAAACAACAGCAAAATACAAAATTCAAATGCTGGAATACATAAATGAAGACGGATTAAAACAGGGCATTAACCCATTTGACCACGGCTCTGCCTATACTGACATTATGAAAACTCAGGCTTTAAAGCAGGCACTGGACAAATACGGATTCACTGCGGCATTCGGCGGCGGACGGCGTGATGAGGAAAAAAGCCGCGCAAAAGAGCGTATATTTTCCTTCCGGAATCCAAACCATGCATGGGACCCGAAACACCAGCGCCCGGAAATGTGGAAGCTTTATAACACCGAAATCAATAAAGGGGAAAGCATCCGGGTATTTCCAATTTCCAACTGGACGGAAAGCGATATCTGGCAGTACATCAAACGAGAAAATATTGAAATCGTACCACTCTACTTTGCCGCCGAACGTCCGGTTGTGGAAAGAAACGGAAACCTGATTCTGGTAGATGATGAACGAATGCGTCTGCTTCCCGGTGAAAAACCGGTAATGAAAAAAGTCCGTTTCCGCACGCTCGGCTGTTATCCGCTTTCCGGCGGAATCGAATCGGATGCCAGTACAATTGATGCCGTAATCGAAGAAACCTTAAGCGCGGTATCATCCGAACGCACCAGCCGGATGATTGACAGCGACGGCGGAACGGCAAGCATGGAGAAGCGTAAAAGAGAGGGGTATTTTTAAATGCATACACTATTAAAATTTATTACCTGCGGAAGTGTAGACGACGGAAAATCCACCCTGATCGGGCATATGCTTTATGATGCCAAACTTCTTTTTGCAGACCAGAAAGAGGCGCTAAAGCTGGATTCAAAGCTTGGTTCGGCAGACGGCGGGATTGATTACAGCCTGCTTTTGGACGGGCTTACTGCAGAACGTGAACAGGGAATTACTATTGATGTTGCCTACCGCTATTTCACAACAGACGCACGTTCCTTTATTGTTGCCGATACACCGGGGCATGAGGAATATACCCGGAATATGGCAGTCGGCGCATCTTTTGCCGACCTTGCCGTAATTCTGGCAGACGCCAGCAAGGGCGTGCTGACACAGACACGCAGACATACAAGAATCTGCGCTCTTATGGGTATCCGGCACTTTGTATTTGCAGTAAATAAAATGGACCTGGTGGATTTTTCCCATGAACGTTTTAAAAAGCTGCAAAAAGAAATCCGGATTCTGATGGCTGAGTTTCCTTATGATTCTGTGGAACTGATTCCGGTATCCGCCACGTTCGGGGACAATATTACCAGATGCTCCAGCCATATGCCGTGGTATCATGGTATGCCGCTTCTGGCGTATCTGGAAAACATTGATACCGGAACCCAGAATGCAGGAACCGGCTTTACCATGCCAGTGCAGCGTGTCTGCCGTCCTGACCAGAACTTCCGGGGCTTTCAGGGACAGATTGAAAGCGGGTCCGTTTCAGTGGGGGATACTGTTACCGTTCTTCCAAGCAAAGAATCCGCAAACGTGCGGTCGATCCTGCAGGGCAGTCTTCCTGTCAAAACTTCATCAGAGGGACATGCCGTTACGCTTCAGCTTGACCGTGAAATTGATGTCTCCCGCGGCTGTGTTCTTACAAAAGACAGCCAGCTTTTTGTCAACCAGCTATTAACCGTTTCATTACTCTGGATGGATAATTCAAGGCTTGCTGCCGGGAAGAGTTATTTCATCAAAACTGGCACGCAGAAAGTTTCCTGCACGGTGCTTCGGATTCACTATAAAACAGACGTGGTATCCGGGCAGGAAGTGCCTGCCAGTGTTATTTACACAAACGAAATTGCCTGCTGTGATATTATGGCAGGAACGGACCTTGTCTTTGATACTTTTGAACAGAATAAAGCCCTGGGATCTTTTATTTTAATTGACCGCGTAAGCCATATGACCTCGGCATGCGGAACCATTACACGTTCCCTGCGGCAGGACAGCCACCTTACATGGCAAAATATGGATATCACCCGTTCCTTCCGCGAAAACCAGCTTGGACAGAAAGCACGCACCATCTGGTTTACCGGATTATCCGGCTCTGGCAAGTCCACACTTGCAAACGAGCTCGAAAAATATCTGGCAGGATTAAATAAACATACCATGCTTCTGGACGGTGATAATATCCGCATGGGATTAAACAGGGATTTAGGTTTCAGCGAACCGGACCGGATTGAAAATATCCGCCGCGTTGCGGAAGTGGCAAAGCTGTTTAATGACGCAGGGCTGATTGTCCTTACCTCATTTATCTCGCCGTTTGCCGCCGACCGCAGACGTGCAAAGGAAATTATCGGGGAAGGATTTTTTGAAGTATATGTCAGCACCCCGCTGGAAGAATGTATGCGGCGCGATGTAAAAGGACTTTACGCTGGCGCCCGTTCCGGAAAAATCGAGGACTTTACCGGACTTGGCAGCCCTTATGAAATTCCGGAGCATGCAGACCTCACAATAGATACAACCGGAAAAACCATTCACGAATGTGTACAGACAATCATACAGAAACTGAATTTATAAAGAAAGGCATTTACATGAAAACCCTGTATTTACATATTGGCACACCGAAAACAGCCACCTCCTCCATCCAGGAATTTTTACAGATTAACCGTAAAACACTGGAAAAACATGGCTGCTGTTTTCCAAAGCTGCCTCATAAATATCCCTATGTCTGCTCCAACCGTAATGCGCATTTTATGGTGGAAAATCTTTATTATGAGGATGGTACAAGGGATTTTCCGCTGGAAATGGAATTTCTGCGGGAAGGACTGGACAATGTGGCTGAATGCATGAAAGAATTTGACAATGTCATTCTTTCCGAGGAAAATCTCTGGCGCGTATCCAGTTATTCCCACAAAGAACTTTTTCCATATCTGGAACAGGAAGCCAGACAACAGGGATATCAGATAAAAATAATTGTATATCTGCGCCGCCAGGACCAGTTTCTGGTTTCTAACTGGAACCAGTGCGTCAAGCAGGGGAAGACCAGCTGCAGACAGACACTGGAAAGCTTTATAAAAACGACACAGAAAAAATATAAGCTGGTACTGGATTATGCATCCAAACTGGACAGGATGGCTGAACTGTTCGGAAAAGAAAACCTGATTGTACGCAGATTTGATCCCGGAAGCTGGGTACGCCACTCCATCATCCATGATTTCATGGACTGCATCGGGCTGGAACTGACCGAGGATTTTATTCTTCCTTCCCGTATGGTAAACCCAGGACTGTCCGGAAACAATGCAGAAATCAAGCGCATTATTAATAAAGAATCTTCTTTTTCCAAAGAGGAAAATACGTTTCTCACGACATTTTTAAAAACACTTTCCCCGGAATCCGGCGAACGTTATCCATGCAGTATGCTTTCCAGAGAAGAAACACGTACTCTGTTAAACAAATACGCCGCAGGAAATGCCAGGGTTGCATCCGAGTATATAAAGGACAACTGTCCCCTGTTTACTGATGATATTCCGGATTTACCCAGATGGGAAAAAGACAATCCGTACATGACAGAAGATATCATCCGTTTTTTTTCTCTGGTTTCAATCGATTTACGCCGTGAGAACGAAATCCTCCGGCAGGAACTTAAGGATTTACGCCAGACAGTGAAAGACGAACAGAAGGTTTTACGTATATTTAAGAACAAGCTGAAACATCCGTTTTGCACACTATGGAACCGGATTTTTCACCATGAATCATTTACATAATGCTTTGGGGTATAACATCAGATATACATAATTAAATACTAGAAAAGAGGATTAAAATTCATGAACAGAAGAAAAATCTCCAAACTGGCTGCCGCCGCACTTATCTGCGCCACACTTACTGCCTGCGGTTTTGGCAGCGCTGCAGACAATACACAAAACGGCACTTCAAAAAATCCTGTGGAAATCACCAATGTTTCCTATGACCCGACACGGGAACTGTACGCTGCATATAACGAACTTTTCCAGAAACACTGGAAAGAACAGACCGGACAGGATGTAAACATCACCCAGTCCCATGGCGGCTCCGGCAAACAGGCGCTGGAGGTTGCAAACGGTCTTCCGGCGGATGTTGTAACGCTTGCCCTGGAAGGAGATGTGGATGCCGTAAAAAACGCCGGACTGATTGAGGACGGTTATGTGAAAGAATTTCCGCTGGACAGCTCTCCATATACTTCCTGCATCGTTTTTCTGGTCCGAAAGGATAATCCCAAAAATATTTCCGACTGGGATGACCTGCTGTCTGATGACGTGGGCATTATAACACCAAACCCGAAAACCTCCGGCGGCGCAAGATGGAACTACCTTGCCGCATGGTACTATTTTGAAAAACAGGGATTAAGTGAAGAAGAAATTACAGCAAACATTAAAACCATCTTTGAGCATGTCCTTGTACTGGATTCCGGTGCAAGGGGTTCTACTACTTCTTTTGTGGAAAACGGACAGGGGGATGTGCTTCTTGCATGGGAAAACGAGGCCTTTCTTACTCTTGATGAACATCCGGGCGAATACGAAATTGTCGTGCCGTCCGTATCCATTCTCTGCCAGCCGACCGTTGCCATTGTTGACAAAGTTGCCGATAAAAACGGGACCAGGGAAGTCTGCAATGAATACTTAAACTATCTGTATTCAGATGAAGCCCAGAGGCTGGAAGCAGACTGGTACTACCGTCCGTCAAATGAAGAAATTTTAAACGAGTACGTCTATGAGGGAAGTAATAACACTATTACAGAACTTCCCAAAGACCATAAATGGATTATCCCTGATATTGACCTTACGGATATCGGACATTTCGGCGGATGGACCAGTGCAACGGAAAAACATTTTTCCGACCATGGAATATTTGACTCTGTTTACGAAAAATAACAGAAGGGCGGCAAAAAACAATGAAGAAAAAGAAACGTGTGATTCCCGGATTTTCCCTTTCATTTGGAATTGTAACGGCCATGCTTGGTCTGGGCGTTGTGATTCCCCTCTGTTCACTTGCCGTTTTTTCACTGAAACTGACAGGGGCTGAATTTATTGCAACCGTAACAAATCCGCGTGTTCTGGCAAGCTACAGGGTCAGTATTTTAACCTCGTTTACAGCATCACTTATCAATGCCGTGATGGGTCTTATTATTGCATGGGTGCTGGTACGCTACCGCTTTCCGGGAAAACGGCTGATGGACGGCATGATTGAACTTCCATTCGCCCTTCCAACGGCAGTCGCGGGAATTTCCCTGACACATCTTACCGTACCGGAAAGATGGATTGGCAGTCTGTTTGCAAAGAACGGAATACAGATTGCCTACACCAGAATCGGAATTACGGCTGCACTGGTTTTTATCGGCATCCCGTTTGTTGTACGAAGTATCCAGCCGGTTCTGGAAAAACTGGAACCGGAATACGAGGAAGCCGCAGCCATGCTTGGCGCTTCCCGCACACAGGCATTTTTCCAGGTTATCCTGCCGGAAATTTTTCCGGCACTGACCGCAGGCTTTACCATGGCATTTGCCAGGTGCATCGGTGAATACGGAAGCGTTGTATTTATTGCCGGAAACACACCATACCAGACTGAAATTACACCGCTCATTATTATGGCAAAACTTCAGGAATTTGATTATGAAGGCTCTACGGCCATAGCACTGGTTATGCTGCTTTTTTCATTTCTCATCCTGTTTGTAAATGCCATTGTACAAAACCGTGCCAGTAAACGGTAAAGAACTCTTTGGAGGGAATAACACTATGCAGGTTCGCAACGATAAAGGAATCATAAAATGGATTTTAATTGGAATCAGCGCTCTTTTTTTAATCACCATGCTGGTTCTTCCGCTTCTGTATGTTATTATTACGGCACTGCGTGACGGCTTTGCCGCATACCAAAACGCGGTCACAGACTCTTATGCATTAAAATCCATCGGACTGACTGTAAAAGTAACTGTAATTACAGTAATTGTCAATTCTGTTTTTGGTCTTTTTGCCGCATGGCTGATTACCCGTTTCCAGTTCCGGGGAAAAAAAATCATTTCCACCATTATGGACCTGCCGCTTTCCATTTCACCAGTTATTGCAGGACTGGTTTTTCTGCTGACATTTGGACGGCAGAGCATCATTTATCCGTTTCTGGAAGCCCATGATATCCAGATTATTTTTGCACAGCCGGGTATCATTCTTGCAACGGTTTTTGTCACACTTCCTTTTATTTCAAGGGAACTGATTCCGGTTCTTACGGTCATCGGAAATGAGGAGGAAGAAGCCGCAGCACTGATGGGAGCGAATGGATTCCAGATTTTTACGCAGATTACATTCCCGCACATCCGCTGGGCATTCCTGTACGGAGTTGTACTCTGTTCCGCAAGGGCAATGGGGGAATTCGGAGCCGTCTCGGTACTGTCCGGACACCTGCGGGGACTCACCAACACCATGCCGCTGCATATTGAACTATTGTACCAGGGATTTGACTTTACCGGAGCATTTGCCATGTCTTCCATTTTAATTGTCATGGCTGTGATTATTCTGATACTCCGCAACCTGCTTGAATACCGCGGAAAAAAAGAGCTTGAAACTTAGGAGGAACCCTGCCATGCCAGACCATACACAGACATACGTGGAACTGAAACATATCAGTAAAACATTTAAAAACTTTAAGGCAGCAGATGATATCAGTTTTTCTGTGGAAAAAGGAAAATTAATCGGACTGCTGGGACCAAGCGGAAGCGGAAAGACCACGATACTCCGGATTCTTGCCGGCCTGGAAACTGCTGATTCAGGAGAAATCTATATTGACGGAAAACCAGTCAGCCAGATTCCGGCGGGAAAACGCGGCATTGGGTTCGTTTTCCAGAATTATGCCCTTTTCCGCCACAAAACCGTATTTGATAATATTGCATTTGGATTAAAAATAAACCACTGGAAAAAAGGGGACATTCAGTACCGTGTGGATGAATTAATGGAACTGGTCGGATTAACCGGACTGGAAGAGCGTTATCCCAAACAGCTTTCCGGCGGTCAGAGACAACGCGTTGCTTTTGCACGGGCGCTCGCTGTCCAGCCGCAGCTTCTGCTGCTGGATGAGCCTTTTGCCGCAATTGATGCAAAAGTAAGAAAGGAACTGCGGGAATGGCTGCGTGAATTAATAAACCAGGTGGGAATTACCAGCATCTTTGTCACCCACGACCAGGACGAGGCTGTGGAAGTAGCAGATAAAATTATTATCACAAACCATGGCAGAATTGAGCAGACAGGCTCCCCGGTAGAAGTTTACAATAATCCTAGGACCCCGTTTGTCGTGCAGTTTCTTGGTAATCCGATATCCATAGACCATACCCGCTTCAAAGGATTCCGTGATACCACAGCAGACGCTTCGGCTGTTATCCGTCCGGAATATATTACAGTGCGGAAGAAGAACGAGCCCTGTCCCCATCCTGCCACCACGGAAGAAGGAATCGTGGAACGGGTGGCATTCCGGGGAAATGTTATGGAGCTTACTGTCCGTGTACATGGCCAACACCTGACAGCCTACCGCCAGCTCGGTCAGGAACTCATTCACGAAGGGGAAAATGTAAATGTTTTTCTGCAGAGAATTTACCTTATTGGCGCTGACGGTGAGAGTGTGACAATTGCGGTGGATGAGTCGCTGAGGAGGGAAAACGGGTAATTTCCATTTTAATTTTACACAACCTGATGGTTTTTAAATCCCATCCCTGCAAACGGCAGCAAAACCACAGTCAGAACCGTATACAAAACCGCCCTTACCAAAAACGCATCCATTACCACACCGCCAAACTGGTACGAAATATATTTGCCTATTTCAGGCATTGCAGCCCGGTATGGCAGTAAAAACAGTGTCAGGTTATATACTCCTGCCGTTCCATCCGGAGTCAGAAACACCGGGATAAAAAGAACCGGCACAAGTACGATAAGCACAGGATATGGCGTTTTCATTACTGACGACAGAAGAAGCGTCAGGCTTATCATGGCAAACAGTATCAGATAAATAACACCTGTGTTTACAAGTACTGTCTGCAAAAATGTAAACGGATACGGTATTACTGTATTTGCTATCTGCACGGGAAGCTCCCAGCCGTCTGTGCCAAAAGCGGCAAGCGGCAGTCCGAATGCCACAGCAATATGCAGCGTAAATGCAAGAAACCCGAACAGATATGACGCCAAAATCTTTGCTTTTATGAGTTTTGTTTTTCCATACCTGCCTGATAAAATTACAGCATCTGTTCCTGACTGGTATTCCCCGGAAAATACAGGGGCAAGCACAATACAAACGGCAAGTACGGCAAACATTAAAAGTTCAAAGCTGCTTATGATAATCTCCCAGCCCTTAAAATACCCGTATTGCAGGGGAGTGCTGACCCTTCCTGCCATATGGTTCCAGTATTCTTTCTGCCTTTCTGATAATTCACGGGAAGGGGTATCCAGCAGCTTTTTAATTTTGGATTTTTGCGCTTTATAGAAATTTGCTCCGTCTGTGATATCTAAATCAGAAAGCCTGCTGTACCCTGAGTTTTCATTCGGACTGTCATAGGTTTTCGCTATTATATTCAGCAGATGTTCTCTCGGTGCAATTTCATTCCAGTAAGCATCCCCGATCAGAAATTTCTCATTTCCATCGTAACCGACATTGTCCGGATTTTCAAAAAGCTGCTGTACTCCGAGAATGGTTCCGGTAATATAATCCTCTGTCAGGGTAACCTCTGCATACTGTTCTTTATCATAGGCAATAGCCTCTCTCCCTTTAAGCACACCGTCCTGATTATATGTCTGATACTGCAGGACGGGCAGACCGAATAAAAACGCTGTTAAAACCAGACTAAAACACATCACAATTAATGTGGACTTCTTACGCAGAATTTTTAAAAACTCATATTTTATTAACATCCTTTTTCCTCCCCTTTGAACATCCGCTCATGCAAAATTTGCCGGGCCGTACATCAAAGATGCACGACAGTCAGCAAATGAGCGATAGTCATACATCTTAGATGTACGACACACGCTGCATGTCAAGTTTTCATAGAAAACTTGACACATCCCCAAAATGATACAGAAATAAATCCTCCAACCCTGGCTCCACGGAAACAGCGCCTGCTGCCGGTGAAGTTTCATTAACAATCCGCAGCCGTACCATATTGTTTTCATGGTGCAGGCTGACAACCAAAAATCTCCTGCCATATTCCGCCGCCTCCCGTTCATCTGCAAGCACTTCCCACACCTTTCCCCTGATGCTGTCTGTAACCGCGTCCATTGGTTCCTGCAGTAAAAACCTGCCGTTTTTCATCATCAGAATGGTATCTGCAATACTGGAAACATCAGATACAATATGTGTTGACAAAATCACGATTTTTTCCTTTGCAAAACCGGAAACGAGATTTCGAAAACGTACCCTTTCTTTAGGGTCAAGTCCCGCGGTTGGCTCATCAAGTATCAGTACAGACGGATGATTCAGTTCTGCCTGTGCAATTCCCAGACGCTGCTTCATACCTCCCGAATAAGACCTGATTTTTTTATCTGCTGCTTCCTGCAGATTCACCATATAAAGCAGTTCCTCCGTCCGGGATTTTGCACTTTTTTTGTCCAGACCTTTTACCGCCGCCATATACAGCATAAATTCACGGGCAGTAAAATCAGGATAAAAACCAAAATCCTGCGGCATATACCCTAACCGTGTATAATAACGTTCTCCCAGCTCCTGCATCGTTTTCCCGTTCAGGCGGATATTTCCGGAAGTGGCTTTTAACACGCCGCATATCATCCGCATCAGGGTTGTCTTTCCTGCGCCGTTTGCACCAAGCAGACCATAGACCCCCGGCGCCAGGGTGGCATTTATATTGTCAACCGCACATTTCCTGCCAAACTGTCTGCTTAAATTCTGTAACTGTAATTCCATATGAAAACCTCCGGATAAAATATAAAAACAGATGACTACTGCTTTAAAGCATAAGCCATCTGTCTTAAGCCGGGATTTTCTGTGTCTTAAGTTTATATTAATTTCAATGCCCTTGAATTGGAAAGAGCAAATTTATATTTTATATTGACACGTAATTTATTATGTATTAATTTCTGTATATAAGGAGGGATCTTAATGATAAAAGACAGGTATTCATATATTGCGGTATTTTCTTATGACACTGATGGTATATGCATTGAATTTCCGGATTTACCGGGATGCTGTCCCTGCGCTGATGCTGGTGATACTGACATGGCACTGAAAAATGCCAGGGAAGCGATGGGACTTCACATCTGGGGTATGGAGCAGGACAATGAGGAGCTGCCTGTTCCAACACCAATTACCAGTATTACCCTTGCCCCTAACCAGGTGCCTGTGCTTATTGAGGTTTTTATGCCTCCCGTCAGAGAACGCATCAATAGTAAATTTGTGAAGAAAACACTTTCACTTCCCGCATGGCTTGCTGCAAAGGCTGATGAAGACGGTGTAAACTGCTCAAAAGTATTTCAAAACGCTCTTATGGAATATTTGCATATGAAACAAGGATAGTTCCATCATCAGGCTTCCTGCGCATTTTAAGAAAAACTCCCACACCTCTCCGCGATGTGTCCAATGGGAGTATTTTTTAGGAAATCCGACATTTTATCTTTGTCCCCTCCCCACTGCTCATTACCGAAATATCCCCTCCGTGCAGTGTTACAATCTGCTTCGCAATCGCAAGTCCAAGACCGCTGCCTTCCGGCTTTTCTTTTGTACTTGTCCCCCTGTAATACCGGTTAAACATCTCTGCCACTTCCCCATTGTCCATCCCAGCCCCGTTGTCTTTCACGGTAACGGATACTTCTCCTTCTGGTCCTGCACTTACAGCCACCGTGACCTTCGTTTCGGGCGGGTTGTGCGTAAGGGCATTCACAATAAGGTTTCCCATGGCACGGCGGAACAAATCTGCATCAATATTTACAGTAATTTCCTCCGTATCGCTGTAAAACTCTATACTGCGGCTGCAGAATGCCGGGTCGTTCACAATATCAATTACCACCTCCCGGAGAAAACGGACAAACCCTGTCTCTTTCGGGTGAAACGGTATAACGCCTGCTTCAAGCTGGTAAGTCAGTTTTAAATCATTAATCAGCCTTTCCGCATGACTGATATTTTTTAAAATAATTCTTCCATATTCCTGCACAGTTTCACTGTCCGACGCAGAACCGTCTGAAAGCAGCTCTGCATAGCCTTTCACTGGAGAAAGCGGGGTCTTTAAATCATGTGTGATATTAGAAATCCATTCCTGGCGTGTCCGGTCGGTGTCCTTCTGCAATTTATCACTGTTTTCGATTTCCGTATTCATTTTATTGAGTTCCAAATATACTTCACAAAACATTCCTTTTTCCGGAATTGGCGAATAAGAACGGCGTGCTATTCTGCCAATCCCTTTTGTAATCTTTGACATACGCCCCGTGAGCCAGAAGCCGTACACAAGCACAGAGATAGTGATGATAACTAATACGAAACATAATCCCATGCTGAAAACAGGAAAAAGACGTTTCACATGTTCCCCGTTATAATAAAGCATATATTTTCCTATAGGATAAGGAAATCCAATCAGATAGCTCCATTTTTCAAAGCTGCCCACGAAAACAGTATTACCGTTTTCATAAGCACTTGCGGATAATACAGTCAGCTCGGACGCAGAATAGCCAGTGGGATAATCCGCCGGCTTTTTATGTGAAAAGACCTCCTGCCCGTTTTCATCGATGACCTGGAGCCACAGCCCGTACTCATCCAGGCGGTCAATTGCAATATCATCAATATAAAGAGTTCCATCCCTATTTTCCATCCATACCGAAAAACTGTCCGTAAAGTTCTTTGGCCATGACGCCAGACTCAGACCTTCCGGCTCCGTTATCCCAAATATATAATAAAATAAGCCAAGCGCGGCAACGGCTGCTGTCAGAACCAGAACTGCCGCAAAAATAAATATGCGAAAAAATGGATTAACTCCTGTCTTACTTTTCATATGGTTCCACCAGCTTATAACCCAGACCTTTCATTGTGATAATATACTCCGGAACCGCGGGATTATCCTCCAGCTTTTCACGCAGGTGGCGGATATGCACCATAACTGTATTATCACAGCCAAAGCTGTCTTCACCCCAGATGGTTTCATATAAACGTTCACGGCTTATGACCCGCCCTTTATTTTCCGCCAGATAAAGCAGGATTTCATATTCACGCGCCGTTAATTCTACGGGTGCACCGCCTTTTTGTACCCTGCATCCTTCTGTATCAATTGCCAGGTTCCCGATTTTAAGAACATGGTTTTCAGAAGGGTTTTGTTTATAGCCGGCGCGCCGAAGCTGTGCTTTTATTCGGTATGCCACTTCCTTCGGGCTGAACGGCTTTGTTACATAATCATCCCCGCCGACTGCCAGTCCAAGTATTTTATCCAGCTCATCATCTTTTGAGGAAAGAAACATAACCGGGCAGAGGGAGAATCCCCGGATTTGTTTACAGACTTCATAGCCGTCCATGTCAGGAAGCATAACGTCAAGAATCATAACATCAGGGCTGGTTTCCCTGCAGATGTTTACAGCGGAAATACCATTTTCCGCTTTTATAATTGTATAATCTCCCTCTGTCATCAGAGTCTTTTCAAGTAAATCCAGAATATCCGGCTCATCATCAACTATCATAATCTTATACTTCTGCATATTTATGACTCCTGTTTACAGGAAAATATACTTGCAGATAAACAGCACCGCCAAAACATACATAAGTGGTGTGATTTTCTTTGCCTTTCCGCATACCAGGTTAATGATAACATAGGAAATGACACCAATTGCGATTCCTTCCGCAATACTGTACATAAGCGGCATTGCAATCAGGCAGAGATACGCCGGAACTGCCTCTGACATATCCTCAAAATCAATTTTTACAATTGCAGATACCATCAGAAATCCCACGAAGATAAGCGCCGGTGCCGTTGCAAATCCCGGAATCGCGGTAAATACCGGGGCAAAGAAAATGGCAAGTAAAAACATGAAGCCTGTGGTAACGGAAGCCAGTCCTGTTCTGGCTCCTGCGCCAACTCCGGCGGAACTTTCCACAAAAGTAGTTGTTGTTGAAGTTCCGAGCACCGCACCTGCAGAGGTTGCAATCGCATCCGCAAGCAATGCCTGCTTCACACGCGGAAGCTTCCCGTCCTTATCCAGCATCCCGGCTTTATCCGACACACCAATCAGGGTTCCAATCGTGTCAAACATGTCCACAAATAAAAACGACAGCAGCACAACGATAAAATTCAGTACACCGACACCGCTGAAATCAGCAGTAAAACACTGTCCGAAGGTTTCCCCGATTTTTGAAAAATCTGTCAGGGCAAGGGACGGGTACAGGGAATAAAAACCGGTTTCCACATCCACCTGGTAAATCCCCGCTGCCTGACATAACATGCCAAGAATCCATGTTGCAAGAATTCCAATCAAAATCGAACCCTTTATCTTCTTAATATACAAAACTGCGGTCAGAAGAAGCCCAATTAACGCCAGCAGCGCGCAGATTCCTTCTGTATGCCAGTTTTCCCTGAAATCCACATAGGAAAGCAGCGTTGAAGAGTTGTCCACAACAATATGCGCCCCCTGCAGTCCGATAAAGGCAATAAACAGGCCAATTCCGGCTCCCACACCTTTTTTCAGCGACATTGGAATAGCATTGAATACCGCCTCACGGACATTTGTCAGTGACAGCACAATAAAAATAATACCTTCAATAAACACGGCAACCAGTGCAACTTTCCAGGAATATCCCATCGTTCCGCATACCGTAAATGCAAAGTATGCATTCAGTCCCATGCCCGGCGCCAGTGCAAACGGATAGTTTGCCAGCAGCGCCATCGCCAGCGTACCGATAAAGGATGCAAGACAGGTTGCAATCAGTACTGCCGTCGCATCCATTCCTGACGCAGAAAGCAGATTTGGATTTACTGCCAGAATGTATGCCATCGTCATAAACGTGGTGATTCCGGCGATAACTTCTGTTCTGACAGTTGTGTTGTTTTCCTTTAGGTGAAACAGTTTCTCTAACATTTTCATTCCTCCATACAAAAAATTTAAAAACAGATTAATTATACCATGTCATCAATCTCTGATTGATGATACGATATGTGCAATTTTCTTCTGCACAGTATAATAAGCGTTTTCTGCTTATTATACCATAGTCTGGGGCAATATGACATTTTTTCATTCACGAAAAGTGTTTTATATGCTGTCTGTTTTCATACACCCCTCAAATTTCCCGGCATAAAATAGAATAAAACATCATAGGATTATAGGTTATGTATTACGCTCTGTTAATCTTACTTCTGCTCGTTCTTTTCTGCTCCATCTTCTGTATTGTCCGCAGGAAAAAGATTATCTGCCGCGTCAGATGCATGGATAAATGCCAGAAATGCGCGCTGCTGGATGAACTGGGAGAGCCGTTTGGTTACGACTACCGCTGCAACGGCGGCTTTTTCTCTTCCACAGTTGATGCATGGCAGAAAACTGCCGGTTACACCTGGCTGTACGACTACATGGCACCGCGGTTTAACATGGTCTTTGATGCCCTTCCGGTGTATTTTGACTATCAGGGAAAAACCTGGCTGGTTGAATTCTGGAAAGGCCAGTACGGCATCAATACCGGCGCAGAAATCGGTATCTACCACGCAGACAGAATCCTCTCCAAAGGAGAATACAAAACGACTGTTTTTGCTGCTGCAGAAGAAAAAGAAATGCTGCCGTGTACCCTGCGGCTGTATAAAAATGGTGAGGAACTTGCCAGAATCTCTGAGCGCCACTGGTGGCTGACCGCGTTTCTGCCGGGATGTTTCTCAAAACCTGCAGAACTCTGTCTGGAAGCATCTATCTGTTTTCCGGACGAAAAGATGTGCGAGGCATTCTGCCGGGGATTGTGCCAGACGGGTTTTGATGCAGAAAAAATCTGTGTGCAGGGATGCAGTGTTTCCTTTGTATTCCACGCAGCCGCAGACGGGCATTTTGGTCCTCTGACACGTTTCCACCGCTGGCTTTCACAGTGCCTGAACCGCATATACTGCAAACTCTATATCCAGGTGACAAAGCCGTTTACCTGCACAGCGGACCGGATTCTTTACCTTTACTATTTCCTCCCAGTAATTTTCCGAAGGATTCTGCGGCTGCACAGATTCCACAGGCACTGCCACAAAAAGCATGGCTGCAGGCCGCCAAAAAAACGCTGCTGCAAAAAAAACTGCCGCTGTCGCTGAGACTGGAGCAAATCACATTAAATTTGCCTTGTCGGGCAAGGTGATTTGCGAGGCAATACCCTTTTAGGGCATTACATTTAATGGAGAAACTGTATATGAGTATTTCAAACCGTTTAGACCGCGCGTTTGCGCAGGCATCCGTCCTGCCGCTGAACAAATGCTCAAAATACGCCCTTGTGAGTGACTGTCACAGGGGCGTAGGTACTTCGTCAGATAATTTTTTAAAAAACCAGCATCTGTATTTTGCTGCAATGGAACGTTATTACCGGGATGGTTTTACTTATATTGAACTGGGCGACGGGGAAGAACTGTGGGAAAACCGGTGCATGCACAATATTTCTGATATTCATAAAGATGTATACGACATGTTTCAAAAGTTTGAAAGCCGGAACCGGCTTTATCTGATTTACGGAAACCACAATATTGTAATGAAAAAAAATCCGGCCTACCAGGAAGGCATTATTTTATATGCAAAAGAAAAGCCGGAACGCTCCCTGTATTTAACACACGGACACCAGGCGAGCCTGCTCAATTCCGTATTCTGGCCGCTGGCGCGTTTTCTTGTCCGGTACGTATGGAGCCCGCTGGAAAATATGGGTGTTTTAGACCCCACCAGCGCCGCCAAAAACTATACCGTAAAAGAAAAATGTGAAGAAGGCCTGGAACGCTGGGCTGCAGACCGCCGCCACATTTTAATCACCGGGCACACGCACCGTCCCGTCCTATCAGAGGATATTGGATACTACTGTAATACGGGAAGCTGCGTCCATCCGCGCTGCATTACCTGCATTGAAATAGAATGCGGAAAAATGACGCTGGTAAAATGGAGCATGAATGCCCGCCCTGACAGCATTCTGTATGTGGAGCGCGAAGTAATATCAGGACCGGCCGAACTGCTTTAGCCGCAGACGGCTACTGTGCTTTTTTCATTTTATAGCTGCCCGTACTGGCACGGAATGCGTTGACAATCGTTCCAAGTGAACAGATGAGCGTCAGAAAATATCCGATGCCAAGATCTGCATAGTAACTTCTGAGCGAATCTGACTCAACTAAAATATCATGGAGTCCCCGGTATGCATCTGAAAAGGTACAGCCATATGCTTTAAGCGCATCGTATGCCTCCCATGCCCAAGCGATATTGTTTGCAAAATAAATGATGACCACTGAAAGAACAACACTGGCAAGTACGCCCTTGACGTCCATTGCGCCGCCGAACTTTTCATACCCTTTTAAAGCGCAGATGATCGTCACAGCGCCTGCGATTCCTGCTATGTATCCAAGCTTATAAATTCCAATCCACAGAGCTGCGCCGATCAATGCTCCGAGAAATGCACCGACCAGACCGGGAACCAGGGAGCTTTTCTGCTTTCTGGTAACGGTTCTGGCATCTTCCAGAAGCGTCTCAACCTCATGGGAGCAGTTCTCACAAAGCATCTGGTGCATATCGTTGATCCGGTAACAGTCCAGAACCGCCGTGGCATCACCGCAGTTCGGACAGCCGGCAGTGAACCCTTGCATTGTGATATACTGGATAACGGAATCAATTATTGCGTTAAAGACAGGCGGTATTTTCTTTACGAATGCAAACGAAAGCAGCTCCAGCCTGATATAATGCTCAAAGCAGGTAAAATTATCGAAGTTCTTATTATTCGCCTTCTGCTCCTCCAGAAACCTGGTAAGCGCTGAAAAAGCCTCCTGATTCGGGGCAGTTGCGTTGATTGTGACATAATATGCGGATGCATTCGATTCACGCAGATCGAATATCACCTGGTATCCCCGGTATGTACCGCGGGCATAGGTATTATAATCCGTCAGGCATCCGCCGAGAAGCTGGTTTAACTCTTGTTTTCTAAACATCTTTTTCCCTTTCTTTTGTATCGTGATTCTGTATATGGCGCAGGATTCATGGTATTTCCATAGCCAGACACAGTTATCATATCACAAAAGGAAATATTATACAAATTCATCTGAATCATTGTTTAATTTATCTGCAATCATTTCAACCTCTCCTACAGAAAGACCGGAATACATGGCTATTTCGTTTACGGATAATTTACCTGTTTTCAACATCCCGATTACAACCTGTTTTATTCCCTGCTGCATCCCCTCCATCCTTGCCTCATATAATAATGATGCCATCTCCTCGTCCTCCTTCCACCTCTGAACCTGCTTAAAATTGACCTGATCCACAACTGACAGTACAGCCTCCCCGTACTCGGCCGCCTTCCCTTTTAATCTGGCGCTTTCCCGTGCCAGCCTGCCATAGTTTTCACGTTCCATGTTTCCACGCAGCGCATTCAGCCACATATGGTTCTCCGGGCTCATTCTCCCCGTAGTAAAAATAACAATGTTAAAAAACCGGCTCCCGAAAACCGAGCTGATACCGGGCAGCTTTTCCGCAATCACACAGCCCCTGCTTTCCAGATACCGGGCAAGCGTTACGGGATAGCCCTGCCTGACAAATATAATTGTTATGTCCCTGTCCTTCCGTTCATTTTCCCGGCCAGCGCTGCTTTTGTAATAGCAGGCATAGGTGTACGCCTGAAAGAATGCATCTATCCCAAGCGCATCATCCGGTGACTTGTATTCGATGATATTATACACGTTGAACAGTTTTCCTATACTGCTGGACAGTTCTGTCGGAACACCGTTTTTCATAAGCTTTTTGACGATCAGAAGATCCATCTGCAGCGGTTTTCCGGTATATTCCGGCATCTCCCGTCAGCTTCCTGCTTTTATTCTGATTGTAAACTGTTGGTTATAAAAGCATGAATTTTCGGGACCTGCAATCTGTCAGCTCTGTGAAATGAAAATCCGGATATGCCGCCATGGCAGTGGCGGTGTGAAAATATGCTTTGGAGAAATTATAACAACCAGAGGGAAGAAATGCAATGAAAAAAATATTTTAAGCCACGACTTATCCTATAACAAATTAGCTGCGATTGCAGATCTGTTCAGTCAGCTTAATCCATATTTTATTTCCGTGGACTCTCTCACGCTTTTCCCGGATACCGGGCTGTACCAGATGGCACAGCAGGGCTTGTTTGTACCCGCCGAGGAAAAAGAACGTATCCGTGAACTACAGTCAGTTTTAGATAACACGGACGAAAGTGAGATGCAGAAGTATAGAAGAAATCTGAAGTCTTTGGGATAAGTCTCGATAATTTATTGGCTTTTGCCTCCATCAGCCGGTCAAAATCACTTTGATACAACTGATCCTGGAGCACCCGATATTGCTCGAACTCACTCTCTGCAAATGCCTGCGCAATCGCCGCTGTCCCATAGATATCTGTAATCTTTTGATAAAAACGTCTTTCACTGGCACGGATTTCCTGAATCTCGGAAATTAAATGCTCAAAATAATCTTCATCAAAAATTACAAGTAAATAGTTTAAAAATAATGATAAAAAACCGAGGATAAGCTTTACAAAATTTTTCAAAAATATTTTTTTTGTACCAGCCTATATCTTCCATTTTCAATCTCTATACTAAAAACACTTGCTCTAAAAATTCTTAAATTTAACAATTCCATCCTGCAATTCAAAAACCGGCTTATCAAAAACCATTGCCGGGATGTCAGCATATTAAAAACTACTCGGTGTATATCTGACAGTAACAACAATAACCACCTTTCCAGCCTCATCAATACGATACACAAGCGTAAAATTCTTTACCAAAAGCTGACGATACCCCCTATTAGCAAAAGCCCCTGTTCTTCTTATGGAACCCCGATAAGGCATCTCAGCCAGACTCAGAATAGCATCTTCTAAAGTATCTGCCATTTTTTCTGCCGTATCTATTTCTTTAAAATCATCTGCAATATGATTGTAAATATCATCAAGGTCACTGTATGCTCTTTGCATCAACTTTACACTATATTTAGCCAAAATGTTTTCTCCTAAGTGATGCTAATGTCTCTTTTGCGTCAAGTAAAATATCTGTCGCTCCGTATTCTTCCTCAGCTTCTGAAATTGCATTATCTATAAGCTGTGTTTCCACTATCTGTTCATATGTCTCTATACTCATTACAACCAAATCACCATATCCATTCTTTGTAATAAAAATAGGCTCCTTCGCTGCATGGCAGACATCTGATATATCATTTGTATTTCTTAAATCAGTAATTGGTCTAATCTGCGGCATATGCACACCTCTCTTTCTTTGTGCATTATAATAGCATAATAATGTACATTTTGCAACAGTAATATATGGCAACTCCTTTCCCAGATAATTTGTTGGCTTTTAACATTCCAATCGCAACCTGCTGTATTCCCTGCTGCTTTCCCGAGCAAGTCGGCCATAGTTTTCACGTTCCATATTTCTACGCAGCGCATTCAGCCACATATTATTCTCAGGACTCATTCTTCCGGTAGTAAAAATGACAATATTAAAAAATTGGCTTCCAGAAACCGTACTGATACCGGGCAGCTTTTCTGTAATAACGCAGCCCCTGCTTTCCAGATAACGAACAAGTGACAGAGGATATCTCTGTTTAACAAGCATAACTGTTATATCCCTGTCCTTTCGTTCATTTTCCCTATACTGCTGGACAACTCTACCGGAACACCATTTTTCGTAAACTTTTTCACAATACATCGCTCCTACAAATGCCTGATGCCATTGTATTTTGTTCTCCTCTTCTTTCGTATAAACCTTTTCCATATAAATCTCCATTCCGCCGCCTTTCAGTTGGCGGCACAAATAGTAATG
>CANOLA010000025.1 GCA_947566705.1 uncultured Lachnospiraceae bacterium | reverse complement strand
TCAGAACATGACACTTGGAAATGCGCTTGGAAAGAATTCGTTTAACAAGTTAAGGTAGTCAACTGGTGAAAATATATAATAAAATAACATGTTAATTATTTGCTGGAAAGGGCATGGTTGCTTAATCGTGTCCTTTCTATTAATATTGTGTGATTGATTTGGATAGTGAATATTGAATATCATGATGCCTAAATTTAGGTATTTTCTCATATTATAGAATTTTAAGACAAAACGGAGGAATTGATTATAAGTAAAGAGAATAGATTACAGCTTCCCTGGTGGCAGAAATACACGCTTAGTCTTACAGAATCAGCAGAGTATTTCGGGATTGGATATAAGAAACTTGCAAAATTCGTGGATGAACACAAGGATGAGAAATTTATTTTATGGAATGGTACAAGAGCGCAGATTAAACGTATCATGTTTGAACAATATGTTAATGAGCATATGGACGCTATTTAATATTTGTATTGATGATAATAGAAGAATGAATAATGGATTTTGAGCCAGATGTGTGGTATTATGGGAAGTATCATACAGATGGCTCTTGTTATATGAAAGGAGCGAGAGAATATTGTCAGACGTAGTTAGACGGGATCATAAAGGTCGAAAACTATGGACAGGAGAGAGCCAGGAAAAAGACGGGAGATATAAATACAGATATCTTGATAAGTCAGGAGAAAGAAAATCTGTATACAGTTGGAAACTGACTGAATCAGATGCAGTGCCAAAAGGCAGACGTAAGGATATTTCCCTGAGAGAAAAAGAAAAGCAGATTCAAAAGGCTTTAGATGATTATATTATGCCGAATGGTGGGAACACTACGGTACTTGAATTAGTAGAAAAGTATGTTTTACAGAAGCGTGGTGTAAAGCATAATACCAAAGCCAATTATAACTTTGTGATCAATATCATAAAGAAAGAGGACTTTGGAAGGAAACGGATTGATACTGTCAGGATATCAGATGCCAAGGAATGGCTGATAAAGCTGCAGGAAAAAGATGGTAGGGGATATAGTTCTATCCATACCATAAGGGGAGTAGTCAGACCAGCTTTTCAGATGGCGGTAGAGGATGATTTGATCCGTAAGAATCCGTTTGAGTTTCAGCTTGCCACTGTTGTAGTGAATGACAGTGTGACAAGAGAAGCAATCACCAGAGAACAGGAAAGAGCATTTTTAAACTTTGTCAAAGCTGATAAGCACTTTTCAAAATATTATGAGGGCATTTTTATCTTATTCAAAACAGGACTGCGTATTTCTGAATTTTGTGGACTAACAAGAGATGATATTGATTTTGTGGATAATAAAATCAGGATTGATCATCAGCTACAGAGAAAAAGGGATATGGAATATGTCATAGAAACGCCTAAGACAGAAAAGGGCGTGAGATATGTGCCTATGTCCGATGAAGTAAAGGAATGCTTTAAACATATTCTGGAGAATCGTAAGAAGCCTAAGATAGAACCAATGATTGATGGTAAATGCGGATTTCTTTATCTGGACAAAAATAATATGCCTATGGTTGCCCTGCATTGGGAGAAATACTTTCAGCATATCCGGGAGAACTACAATAAGATTTACAAGAAACAGCTTCCAGTGATTACGCCTCATGTAGCAAGGCATACATTTTGCAGCAATATGGCAAAGTCAGGTGTCAATCCTAAGAAGCTACAATACATTATGGGACATTCGGATATTGGTGTAACGCTCAATACATATACCCATTTGCAGTTTGAAGATTTGGGTGAAGAGATGGAAAAGGTATGTGAAGGATAGCGTGGTCTACTAATATTGAATTTAGACCAATTTATAGACCAAACGATTGAAAATCTATGCCGAGTTATACCCAATTATGCCAAAAAAAGCAAAAATATCTCTGCCATAAATAAAATGTAGTGAAGCCAGAAAACCTTGAAAACATAGCAAAATCAAGAATTTACGGAGGTTTTAGCAACATGATAAAAATATTATTCATCTGCCACGGCAACATCTGCCGTTCCCCCATGGCAGAATACCTGCTAAAAGACATAGTAAAAAAAAGAGGCATTGCCACTCAGTTTCACATCCAATCCTGCGCCACCAGCACCGAAGAAATCTGGAACGGCACTGGCAACCCGGTTCATCCCGGAACAAAACAAAAACTCGCAGAAGCCGGTATTTCCTGCGATGACAAACGTGCCGTACAGCTTAAAAAATCAGATTACAAAGAATACGATTATCTCATCTGCATGGACAGCCAGAATGTAAGAAATGCAGAACGGATTTGCGGAAAAGACAGGGATGGAAAAATATACCGTCTGCTTGACTTTACAGAGGAAAAACGGGACGTGGCAGACCCTTGGTATACGGGAAACTTTGACAAAACCTATGAAGATATTCTGAAGGGACTGGAAGCATTTCTGGATTATCTGAATTATTGAAATTTTAATGTCATCAAAAAGAATGAATCAGGCATATCTGCATGAAAACCTGTTTCATAAAACGATGTGAATTATGGTTTTATAAGGAAAATAGTCTGTAAAAATTATCCATTCTTTTTTGAAATGGCTCCTTTCAGGGAATTGTATCCAGACAGGAAATAGATTATAATTGTGATAACAGATGAATAAGTAAATTCAGGGAGGTGACAGTGTGTGAATATAAAACTGAAAGAAAAAATCATGGAATCCCTTTCAGCAGTTTTGCCCATTACAGGAATCGTCCTGTTAATCAGTATCCTCCTTGTTCCCATAGAGCTCGGCACACTGGTCATGTTTCTGACCGGTGCGGTTATGCTGGTAATTGGAATGGGTTTTTTCCAGCTTGGTGCAGAAATGGCAATGACCCCTCTGGGAGAAGGAATCGGTGTCCAGATATCAAAAACCAGACGGATTCCATTGATTTTATTCATTGGTTTTTCCATGGGTGCGATTATCACGATATCGGAGCCGGATCTGCAGGTACTGGCAGAACAGGTTCCGTCCGTTCCCAACCAGCTTCTGATATTTACCGTAGCGGCAGGCGTTGGTCTGTTTCTTGCAGTTGCATTTGATTCCGGCGGTGTGACCACAGGTCCGATGACCGTTCCTTTTATTATGGCAATGGGTGTCGGTCTTGCCCTGGTAAGAAGTGATAAAAATGCAGCGGATGACAGCTTCGGTCTGGTTGCGCTTTCCAGTATCGGACCGAGCCTGGCGGTCATGCTTCTGGGATGGTTTTTTAAACCGGAGGAAGCATCATATACACAGACGAAAGTTGCAGAGGTAGATACAACGCGTGATGTGGTGCGCGAGTTTCTTTCCTGCCTGCCGTTATATGCAAAAGAGGTGTTCCTTTCGCTTGTTCCGGTTGCGCTGGTGTTTGTTCTTTTCCAGCTTATCAGCAGGCGTTACCAGAAAAAACAGATGAAACGTATTGTGGTCGGATTTGCTTATACTTACATAGGGCTGGTTTTGTTTCTTGGCGGGGTAAACGCAGGGTTTGCCCCGGTTGGCTCGTATCTCGGAAAAGAGATTGCAATTGAAACATGGGAGTGGCTGCTGGTGCCAATTGGCATGCTGATTGGATATTATATAGTAAAGGCGGAGCCTGCGATACAGGTTTTAAACCACCAGGTGGAAGGAGTAACAAACGGTGCGGTGTCCGCAAAATCAATGAACCGCTGTTTATCCATTGGTGTGTCCGTCAGTGTGGGGCTGTCCATGCTGCGGGTACTGGCCCAGATTCCGATACAGTGGATTATGATACCGGGATATCTCATGGCACTGGTTCTCACGAAATTTGTTCCGAAAATGTTTGTGGGAATTGCATTTGATTCCGGCGGGGTTGCCAGCGGACCTATGACAACAACATTTCTTCTTCCCTTAAGTATAGGAGCCTGCGAGGCTGTTGGGGGAAATATCATGACAGATGCGTTTGGCGTGGTGGCACTGGTTGCGCTGACGCCGCTAATTGCAATACAGATTATGGGGCTGCAGTACCAGTACAGATTAAATAAAATGGAAACAGCCATAATAAAATGGTTTTTCGCATGTTGTTTCTCATTGCGGCGCCAAAGCTGGAAAACAAGGCAGTTCAATTGTTCAAAGAAGGAAACGTTCCGGTACAGTACCATTTGCGTGCGCAGGGAACGGCATCCAGTGAGATTATGAATATGCTCGGGCTGGACGGAGGAGAAAAAATCATTTTAATGAGCATGATGCCAAAAATGTTTGCAGATGAAATGCTCGTAAAGCTTTACAGAAAACTGCATCTGGGAATGCCGGACAGCGGAATTGCATTTACCATTGCAATGTCCGGATGCAGTTCCCATATGATAAAACTGATTGAAACCCTGCAGCCGGAAAATGGCAGAATGGTTTTGGAAAGGGATGAGGTGGAAATGATGGAAAGTGAATACAGCCTGAGCGGGAAATCGTTCTTATTATTGCAAAAAAAGAAAATAAACTGTCCATCATGCAGACAGTCGGGAAAAAATTCGGAATGCAGAGTGAGGCAAACGGAATTGTTTTATCGCTTCCCGTAGACGGAATTACCGGGCTGAATGGATAGAAAAAAGGAGCAGATGATGAAATACACAACTGAAAACGAATTTGAAAACTTTGATTTTCACGAAACATATATAAAAGATATCGAACCGGGAAACGGATATTTTCATATCTGGCTGGACAATGTAAAAATTCTGCCGGAAAACAGCTGTAACCGTGATATCCGGACAATGCGGACCAACGGGCTGATGCTTGCCATTCAGAATGCGGATATCGTTTCCATGGTTCATGAGGGCGTGAAAATATATGATGCAGACGGAAATCCAAAAGGAGAGCGCCCTGACGAACTGATTGCCAGTGAAAAATATATGGAAGTCTGGCCGCTATTTCTGGAAGGATGCGTGTATTCCCTGGAAAAGGAAAATAATGAAACAGCTTTATACACTTTAATTGTGGATACAGACGAAGGGGAAACCTACGAGATAAAGATAACAGGAAGCGGGGAAAAAGAGTCATGGGACAAATTTCTAAACATGGATTCCATGTAAAAGCAGTGATTTTCGACTTGGACGGAACGCTGATTGACACAGAAAAATATTACCGGAAATGCTGGCCGCTTGCCGCAAAAAAAGCCGGATACCATATGACGGATGAGCAGGCGCTTTCCCTGCGTTCCCTTGGAAGACCGTATGCAAAAAAACGTTTCAGGGAAATGTTCGGGGAAGACTGTGATTATGAGGGCATCCGTGCATACCGCAAACAGCTGATGGAAGAATGTCTTGAAAAAAATGGAATTAACCTGAAACCGGGGGTGGTAGAGCTTCTTACGTTTCTGCGCAGCCAGGGTATTGTAACAGCACTTGCAACGGCAACGGACAGGCAGCGTGCCGGACGTTACTTAAAACAAATCGGTTTGTATGATTATCTTGATAAAATTATCTGTGCGGATATGGTGGAATACGGCAAGCCTGCGCCTGATATTTACCGGTATGCCTGTGAGCAGACTGGCTTTGCGCCGAAGGAATGCCTTGCTGTTGAGGACTCACCAAACGGTGCCAAAAGTGCAGCAGCGGCGGGGTGCCCGGTTGTCTATATTCCGGACCAGACGCCACTGGAGTATGAGCTTGTTCCGGTGATATATGCCTGCCGGGAAAAGCTTCTGGATATCCGCGAAATAATACAGAAACTAAATTCCTGATATCAGCAGGTATATCATAAAATACTCAGATTATTTATATAGAAAAAGGAATGTTCATGCCGTATCGGCTGACATTCCTTTTTTATTCCCTATTCTAGGAAAGATTTTGTACAAAATTTTTCCATTTCCTTTTGTGGAAAGCGCTTTGTAAAAGACTTAAAATTGAGAAGAGCAAATTAAGGAAAGGAAAAAGCTGCAGGCAGAGCGTGCGGCATGGTACAAAAGATGATAGGAATGGAAGAATTTACGGATATTTCAGGGATTTTTGCAAACAGTGCAGAGATGATTGCAGAATGCAGGGGGACCGTGTACGGCTATCTCAGGGTGAGCACGGCGGCACAGAAGCACGACAGGCAGACGGACGCCATGAAAGAGCTCGGAGTAAAGGAAACCAATATGTTTTTTGACAAACAGTCAGGAAAAGATTTTGACCGTCCGGGTTACCGGAAGCTGCTGGAAAACCTGAAAGAAAATGACCTTCTTGTCATAAAAAATATTGACCGGCTGGGCAGGAACACGAAAGAGGTCAAGGAGCAGTGGCGCATTATCACACAGGAAAAACATGTCAGTATTGTGGTAATTGATACGCCTGTTTTAAATGCGGGAAAAGAACTCGGTCCCCTGGGGCAGGCGCTTTCAGATATTATTTTTGCCATATTTTCCATGATTGCGGATTTTGACCGGCAGTCCATTTACCAGCGACTGCAGGAGGGGCTTCTCGTTGCAAGGCGCGAACGGGGAGTGCGCCCCGGCAGAAAGGAAATGGCAGTTCCGGAAAATTTTGAAATAATAAAAAAAGAATATATAGAAGGAAAAATTTCACAGAGAAGCGCAGCAGGACAGCTTGGCGTGGACCGGAAAACATTTAAAAAATGGCTGGAGAAAACGAAAGAGCAAACAGTATACGCACCGTCTGTTCAGACAGAAAACTTGGGGGAAACGGAGGGCGGCATGGACTGCCGTACAGGAGAAACTGTGCCAAAGAAGGACAGAGCCGTGAAGGTAAACGTTACCACTGGCGGACGCAGCCATGAAAACGGGGATAAAATAAGGAATGAAACAGTTTTACATGAAAAAGAAGACAGCAGTACGCTTTGGCAAATGGATTCAGGCGCAGGATGTGCTGCCATGAAATGGATCAGGTGAGGATAAATTCTTGAAAAAATCCCCACACGGTATTGCAAAAAATATCTCCATATGTTATTTTGTTTTAGGACGGAATCAAAAGGTTACTATCTGGTTCCGGGTTATTTTTTGTAAAATTTGCATAAAACTGTGATATACAGTGATTTCATTGCAGATGGGGATAAATTCAAGAATTAATCCCCACCTGAGCGCAGGAGTTTTCTATGTGGTGTGTGATTTACGCAGGTGACAAAAACGAGCAGAAAACAAAAGCATTCGTATCACATCTCCTGCAGGGAAATATTCCTGCAAGGTGTTTTTCCCTGACAAGAAACCGCCTGTACAAAAACGGCGGAGTCTGGCACACCGTAAATGAAAGGTTTCTCCCAGGTTATGTATTCATTGAGACAGATGAACCGGAAATGATATACAAAAAGCTGGAGGAGACCTCCAAAAGCCTGCTGTTTTCAGACAGCCGGAAGGTCAGTGTGATGGATTCGGATGAAGCTGCACTTTTGGAGCTTATTACAGACAGCAGCGGTACAGTAGGTCTTTCGGATGTCAGTATCGGAGAAGACAAAAAAGTCACATACTTGTCCGGACCGCTTGCAAAGGTGTCTGAGAGGGTAAAAAAAGTGAATCTGCACAACAGATTTGCAGAAATAGATATGAATTTTTCCGGCAGAAGAGAAACCCTGCGTCTGGGAATCCGGTTTTAGGCATCTGGGAAAGGAATAGCATGTGGTATGTTCTGCAGGTGAAAACCGGACAGGAAACAGATATTGTCAGGCAGTGCCGTGGCAGGATTATGCAGGAAAACGAGGAAGTGTTCACCATGTACGGCGAGAAAAAATGCCGTTTCCGGGGTGAATGGAAACTGAAACGTTATCTGCTTTTTCCTGGTTATGTATTTATTGACACAAAAGATATTGATGATTTCCGTATCCGGCTGCATGAGATAAAAGCCATGACAAAGGTTTTAAAGACCGGAGAGGATGTAGTTCCCGTCTGGCCTGAGGAAGAAGAATTTTTAAGACAGCTCGGCGGGGAAAACCATATTGCGGGATATTCGGAAGGATATCTTGAGGGTGAGCGGCTGGTTGTCATAGACGGTGCCATGCAGGGATACGAAGGAAAAGTAAAACGGCTCGACAGGCACCACAGACTGGTGACAATTGAGGTTCCGCTTCTGGGGCATCTTGTGGAGGTCCAGCTGGGGCTTGGCGTTGTTAAGAGAATAGAAAATTAAACCTTCAGAATGCAGTTGACGCTTAGAGCGCAGTGCAGGAAGACGGCGGACATAAGGACAGGCAAAAACCGCGTGTAAAGGCGCGGGTGGCGAAGCCTGCCCTTTTTTGTGTGAAATGGGCTGTGCAAACAGAACCCGCATTAGAAAATATTTTTAAAAAGGCATTATATGAAAGAAAGCAGGAAAACGTTAAAATAATGACTGGATACAGTTTCAGGGAAGACAAAAGGTTTCATGGCATACAACCGTCAGCGGACAGGCTCTGGCTTTCCTCCCCCACCATGCACGGGGAAGAGATGGACTATATAAAAGAAGCGTATGAAACAAACTGGATGTCCACGGTCGGGGAAAATATTGAAAAACTGGAGCAGACAGCTGCAGCATATACTGGCGTTAAACATGCAGTTGCTGTTTCCTGCGGAACGGCAGCGCTTCATCTTGCAGTAAAACTTGCAGCGGAACGCCTTTACGGAAGCAGTACCGGAACATCCACACCGCAGGGACTGGGAAAAGGCGGAAGTCTTTATGGGAAGCGGGTATTCTGTTCCAGCCTTACCTTTGCCGCAACTGTTAATCCCGTGGTTTACGAAGGCGGTGAGCCGGTATTTATTGATTCATCACCAGAAGACTGGAACATGGACCCGCAGGCGCTCGAACTTGCATTTGAAAGTTATCCGGACGTGAAGCTTGTTATTCTGGTCCACCTGTACGGCGTTCCCGCGCAGGCAGACGAAATCAGAAAAATCTGTGACAGGCACGGCGCGCTTTTAATCGAGGACGCAGCAGAATCCCTTGGTGCATTATATAAAGGCAGACAGACCGGAAGCATCGGGGATTATGGTGTCATCAGCTTTAACGGCAATAAAATTATTACCGGAAGTTCCGGCGGAATGCTTCTCGTAAACGACAGATACAGCGCCGAAAAGGCGAGAAAATGGTCCACCCAGAGCCGTGAATCTGCCCCGTGGTACCAGCATGAAGAAACAGGGTACAATTACCGGATGAGCAATGTCATTGCCGGCGTTGTCAGGGGACAGTGGGAGCATCTGGATGAACATATAAAGGCAAAAAAGAAAATATACATGCGTTATGAAAATGCGCTGAAAGACTATGGAATCCAGATGAATCCGTATGACGGAAAAAACAGTGAACCAAATTTCTGGCTTTCCAGTATAATCATAGATGAAAATTACATGTGCGAAACACTGTGTGCCGATAAAGAATACCTCTACCGCCACAGTCATGGGCGCACCTGTCCGATGGAAATATATGACGCACTTGCAGCTTTTAATATAGAAAGCCGTCCAATCTGGAAGCCGATGCACCTGCAGCCGCTGTACCGGAATCACATGTTTGTGACTGTGGGAGGGTGCAGGAACTGTAATGAATATTTTTATATGAAAAAAATGGAGCCTGCCGATATCAGTGCGGATATTTTTTACCGTGGGCTATGTTTGCCGAGTGATATAAAAATGACGGAGGAAGAACAGGATAAAGTGATTGATATTATAGCTGCCTGCTTTCATGGGAAATAATGCCAAAAAACCGAAAAACAAGTTGTAATAAAAAAGAAATCGGTTATACTATAAATAGAATGAAACAAATATCTAATGCAAAAAGGGAGAGTTGGCTTTATGATGTATCCATATATGACGCTGAATGATGATACAGAGATTACACATTCCGAAATGAAAATGGATGGCAGAGTAAAGGTATATATTGAAACACCGGATGAAAATGTGTGTTTTCGCCATGCCGTATGCTGGCTGCCGGAATATAAATGGGAAGAAATCTATGCATATACAGATGCAGAAATGGAATACCTGAAAAAGATTATCCGAAATAACGCGCATTTAATCATGGAGTTTTCACAAGAAGGGGGTATCACGAATGCCTCAAATTTTTAGGGTCGGTTCGTTTGTGGTTTATTTCTGGTCAAATGAAAATAATCCCACAGAACTTGTCCATGTTCACTAACAGTAGTCTGATAATTGACAAGTGGAGTGAACAGTTTGGGGAAATTAGATATTACTGTTAAGATATATAAAATGGTTAAATATAATTAATCCGTAGAGTTTTAATTATTTTATAGATAAAAATGAAGAAAAAAACAAAAATTTATCTTTTTATTGCGGCAGTTGTAACAACTGCCGTTTTTGTGTGCAAAAAAACAAAGAAAATACAACAGATGTCGTGCAAAAAAGGGCACCATATCCCATACGGACCGTACGAGGCTGCCATCAAACGTCCGCTGGACGTCATTATCTCTGCAATGGCACTTGTCCCGCTGCTTCCGGTTATGGGAATCATCGCACTGCTTGTCAGGCTGAAACTTGGCTCGCCCGTCCTGTTTAAGCAGGAGCGTCCGGGGCTGGATGAAAAAATCTTCACCTTGTACAAGTTCCGCACCATGACGGATGAAATAGACGAAAATGGAGAATTTCTGCCGGATGAAAAACGGCTGACAAAGTTCGGGAAGATGTTAAGGAGTACGAGCCTTGACGAGCTTCCCGAACTTTTTAATATCCTAAAAGGTGATATGTCCCTTGTGGGACCGCGGCCGCTTCTTGTGGAATATCTGCCGCGTTATAGTAAGGAGCAGAAACACCGGCATGACGTGCGTCCGGGACTGACCGGGCTTGCACAAGTTTCCGGGCGGAATGGGATTTCGTGGGAGGAGAAGTTTGCGGATGATGTCAGATATGCGGAAAAGATTACATTTCTGGGGGATGTCAGGGTACTGTTAAAAACGGTGGAAGCCGTACTGAAAAAGGAAGGAATAAGCAGCGCGACATCTGCAACGATGGAAGAATTTACGGGAGAAGAAGGTGCAGCTGGGGGCTGAAAAGAAATTGGCTGGCTGAAAATCATTGACATAACCTGAACAATTTCATATAATAATTGTACAATAAATTGAACAGTTATCTGCACAGAAAAAGGAGGGCGGCATTATGCTTGCTGTAAATTATTCCACAATCAGAAACAACCTGAAAACATACTGTGATGAGGCAACAGAAAATAATGAGACAGTCATTGTTACACGTAAGGATGAAAAGAATGTCGTTATTTTAAGTCTGGAGAAGTACAACCGGATGATAAAGGCCGCTCAGAATGAGGAATATCTTGCAATGCTTGACAGGGGAATTGCCCAGCTGTCTTCCGGTAACGGGCAGCAGCATGAACTGATTGAGGTGGAAGAGGATGAATAAATTATGGTCGGACCGGGCATGGGACGACTACCTGTACTGGCAGATGCAGGATAAAAAGACCCTCAGAAAGATTAATGAACTGGTCAGGGACATAGAGCGGAACGGATTGTCAAAAGGAACTGGTAAGCCGGAGCCGCTTAAGTACCGGAAAGCGTGGAGCAGACGGATTGACCATGAGAACAGGCTTGTTTATGATATGGATGAAAATGGAAACCTCTGGATTATAGCCTGCAGGGGGCATTATGATGATTAAAAAATAAACACTGGATTTGCATTTGAAGGACACCGCAAGGTGTCTTTTTAATTTGTCTAAAAATAAGGAAGAGGCATGAAAAAACTGGTCATTATCGGGGCATCCGGACACGGCAGAGTAATAGCAGACATAGCGGAATTATGCGGATACCATGAAATCGTTTTTCTGGATGATGATGAAAACATAAAAAACTGTGGGAAATACCTCGTGGCAGGGACAAGTTGCAGAGTTGGTGATATAGATAGTGATGTCGTAGTTGCCATCGGGAATTCGGATAGCAGGCAGCGGATATCAGACAGTGTAGATGAAAAAAGGTTGGTGACGCTTATCCATCCGGATGCCGTAGTTGCGGATGATGTAGTATTTGGCGCAGGAACCGTCGTCATGGCAGGTACAGTCGTTAATTCAGGAACACGGACCGGAAAAGGCTGCATCGTTAACACGTCCTCTTCCGTTGATCATGACTGCGTACTGGGGGATTTTGTACATATTGCCGTTGGGGCACATGTGGCAGGAACAGTGTGTATCGGGGATAGGACATGGATTGGTGCTGGCGCAACGATAAGTAACAACATAAATATTTGCAGTGACTGCATGATTGGTGCAGGGGCAGTAGTGGTAAAGGATATTAAGGAGTCGGGAACCTACGTAGGGGTTCCCGCGGGGAAAATCCGGACAGACAGCTTCGGCAGGAAGGCAGGGCAGTGAAAAAAGTTTTGATGCTGGCGGTAGTGCCAAGCATGATAGGACAATTTAATATGGAAAATATCCGACTGCTTCTTGCAATGGGATATGAAGTACATGTGGCATGTAATTTCTACGATACATCCGTATGGTCAAAAGAAAAGATATCAGAATTCATATCCCGGATGAAAGCACTGAAAGTACACTGCCACCAGATAGGATTTAGCCGGAGTCCTGGGGATGTAAAAAGCCTTTTTCAGTCTTTCAGGCAAATGGATAGTCTGGTGAAAAAAGAAGGTTTCCAGTTTGTACACTGTCATACGCCCGTAGCTGCTGCAGTCGGCAGGGTGGTCTGCCACAGGAACCACATGAAAGTAATTTACACCGCCCATGGCTTCCATTTTTACAGCGGCGCGCCATTAAAAAACTGGCTTCTGTATTATCCCGTGGAATGGCTTTGCTCGTGGTGGACGGACGTACTTATAACAATTAATAGAGAAGATTACAGCCGGGCAAAAAAGGGATTTCATGCAGGGCAGGTTTGCTATATTCCCGGTGTGGGAGCTGACATCAGCCGTTTTAAGATAAAGCTGGAATACCAGAAAGAAAATGGAAAGAAAGAACTGGGAGTGCCGGAAGATGCACTGTTACTTGTATCTGTTGGTGAACTCAATTTAAATAAAAATCACCAGGTTGTTATCAGGGCTATTGCAAAGTTGAATGATGAAAAAATTCATTATGTGATTGCAGGGAAGGGCAGTGAATATGGTAATTTGAAAAATCTTTCGGAAGAACTTGGAATCACCAGCCAGATTCACCTGCTGGGATACAGAAATGACATTGAAAAAATATATGCAGCTTCAGATATCTGTGTCTTTCCATCCATTAGGGAAGGACTTGGGCTTGCTGCAATTGAAGGAATGGCGGCAGGTCTGCCGCTGATTGTGTCTGATAATAGGGGGGCGCATGATTTTGCAGTGAATATGAAAAATGCATTGGTATGCAATCCGCAGTCCGTCAGCGAATTTGTAAATGCAATTGTGGCATTGAAGGATCGGAATATGAGGGCAAAGTTTGGAGAAAGAAATCTTGTTATTTCGGAGAAATTCAGTATGGATAAGACAAATAAAAAAATGAAACGGATATATTTACTGTGTTCAAAAATATAAAACGGAGGCTGCTTGTTTATTTAAAAAGACATCCTCATATTTTGGCTTGTTGCTGGAAGATTATCCGTGGAATTGGCAATGTGTGTACTATCTTTATACCTAAACAAAAAAAAGTTATTTTTAATTCCTTTGGAGGACGGAAATTTGATGACAGTCCGAAAGCAATCTATGACGAGTTAAGAAACAGGGGGGAATTCAAAAAATGGGATTTTGTATGGGCATTTACTGAACCTGGGAAACATGAGATTCCGGAAGGAAGGAAAGTAAAAATTGACACCCTAAAGTTTTTTTACGAACTTTTATCCAGCAGAGTATGGGTTGGAAATTCAGGTATTGACCGTGGAATAGGATTTTCAAAGTATGGGAAGATAATAGAGGTTGATACTTGGCATGGTACTCCGCTAAAAAAGATAGGTGGAGATGAGAATAAAACATCTATGCTGGTGAAAAAGAAAAACAGAGGAAAGCTGGATAGCGAAACAATACGGTGTGCCCAAAGTGAATATGACAGAATGATTTTTGAACGAATTTTCCATGCTACAGAGGATTCTTTTTTGATGTGTGACCTGCCAAGAAATGACGGGCTTTTAAGATATACAGAAAAGGAACGGGAGGATATCAGGAGCAGACTGAAGATTCCAGAAGACAAAAGTATAATATTATATGCACCAACGTACCGCGAATATCTGGTTAACAGAATGGGAAAAACCTTTTTGACACCACCAATTAGTCTAAAAAAATGGAAGGATATGCTTTGCAGTGATTATGTTCTGTTGGTAAGGGCTCATTATGCTGTTTCAGAAGCAATGGGTATTAAAGATGACGAATTTGTCAGGGATGTTTCAGAATATCCATATTTGAACGATCTTTATGCTGTTTCTGATGTGCTGATATCAGATTATTCAAGTGTATATATTGATTATTCAATACTGGAACGTCCCATGTTCTGTTTTGCATATGATCTGGAAGAGTATGAGAGCGAAAGAGGCCTGTATATGGACTTAAAGAAGGAACTTCCATGTACTGTACATGAAAAAGAAGATTCGCTTCTGGAGGATATAGTACATATGGATTATGACAAGTGTGTTAAAAAAAGTCGTGCCTTTCACTTGAAGTATGCCCCATATGCTGGAAATTCATGTAATGCGGTGGTTGATGAGATGATAAAGCGTTTGAAAAGGTATCAATAGGGGAAAGCTGGAAGATAAGTAAATAAAGATAATACATAATATTATAAGAAGAATAAAGTACATTCAGTGTCTATGGTGTTTAAAGAGATACTTATTTAGGAAAGAAATAAGATAAAGGATAAATATATAATGAAAATACTAGTTTTATCTAGCGAAGTGTGGAATGATAGAATAAATGGAAATAATGTTACAAGTAACTGGTTTGAGGGTATGGATGCAGAATTTGCAAATATATATGCCAGTCCGGGAGAACCATATAATAACTGTTGCCAGAAATATTTCCAGATTACAGATAAAATGATGGCAAAGAGCATCTTTTCCAAAAAAAAAGCGGGAAAAAGTTTAGATATAAACATTTCAGGTAATAATCTGGTTGTTTGTGGTGAGGCAGAAGAAAAACCTGAGAAGCTGTATGGTTTTCTGAAAAAGATAAGCGGTGATTTCTTAAGACTTGTCAGGGAGTTGATATGGTTATGGGGGAGATATGATATTCAGGAAATGGGAAAATTTATCAGAGACTTTCAACCAGACATTATTTTTTCAGAAAGGATGGCATCTTGTAAAATGCTTAGGTTGGAAAAGCTGGTTTCAGATCTAACGGATGCTCCGTTTGTTGCATTTACCGGTGATGATGAATATTCGCTGCGGCAGTTTAAATTTTCTCCGTTTTTTTGGATAAAACGCTTTATGGTAAGAAAAAGGCTCAGGGAGATGGTTAAAAAATATAAGATTTATTATACATTGTCGCTAGAGCAGAAAAATGACTATGAAAAACGTTTTGGATGCCAGTGCAAAATTCTGCAAAAGTGCGGAGAATTTGAAAACGGTTTTGAACAACGCCAGGTGCATAAACCTATAAAATTAATTTATGCGGGCAAGTTTTACTGTAACCGCTGGAAAGTACTTGGGGAAATTGTGGAGATGCTTAAGGAGATAAATGGATCTGGTGTGAAAATGATTCTAGAGATATATACAAGAGACATACCAAACAGGAAGCAGAAAAAACTTCTGGATGACAGAAGAAATTCCTTCATAATGGGTGGTGTTTCCCAAGAGGAGCTTTGTGAAATTTACCAGAATGCTGATATTGCAGTCCATGTTGAGGCACAGGACATTAAAAACCGGCTGGCAACACGTTTATCTTTTTCAACTAAAATCATAGACTGTCTTTTTTCGGGGTGTGCCGTACTGGCATACTGCTGGAACCAGCATTCCGGCTGGACATATCTGAAAAGGGAAAATACTGCCATATGTATTAGTTCTGCTGATGAATTAAAACGGGAATTAAAAGAAATTTGCAACAGACCGGAACTGATACAGGAGTATGCAGTGAATGCATATGAATGTGGTATGAGGAATCATCAGAGGAAGAAGGTTCAGGAAGGGTTGATGGAGGATTTTAAATATGTTATTTCGGAGAATATATAGAAGATGCCAAATCTTATAAATGTTTTCATTACCCTTATACTTGGTATGGGACTGGGAGACCGGCTTAAAGATCCAAAGTGGAAAAAAATATATTTGATTACCATCTGGGTTTGTCTGTCTCTGGTGGCAGGTTTTCGGGGATTAAATGCGTTAAGTGACACAGAGGCATATTATTCGACATATCGGTTTGAAACTCAAAATTATTCATTCACTGATTATTTGAATTATACAAAAACGCATGATACCTTGTATTATATGACGAACTGGCTTTTTGCCAGAGCTGGTGTTCCGTGGCAGTTATATCTGACGATGGTGTCTTTGTTTGTGATAGGTAGTTTTGTTTATTGGATATACTGCAATTCAGAAGATGTAGTTGTTTCAATGCTAATATTTGAGTGTTTGTTTTTGAACGTATGGCAGGGTTCTTTGAGGCAGGCTATGGCGATGGCCTGTTTATTATGGTGTTACCGTATGTTCCAGACAGAGCGACGAAAGTGGGGGGTTCTATTATTCCTGGTGGCAATGGGATTTCACACTACGGCCATATGTTTCCTTCCGATTCTGATAGCGGGAAGCCTGCCTTTTAATGATTTTATACTTGCATTGTTCACCGTGGTTTGTGCAGGATTTCATATATTCAGAAGCTATTTTCTGATTCTGGTAAACAAAGTGGGAAGTCTTTTTGGGCGGAACTTGTATGAAACGTTCTGGGAGCAGCAGCCAATTACCCTGATTGCCATGGTATTTATTATTTTGTTTATCATGCTGGTTTTAAGAAAACAGATGCATGAACAATATCCTACGTGCGGAGTGTATTACGCCGCTGTATTCTGGATGCTTGCATTGCTTGCATTGGGAGGGGGAGTAATGGTTCGACTGGCATGGTATCCGGGAATGTTTATCAGCCTCGCAATACCGGTTATCATTTCCTCTTTTAAAGAAAAAAGACTGGTGAAATATATGGCGATAGGCATGTTGTTGTTAATGTATATTCCCAATGTAGATTTACACAGCTGGTATTTTTTCTGGCAGGCATAATAAGGAGGTACGGTGATAGTGCAAAAAGGAAAGAAAGTGATACAGATAAATGCCACCTACGGAATTGGAAGCACGGGAAGGATTATGCATGATATTGACCATATGCTGGTTCAGAATGGTTATGAATCAGTTTGTGCGTATAGTCAGATAGGGAATGAAGAACCGGAAAGCGGATACAGGATGGGTAATGCTGTAGATGAAAAAATCCATGCTTTAATGACGAGAATAGGAGGACGCCAGGCATACGGAAGCAGGATACAGACAAAGAAGCTGCTAAAGATGATGGATTATGAAAAACCGGACATAGTCCATTTACATAACCTGCATTCTAACTATATTAATTTAAATCTGCTTTTTGAATATCTGGCAGAACATAATATTGCAACGGTTCTGACGCTGCATGACTGCTGGTTTTTTACAGGAAAATGCACATATTTCGATATAATAAACTGTAAAAAATGGAGAAAGGAATGTAATAACTGTCCCAAAAATAAAAAAGAAGTAAAAAGCCTTTTTATGGATAATTCCAGAAGTGTATTTTATGATAAAAAGAAATATTATGAAATGATAAAAAAACTATATGTAGTAGGATGCAGCCAGTGGATCAGCGATCTGGCAGCGGAATCCCCACTGTTAAAGGAAGCAGATATAAGAACCATAACGAATGGTGTAGATACTGAACTTTTTCGGAATCTTGACCATGACAAGATGAAAAGAAAGTTTGGATTGTCCAGGAGATTTGTGATTCTGGGCTTTGCAAACAAGTGGCTGTATGAAAACAATCCTGAAATAATGGGAAAAATTGTGGACACATATCCGGATTCGACAATTATATTAATTGGCTGTACAAAAAAAGAAGAGACTCTGATTAACAGAAAATTTACTGACCGGCAGATTATGCCGGTTTTGTACGTTCATAATACAAAGGAACTGGCAGAATATTATGCAGCAGCGGATGTGTTTGTCAACCTTACCCTTGAGGATAATTACCCGACAGTGAATATGGAGTCCATCTGCTGTGGAACTCCGGTAATTACTTATGATACTGGTGGCAGTCCTGAAATGATAGAAGAAAATGTAACCGGATATGTTGTAGAACAAGGGAACTGGCAGAAACTGAAGAAGTGTATTGATGAGGTAAAGAGCAACAGTCTGGATAGAAATGCATGCTCTGAATATGGGAAGATGCATTTTAATCAGTGGGACAGGTATTTAGAATATATTGATTTGTATAAGAATATTTGATTTTTGTGCAGAAAGAACAAGAGAATATGAATAAGATATTAATAGTTTTTGGTACAAGACCGGAGGCAATAAAAATGTGTCCACTGGTAAATGAATTAAAAAAAAGGACAGAAATAGAAACTGTAGTATGTGTTACAGGACAGCACCGACAGATGCTGGATCAGGTTTTAAGGGCGTTTAATATAAAACCTGAGTATGATTTATCAGTCATGAAGGACAGCCAGACTTTGTTTGATATTACGATGGGTATATTGGAAAAAATCCGGGCAGTGCTTACAGAAGAAAAACCGGACATGATACTGGTGCATGGTGACACTTCCACAGCTTTTGTTACTGCACTGGCAGGTTTTTATTTGCAGATACCGGTGGGGCATGTGGAAGCGGGGTTACGAACTAATGATATATGGAATCCTTTTCCGGAGGAATTTAACCGTCAGGCGGTTGGAATTATTGCAGAGGTGCATTTTTCACCAACGGAGCGGGCAAAACAGAATCTGCTGCGTGAGGGGAAAAAACCGATGAACATATATGTGACAGGAAATACTGCAATTGATGCGTTAAAAACCACAGTACAGGAAGATTACAGCCATTCAGTGCTGGAATGGGCAAAAGGAAGCAGGTTAATACTGTTCACCGCACACAGAAGGGAAAATATTGGAGAACCGATGAGACATATGTTCCGGGCAGTTAAAAGAATCTGTGATGAATATGAAGATATTAAAATGATATATCCAATTCACATGAATCCGAAAGTAAGGAAAATAGCAGCGGAAGAACTGGGAAGCCATAAAAGGATCAGGATTACTGAACCACTGGATGTTCTGGATTTTCATAACATTTTATCACGAAGTTTTCTTGTTCTGACAGACAGTGGTGGAATACAGGAGGAAGCCCCGTCGCTTGGAAAACCAGTACTGGTGATGCGGGAATCTACGGAAAGACCGGAAGGCGTGGAAGCAGGAACATTAAAACTTGTGGGGACAGATGAGAATACAATTTATTGCAATGTTAAACTGCTGCTGGAAGACGTGCATGAATATGAAAAGATGAGTCAGGCAAATAATCCATATGGAGATGGATTTGCATCAAAAAAAATTGCGGATATAGTGGAAGCATACTGCAGGGAAGAGAGATAATTTATGATACCGAAAGTGATACATTACTGCTGGTTCGGCAGGGGGGAAAAGTCTGCGTTAATCAAGAACTGTATTGCGAGCTGGAAAAAATATCTGGATGATTATGAAATAATAGAGTGGAATGAGGATAATTTCAATATTTACTGCAACCAGTATGTAAAAGAGGCATATGACAATAAAAAATATGCGTTTGTGGCTGATTATGCCAGATTGAAGGTTTTGTATGATTTAGGCGGCGTTTATCTGGATTCCGATGTGGAAGTTGTAAGACCTTTAAATGAGGAGTTTTTGAAGCACCAGGGTTTTTCTGGTTTTGAGTCAGATAAAAATGTTCCAACGGGAATTATGGGATGCGAAAAGGGATATGGTTTGTTTGGTGAGTTTTTAAATTATTACCAGAACAAGCATTTTATTAATGAGGATGGAAGTTTTAATGATATAACGAATGTGTTCATTATAACGGAAGAACTGGAAAGAAGGGGACTGAAACGTAATAATACTTTTCAGATTATAGACGGTTTTGCCCTTTATCCCAAGGAATATTTCTGCCCACTGGAAGATGCGACAGGGAAGATGAACAAAACAAATAACACATATACAATTCACTGGTTCGCTAAATCATGGTGGGAAAAACGTGATGTCAAGAAATATAAAAGAGCAAAATTGTTCTATAAATTACTGGGGAAAAACATGGTGGAATGTTTGTCTGGATTAAAACACAAATTATTTGATAAAAATGGGAGGAGATCAGGATGAATATACTGCAGATTGTAAATGTGTCGAGTGTATATCCTGGTAATTTGATGGAGAGTATCTGGAGACTTGAAGAAGAGATTAAAAAGAGTGGGGTATGTGTGTATTTATTTCCCCGAGAAACAAAAGAGTGTGACTGGATTAAGGATATGCAAAAAAATAGTGAGAGAATCTATTTTAAATCAGGAAGTAAACTGAAGGATTTCCGTATGATATATAAGATATGCGTGATACATGATATTGATATCATACACCTGCATTTCTGGGATATACCGGACTGTCTGGCAATTAAATGGGTTTTGAAGATGCGCCGGAATACGAAATCTATAATTCACCATCATAATAGTTATCATGTGAGTGAACAACAATTAAATGAGAAAATTAAAATGTGGATTTTAGATAGAAATTATCATATCGCATGTGGGAGGGCTGTATATAATGAGCTGCTAAATGCAGGATTTGCAAAAAATAGTATATTTCATATTGATAATGGTGTGGATTTTTCCAGACTGGAACATAAACAACAGATAAAATGGAATGGAAATAATATATTAATTTTTTCTGGGATTGGATGTGTCAGGAAAGGAATTGATATAGCTTGTCTGGCAATGAAAGAGTTAATAGAAAAAGGAATAAGTATAAATCTTGTAATTGTTAGTGGCTATAACCAAGATGAAGATGAAGAGTATATCAGGAAAATTTTGCAGACAGATGATATACCGGACTGGATTCGTTTTATGCCGCCAAGAAATGATATTGCAACTTATTATGATGCCGCAACAGCGTTCTTGTCTGCTTCCCGGTCGGAAGGGTTTTGCCTTGCAGTATTGGAAGCAACATATTGTGGATGCCAGACAATACAAAGCAGAATACCACAGCATAGGCTGGATATCCCTGAATGCAAAACTTTTGAATCTGAAAACGTGGGGGAACTGAAGAAGGTAATTCTGGAGTTACTACACGAAGATAAGGACGAGGCAGAGCGTATTCACAAACTGCAAAGGGAATATGTAATCCGACATTATGGAGTGGAGCACTGGGTACATGGGATTATGGGCGTATACAGAGAAATATCAGGAGAAAGAAAAAAATGATTTCAAAAATAGAATTATTATCATATCCGGAAGTATTAGAATATATGAAGAAGACATATCAGGATAGAAAGATTCAACGGACAGTTAAAAGAGGAATCTGGATGTCAGGATGGATTATTAAAAATTTTAGAAACATATTGAATGAATGGAAGGAATATGAAGAACGATACAGGCAGCTGACTGGCAGGGGATACATCATGGCATTAAAAGACGGATATTCAGATATAAAATTTTATCTGCCATTTGTAAAAGTTGAAAGAAAAAGAATGAAAGGAGATTTGATCCAAAGGACTATTTTTAAGTCCCAATCTTTTTTTGATATTAATCAGCTGGAAATGCTTAAAGATAGTGGGATTGTAAAAAGTGGGATGAACATTCTGGATATTGGTGCAAACATAGGAAATCATACGCTATATTTTACTAAAGTTTGTAAAGCGAATTATGTGTATACATTTGAACCAATGCCGAAAACTTTTGAAATTTTAAGTAAAAACTGCCAAATAAACGGACTGGATAATGTTTTGCTAAATAATTATGCCCTTGGAAGAGAAAGAACAACTGTTGGGATAAAAAACTTCGATGAAGAAAATTGGGGGGGTACATCATTAAAATATGGGGAGGGTGGAATACACTGCCAGCCACTGGATAAATTGGATATTAATAGGAAAATTGATTTTATTAAGATAGACGTGGAAGGCTTTGAAAATGAAGTACTCCTTGGTGGAGTTGAATTGATAAAAAGGGACAAACCACAGATTTATATAGAAATTTTTGAGGAAAATAAAAATGCTGTGGACGCAACTTTGAAGAAAATGGGATATGTAAATAAGAAAAAGTGGAATGACGATTATTTGTATGTTCCAGAAGGTAAAAGCAATGCAGAATAACAGAAAAGCTTCATATTTATTTTGAGGGATATATGACAGATATTAAAGTATATAATACTAGAAAGCTAAATAAGGGTGTAAGACCATTTTTGGTTGATGTGCCGGTGCAAACAAATATATGGGCAAGGCCTGACTGTCAGAAAGTGCAACTGGAAGTTCTTAAGAAAGCAAGGCCAAGTATTCTGTTTATTCAGTCAGACGGGGGAAGAAATGAAAAAGAATGGCAACTAATCAGGCAGAACAGGGAACTTGTGGAGAAGGGTATAGACTGGGAATGTACGGTACATCTTATTTATGCAGATGAAAATAATGGTCTGTATGGGATGGGAAGAATTGCCAGTGAATACGTATGGCAGCATGTTGACCGCTGTATATTCATGGAGGACGATATTATTCCTTCCGTCAGTTTTTTCAGGTTTTGTGCAGAAATGCTGGAGAAATATAAAGATGATTTGCGGATAACCGCTATTTGTGGAATGAACCATCTGGGAATATATGATTCTCCAACAAAGGATTATTTTTTTTCGCACGTGGGTTCCATTTGGGGTATCGCAACGTGGAAGAGAACATTTGAATCCTTCAATCTCAATTATCAGAATGATTCTTATGTTATAAATGAGGTATGTAAGATTGCAAAGAAAGATACCTTCTTTTGCAAATCAATGAGAGGATATGCAAATAATAAACTGATAGGTGGTCATGTACCGGGCTGGGAGTTTTTTCTTGTTTTAAATATGTACGCGCAGAATCAGCTATATATTGTTCCGAAGAAAAACATGATTAGCTGTTATGGAGCTACTTCCGGTTCAACACATGCGGTGGATAATTTGAAAAAAATGGCAAAAGGAGATGCACAGTTTTTTAATATGAAGACATATGAGCTGGAGAACACAATCCAGCATCCGGAATATATTTTTCCAGATTTGACATATGAAAAAAGAATGAAACGTGAAACAGCATGGCATCATCCCTTGGTTGCAAAATACCGTAGAATTGTTGGTATATGCAAAAGACTGTATTACGGAGACGGCAAAATCATGTTCCGGAAGTTGATGGGCAAAATAAAAAGAATGGGAAAACCAGAACAGGAAAAATGAAAAAATCAAAGGGGATGTGAAATGAATATATTACAAATTGTAAATATAGTACCCGATAATCCAGGTGATCTTATATTGGGGATTTGGGAAGTGGAAAAAGTGGAGGGGGACTTCACTAAAATATGGGGAGGGCGGAATATGCTGCCAGTCACTGGATAAATTGAATGTTAATAGGAAAATTGATTTAAAGCAAATTTCAGAGGTTTACGGTTTTCGCAGAATGACGGTGGGTAACTTTTTCATTTCGCTCAGCCGAAAGGCTGAATTGTTTCGAAGAAAAAACAAATTTCGTCTGATAGAAAAAATTGTAAATGTTACAGAAAAATAGAGGTGAGAGTGAAATTTTGGAAAGGAAAAAAGCCAGTAAAATAAAGGCTTGGGAGTTTCCGAGAGCACACTTAAACTGCAGGAGATGAATTTGGAGTGTCAAATTTTTATTCGAAAGATGAACTGAAAGAAATCGGGTTAAAGTCTTACGGGAAAAATGTACTGATTAGTCGTAAATGCAGTATTTATGGGACTGGGAATATGGAGATAGGTAATCATGTGCGGATGGATGATTTCTGTATCCTCAGTGGAAAGATTGTTTTAAAGAACTTTATTCATATCGCGGCATTTTCGGCATTGTATGGAGAAAATGAAGGGATATATAGATTATTTTTCAGGCACATCTTCAAGGATATGTATATATAGTTTTGCAGATGATTATTCTGAAGAAAACATATCTAATCCCATGGTTCCGGAACAGTATAAAAAGGTATATTCTGCTCCAGTTTATATCAGGAAATATGTGTTGATAGGTTCTACAAGCGTTGTTCTGCCAGGGTGAGCATTGGAGAAGGGAGTTCTTTTGGCGCGTTTTCATTTAACAACCATGATTCGGAGACATGGAGTATCAATGTGGGTATTCCGTTTAAGAAGATACGGGATAGAAATAGGGGGTACTGGAAATGGAACAGAAAATGCTGGAAAATACAAGTGGTTTTGATAGATAGTCTTATAGTATATATAATACATATCTTGAACATATGAAAAGGAGAAAGATGAAATACAAATATATACATATATTTAATTTTTCAAGTATAGGATTTGACGATAGTGTTGTAAAAATACTTAATGACAAGGAAAGTGGATTCTTGCCAGAAGAACATTTGTTTATTTCACGTTCGCCGGAGGAATATGACGTATTAAAGAAATATGGAAATGTGGTACTAGATACAGAAGATGTGCAATTGATTAATAAATATGCTGACAGTACGGACTGGATTATTGTGCATGGTATTCAGGGGGTGAGTTCCCTGTGTAAGGTAAAGAAAAGGTATCTTGGAAAGGTGGTCTGGCGTACATGGGGTTCTGATGCAGGATATGGGATTAAAGACGGGGAGATAATAAAGAACATTATAAAAAAAGTACTGAACCTTTACTATGGCAGATATGTTCATAAGCTTGCTGCAGTAGGGGTGGCAAATGTTGTGGATTCAATTAATCTCTCAAAAATGTATGGGGATGTCATAATGTTTACGATGCCATACTCTACAAATGAGTATGAAATTCTTGAAAAAATCAGGCGGAGGGGAAAAGCGTCAGGCGGCGGAAATATAAATATTATGGTAGGTCATTCTGGGTTTCAGAATGATAATCATTTGGAAGTTATCAGATTGTTAAAGCGGTTTGTAGACCAGAATATAAAGGTATATTTTATACTCTCATATGGGGATTTCGAATATATTGACGAGGTAAAACAATTTGCAAAAAAATATCTGGGAGGGAAGGCGGTATTTGTTGAAAAAAAATTGTCATACGAGCAGTATGCAGAACTAGTCAGTTCCATGGATATTGCCGTTTTGGATGGGACAGGTTCATATGCACTGGGCAATCTCCAAATGTTATTATATTTTGGAATACAGCTCTATATCAATGGCTCTGGGGTGATAAGGCAGGGACTTGATGCGGAAGGGATTCCGTATAGGACAACAGAAGAAATGAGGTATATAGAATATGACGAATTGAAACAAACCACGGTATATCAGGTGGACAAAAAACTGAGCATGACCATGCATGACTATCATTCAGCTTGTGAAAGCTGGCATGCATTACTGGATTATTTGGAGAGCAGACGGGTATCGTGATAGCACACGAGCGGGTTTTTAGTAATCCTTATCTGATATTGTAATACTGTAAGGTAATGCTGGCATAATTGGCCTCTATTTTGTAATGATGTAGTGGTATATTACAATTCAGCAAAAATATTTTTATCTGCGTCTCGTTCAGAAGGCTTTTGTTTTTCTGTAATAGAGACGGTATATTGTGGCTGCGATATTATCCAAAGTAATATACCAGAATATAGACTGGATATACCAGAGTGCAGAGTATTTGAATCAAATAATGTCAAGAAGTTAATGCAGGTACTGTTAGAATTATTACAATAAGATGAAGAAAAATAAAGCATATTAAAAATATTCAAAAAAGTATATAATTCAAAGATATGGATTGGAACATTGGGTAAAAGATATGATGGAGATATATCAATCAATATAAATTATTATAAAGGCAGAACTAAATGAAGGGAGGAAGGAAAAATGTTTCTTATAATTGTCATAGTGGGTATTATTTCTTTGGGAATGGGTATATATTTTTGGATAAATAAAAATGAAAGACAGTTTACTCTTATATCATTTGTAATTACAGTAATTTCATTTATTTTATTGCCCTTCGCTTCCCAAATTAGTTTTAATGGAAAGGTAGAGCAGGTAACAAAACAAAATTCAGAAAAGAAAGATATGGATAATGATAACATATTTATTTCGGAATCAGAGGAGGATATTGGGAGTGATGAGAATGATGAAACTATAAATGATGAGACTGTAAATGATGAATCTGAAATTGAGGCAGTGGAATATGAAAACAAAGATGGTTTTTCCGGTTCCATCACATATGAGGATCAGGAGAACGATTACCAGTATTATGCTTCAAGAACTGGAATGTATCATTTTGATTTTGACATAAGTGATGTAAACAATTATTTTTCATTTTATATGAGTGATTCTGTGGGAAACGCGATTGTTGATACATATGGATATCCTGATTCGGGTTGCAGTGTATACCTGGAAGCGGGTCAGGCTTATGACATACAAATTCAGGAATGTAATGGACTACTTGATTATTATCACGTAAATATTGGGATTCCAAATGAGGAGCAGACAGTTACAGACAATCTGATAGAGGGTGCCATTACGTATAAGGATCAGGAGGATACATATTACTATGAGGCACCGGTTTCAGGTGTTTATCGCTTGGATTTTGATGTCAGCGATGTAAACTGTCCATTTAATGTTAATGTCTGGGATTCAAAAAATAAAGGGATAGGGGAAGGAGTATCATCTAATGAAGGGATAACAGTTGAATTTGATAAGGGGGAAATATATACGATAGTAGTGTCTGAGTATGAGGGACTGCTGGAAAAATATCAGGTTAGTATAAATGTTCCCAATGAACCGGTAACTGTTACAAGTAAATCATTTTCAGGAAAAATCAGGTATGAGGATCAGGAAGATACATATTATTATACGGCACCAAGAAAGGGTGTTTACCGTTTTGATTTTGATGTCAGTGATGTAAATAGCGGACTTCAATTTTTTTTATACGATTCAAAAAATGATGTTCTTGTGGATGGTGTGTCTTGCGAACATGGAGCGACAGTTGATCTCGATAAGGGTAAAAAATACCGTATTGTAGTAGAACAGTATGAAGGTTTACAGAAGTGGTATAAAGGGAAAATTGGTGTTCCGCTGAAAACAAAGAAGATAACAAGTTTTCCGGTAAAAGGGACTTTGAAGTATAAAGATCAGTGCAATATTTATACGTTTGTTCCTACCCGTACAGGAGAGTATACGTTTCATTGTGGAATTAATAATATTGATGCTATATATTATTTTACAATTATTGATACAATAGATCAGAGCACAATTTGTGAGACGAGCTCAAATCATGATGAGACAGTGGAACTGGTTAGAAATCGGAAATACCGTATTCTGATAGAACAGGATGAAGGGATAAATATAAAATATACAATTTCTTTGTAATAGATATACAGGAAACTGTATGTGGAAAATAAAGGTGGTAAGACATGAAAAAAATATTGTTATTAGGCGGTTCTCATTTTTAGGGTTCCTCTGTCAAAATAGCTAAAAATGTGGTTTGCCAGTAGCGTGACAGGACACAGCTATGACCCATTTTTTGTTTCCAAATCTGGTACAGTGGTTGTGGAATAATTTGCTCCATGTTACAGCAATGTATGGAAGTAAACTGCTTTTGCTTCATGCATTGTTAAGTGTGGCTGGTATATTTGTTGTGGGAGTTGTTATTGACCAGGTTAGAATATTATTATTTGAAAAACCGTATCTCCGGTGGGGAGAAGGCTGGAAGTGGAGACCAGTAATATTTTATTTAGAAAAGGAAAACGAGAAGGAATGACTAACAGTTTTTATTCTGCTGAAGAATTAAAGAAGATTGGATTTAAGAAAATTGGAACAGAAAATGTATTAGTCAGTAGGAAAGCCAGCATTTACGGGGCTGAGAATATTTCACTTGGAAGTCATGTTCGCATTGATGATTTCTGTATTCTTAGTGGGAATATTACCATAGGGAACCATTCTCATATATCGGCGTATAGTGCATTGTTTGCAGGGAAAGCAGGAATTGTCATCAGTGATTTTGCATGTTGCTCAGTCAGGTGTACAATATTTGCCATTAATGATGATTATTCCGGTGCACATTTAATTGGACCGGTAATACCAGACGAGTATCGGGGAGTTAGCGGGGGACAGGTAATCTTGGAGGAATGTGCCTTATTAGGAAGCGGCTGTACAGTTCTGCCCTCTGTGGTGATAGGAGAGGGAACAGCAGTTGGCAGTATGTCCCTGGTCAAAGAAAGTTTGAAGCCTTGGGGGATATACGCTGGTATTCCGTGCAAAAGGATTAAAGAAAGGAATAATGTTTGTTTAGAATTAAAAGAAAAATTACTGGAAATTGAAAAGGAAAGCACCTATATACATGGAGAGTGAGATATATGGACAGAATACTGGTGACGCGTTCATCCATGCCGCCCATGGATGAATATATAAACGAAATCAAAGAACTGTGGGACAGCCACTGGCTAACAAATATGGGACCGAAGCATAACGAATTTCGGCACATGCTAAAAGAATACCTTGGCGTGGAACATATTGATTTGCTGGTCAACGGGCACATGGCGCTGGAAATGGTGCTGCAGGCAATGAATTTACAGGGGGAGGTTATTACCACCCCTTTTACTTTTGCCTCGACAACCCACGCAATAGTCAGAAACAACCTTGTACCGGTATTCTGTGACATAGACCCGGTTACATACACGTTGGATGTGGAGAAACTTGAATCTCTGGTTACGGACCGTACCTGCGCAATCCTGCCGGTACACGTGTATGGAAATATATGCAATGTGGAAGAAATAGAGAGGATTGCCAGAAAATATGGTCTGAAGGTTATTTACGATGCGGCACATGCCTTTGGTGAAACCTATAAAGGCAAGGGGATTGGACGATATGGAGATGCTTCCATTTTTAGCTTTCATGCAACCAAAGTGTTTCATTCTATTGAGGGCGGTTCAGTCTGCTTTCAGGACAGAGAACTTGGGAGAGTACTCTGGGATCTGAAGAATTTTGGTATTCACGGTGAGGAAGAGGTTGCAGCAGTAGGGGCAAATGCCAAAATGAATGAGTTCTGTGCAGCAATGGGAATCTGCAACCTGAGGCATATTGACAGCGAGATTGCAAAGAGAAAAAAAGTGGTGGAAAAATACCGTGAAAGACTGGAAGGCGTGGAGGGGATAAGACTGAATGCAGTACAAGAAGACACAGAACTCAATTATGCCTATTTTCCGGTTATATTTGAAGATTACAAATACACACGTAATGAGGTGTATATACGGCTTCAGCAGCATGGCATATCAGCCAGGAAATATTTTTTCCCGCTTACGAACAGTTTTGAATGTTACAGGAGTTATCCGACAGCCGGGGCGGAAAAAACGCCGGTTGCACAGTACCTTGCACTGAGAGTTCTGACACTGCCGCTGTATGCAGACCTTTCACTAGAAGAGGTGGATCGTATCTGCGACATTATTCTGAAATGAGGTTTTTAAAATGAAAGGTATTATACTTGCCGGAGGATCAGGGACAAGACTGTATCCACTCACACGGGTGACATCAAAACAGTTGCTTCCGGTTTATGACAAACCGATGATTTATTATCCGCTGTCCACCCTGATGCTGGCAGGCGTACGTGAAATCCTGATTATTTCCACTCCGGAGGATACACCTAGATTCAAAGAACTGCTGGGCGACGGCAGTCATTTTGGCATAAGCTTAAGTTATACGGTACAGAAATCTCCAGATGGTCTTGCCCAGGCATTTCTGATTGCAGAGGATTTTATTGGAGACGCTGCTTGTGCTATGATTCTTGGCGATAATATTTTTTACGGAGGCTGGTTCAGACGAAATCTTGCAGAAGCTGTAAAGAATACAGAAGAGGGAAATGCTACTATTTTTGGTTATTATGTGACAGATCCAGAAAGATTTGGCATCGTGGAGTTTGACCAAAACAGAAATGTTATTTCAGTGGAAGAAAAGCCGGAACAGCCAAAGTCAAATTACTGTATTACCGGATTATATTTTTATCCGCCTGGTGTTAGTACAATGGCTAAAAAGGTAATGCCATCTGCCCGTAATGAGCTGGAGATTACGGATTTGAACCGGCTGTATCTGAACGGGCAGCGTCTGAAGGTTCAGATTTTGGGGAGAGGATTTGCATGGCTTGATACAGGAACAATGGACAGCCTAATGGATGCAGCACTATTTGTTCAGACTATACAGAAACGACAAGGAATGGTGATTTCAGCACCGGAGGAAATTGCGTACTTGGAGAAATGGATTACAAAGAAACAACTGATTGAATCAGCGGAAATGTATAACAATTCACCTTATGGGGAGCATCTGATGAGGGTTGCAGACAAAAAGATAATGTATTAGTAAAAAATAAGGAATGTAATCAAAAAATGTCAGTTATTAAAATTATAAAAAAATTTAAATCAATTTTATCATCACACCAGAAACTCCGTATATTCCAGCTTGCAATTCTGATGATCATAGGAGGCCTGCTGGAAACATGCTCCGTATCCCTTATGCTTCCTTTTATGGATGTCGTGATGAATCCGGATAAGATTATGGCAAAATGGTATGTGAAAAAAATCTGCGAGGTACTGAATTTACATTCGACAAAGGATTTTATCGTTTTTCTGGCAGTTATTTTGGCAATTTTGTATATCGTTAAGAATGGATACCTGATGTTTCAGTATCATATACAAAGCCGGTTTGTATACGGTAATATGTTTGCCATGCAGAGGAAACTGTTGGAAACAATTATCCGAAGACCATATGAATATTTTCTGGAATTAAATTCGGGTGAAATTATGCGGATTGTAAATACGGACACAGTTAATGCGTTTTCCCTGCTGATGACAATGTTATCGCTGTTTACGGAACTTGTGGTTTCCTTAATGCTTGTAGCCAGCATTTTTATTATGACACCGGTTTTAACAGTCAGTATAGCGGTTCTTTTAATTGCTCTGGTACTCATTATAAATTTCTTTATCAAGCCTGTACTCAGACAGGCCGGAGTGGATTTGCAAAATTCATCAGCAGGAATGAATAAGTGGCTGCTTCAGTCAGTTCAGGGAATCAAGGAACTGAAAGTAATGAACAGGGAGGAATTTTTTGAAAATAATTATAATGCTTACGGACAGATGTATATAAGGTCACTCCGCTGGAATCAGACATTAAGCCAGTTTCCCAGATTCCTGATAGAAGGAATCTGTATGGCTGCGATGTTCATTGCCGTTGCAGTACTGATATACAATGGGACAGAGTTAGAAACAGTTATTCCTATACTTACGGCTGTTGCGATGGCAGCAATCAGGCTTCTACCTTCAGTCAACCGGATTTCCTCGGCACTGGCGCAGGTTACATATAATGAACCAATGCTTGATAAAATGATTGAAAATCTGGAGGATATGGAAAAAGTTGAAAAAATTATGCCGGAGGATTCCATGGAAGCAGAAACTTCTGTTGGGGTATTAAAAAAGCAACTTGAATTCGAGGATATCAGTTACCACTATCCGAATACAGGGGAGGATGTTTTGACGGATTCCAGCATGAAAATATATAAAGGTGAATCAATAGGTATTGTCGGGGCATCAGGTGCGGGCAAAACGACCGCTGTTGATATTATTCTGGGGCTGCTGCAGCCACAGAAGGGAAAGGTGAAAACAGATGGTGTTGATATCCGGCTGGACTTACAGGGGTGGCTTGGACAGATTGGCTATATTCCCCAGATGATTTTTATGCTGGATGACACCATCAGGGCAAATGTGGCTTTTGGAGAACCGGAAGATGCAGTTTCAGAGGATGATGTCTGGCGTTCCTTAAAAGAGGCTGCATTGGATGATTTTGTACGAAGTCTGCCGGACGGGCTGGATACTGAAATCGGGGAGCGGGGTATGCGGCTTTCCGGAGGGCAGAAACAGCGCATAGGAATTGCAAGGGCATTATACCGGAATCCGGAAATTCTTATTTTTGATGAGGCCACATCCGCCCTTGATAATGATACTGAATCTGCAATTATGGAGTCCATAAATAACCTGCAGGGGAAAAAGACAATGATAATTATAGCGCACAGACTTTCAACGATAGAATCCTGTGATCATGTGTTCAGGGTGGAGAATCGAGGCATTGTTATGGAAAAGTAGAATTTAAATGTTAAAAGATTGACTAATAAAAGTTAAGTCTTAAATAAAATTTTTATATGAATTGCAACAATGCATTTCAAATAGGGACACACTTACAAAAGCATTACGGCAGAATATGGTGTATCCAAAGTTGCTATTTCTGCGTGGTGTAAACAGTTCCGTGAAGAATGCCAGATAAGCCCACAAGCCAAAAAACTCAAATATACCCTCTTTGCAATTTTGGACTAAATCAAGGAAGAATACGTGTGAAACGCGTGTCAAAAGATGATTGGACAGCATCTTCTTTGAATTTGAGGGTCCTTAGAAGTTTGGATGCGATTTCTTCGCGGTTAATGGATGCACCTGGTTGTTCAAGCAGATAGTCAATAATGGATGTGGATGACTTCTCAAAGATATCGGAAACAACAGAAGCCAATGCAACATTACAGACATCATGGCAATCGTTGTCAAGAAGGCATTGACTGAACTGCCACACAATTAAATTATGGCGTTTGAACAATTCTTAGTGTGCGGACTCGTAGTACCACTTATTTGTGCTTGAAAAGACAGAACTTACACTGATTAATATACTGTCTAAAACGAAGAAAGTTATTACAACTCCTCCTTTCGTGCTTTGAAGTGTAGCTTCTTACAAGCCATTTTACAGCACAATGTGGAGCGTTGGAACACTTTTATTACTATTTGTACCACCAGCCGAAGGTGGCGGAATGGAGATTAATATGCAAAAGATGTTTAATAATAAAGACTTTCGAACTACTATGTTAACTATTTTACCAGTATTGATTGGGGCTACTTTGCAAATTGTGGATATAGATGTACCTTGTTATATAAAACTGTTTTTTTTTATCATTTTGATTGTATTGGCAGGACTTTTAATTATTCCTGATATGCGTGTCAAAAAAGAGTTGCTGGGTATTTTAAGTAAACAGCTTGAGAACATTTTGCAGAATAGTGGTGGTTATCATTTGGAAAAAATAACGGCTGAATTATACCCGGGTTTGAAGGGGATGAGGTGTGAGACTTCATTTCAGGGTGTAAGCACAGATAAAAGGACACCACTTTGGCAATGTCTAAAGGAAGACTGGGAGCGTTCTGAACGTTTACACTATATGCTGGTAGGTGCGGGCGGATGCGGAAAAACGATTGCAATGCAGCAGACAGCCCGGACTTTAATAGAACATAAAATTTTGGCAATTTATATCCCGATGCATGATTTAAAGCCAGAAGACGGTAGTATTGAAAAATATATTCGGGAATATATACTTAATCGTAACTCAATGCTCTGGGAGAGTTTGTATCAGGCTTGTTATAATGGGGAAAAAAATGGACAACCATCCCTTGTTGTATTCCTTGATGGTTTGAATGAAGTCAGGGAGGAAAAAATTGAACAAGATTGGTTTACAGACCTTCTTAGAGTAGAGATTAAACAAAAGTGGATGTCTCTTCCGGGCGCCCAGATTGTTATGGCAGGGCGTGAGTATGCCGACAAAAATGTTGAATGGAATAGTTTATTATCATATCTGGATGTAATGCCTCTCCCAAAGTCTCAAATTGAAACCTACCTGCGTACTTGTGGGATTGCATTGCCAGATGCAGAGGATTCTATTTGGCAAACGATTAGTAATCCTTTGATGTTGGTGCTCTATGTGAACACAGCCGGTCAAAAGAAGCAGTTTGTTCGCATGCCTGGAATTGAATTTATCTCAGGAGCGGAACATAGTTCTCAGGCGGCTGTAATTTGGAATTTTCTACAGTGCCAGGTTGGAAAATTTGTTTGTCAGAAAGGAAGCGATCCTTACAGCTATTTTATTGCAATTAATTATGCCGCATCCTGGGTCGGATGGAATATGGAGCAGGGACAGTTGTATACATTGACCCAGAAGGAGTTGGCGGATCTTCTGGATAAGGCTGGAGAAAATTATTCGATATGGTGGTTGGACAGTCCTTATTTGAAGAATCTGCAAGAGCAATTGTCTGCTGTAGATTGGCAGTGGAACACGGAACAAATTCGACATATTCTTTGTGATGAAACGCTTCTATTATATAATGGGAGACAAGAAGAGCGTGATAATGTAACTGATGTCGGATTAGTTCATTTTATTCATCAAAAGTTTCGAGATTGTTATGCTGCACTATATATGCGCAGTCAGCTATCAAAATATGGTGCACAAAAGACTCCGGAGGATTGCCATTCCTGGTGCTCCTATGCAGCAAATTCAGAAGTGTTGGACTTATTAGATACTTTTGTCACACCTGCACAGTTTAATAAATTCTGGTGGAATCAACGTGGAGTCCAAGCGCACAACAATAGTTTTACCATGTTCCATTTGCTGGAATTGTATCGGCGAAAAGAGAAGAAACTTTCCAAGTTAGATTTTAGTGAGCAGGACTTAAGGTTTGTTTCCTTGCAAAATCGAAATTTATATTCGAATGAAATTTGTTTTCGGGGAGCAAAGATTAGCCGCAGGACATTGTTGCCGCAAAACCACGATAGTACGCTCAGCTTTCTAACATGGCTACCTGTGTCAGGGCATAAAAGCAGTGATTTTTTCCTAAGTGCTGGACGAGACCTTAGGCTATGGAATGTTAGAACAGGCGAGAGCCAGAGGCAATGGAAGTCACATGACTCTGGAATTACATGCATTGCTACATCTTGGGATGGATCAAAATTTGCCACAACATCACATGATAAAAAACTGCTGATTTATCTTACACCTCAATTGGACGAGGCACCTGAGGCATATGAGGCAAACGAAGAGCTGTCTGCAGTAACATTTTCTCCGAACGATTCATTTTTAGCAGTCGGTGATAAAACGGGAAAGGTTTTCCTATGCAGCGATACAGGCGAATTTTTGCGAGAAATTCCTGCCAACGAAGAAGTCCCAAATGAAAAGGTCAAGATGCTTCGATTCGATGATAGTGGACGGTATTTATCTGCTCTGGTAGGGAAAGATATCTTGTTGCTGTGGCGGATTGGGGGAGCTGGGAATTCGCAGTTGTTAGGGATGCAAAAGGCAGGAGGAAAAGTGCTCGATATAAATTTCGAACGTCATGGTACGGCTCTATTGTATGCAGTTGAGGATGGAACTGTTTTTAGGATAAACACAAATAACCATAACTGTGAACCCAGTCTGCAATGGGGACAGGAAGGAATCTTGTGGAAAGCAGCAGCTTTTTCTCCTGATAATACGGTGCTTGCTGCCTATGGGAAAGATGGGTTAAAGTTGCTAAATGCTTTTGATGGCAGCAGCTATAAGGAGCCTTTATTTCCTGAAGATTTACGTGATAAGCAGTGTATACTGATATCATTTTCAATAGACGGACAAAAGATTCTTTGCGGTTTAGATGATAGTTCTCTGCTTGTTTGGAGTGCGAAAGAACCAGAGACAGAAGCTGAATATAAAGATGAGCCGTTTTGTATTATTAAGGCGGCTGATGGAGAATTGAAAAAGTTTGTTATGCTTTCAGATACAACTTTTTTATGTGCGTTTGGTAATGGTTATTTGACATGGTGGAATATTGAACAACGGCGATGTTTTCGATGTGAAAAACTGCTCAATGTGTCTATATCTCAATTGGCGATATCGCCCGATAAAAAATTGCTTGTTACAGCAGGGATAGATAATATACTGAATTTTTGGGATGTGGAATCTCTTAATAATAAAAACGAACCAATTAAATTATCCGATACTATTAAAGATCTGGTATTTTCTCCGAAAGGGACTGTTTTTTGCTGTGCTTGCGATGATTCCCATGTATATGGTTGGGACACAACGAACTTTAGTTCCCTTTTTTCGATTTCTTTGGAAGAGAAAATTCGAATTTTGTCACTGGTATTTCTTTCAGACGATTTTCTGCTAGGTGGTGCAACGAATGGGATAATTTACCGATGGAAAATTCCGGAAGGGACAAGATTGGAAGGGACAGAGTTTCGCATGGAGGATATAATGGAACTTGCAATTTCTGGAGATAGGCAGTTCATGGTAAGTATTTCAAGTGATGGTTATCTTTTTTATTGGAAGCTGAAAGATTTCTGCCATCGCAGTCGTTGCAAAATTAAGATGGAAGAAGCTTTTTGGAATTATGTAGCCATTTCAAATGATGGACACCATATTTTAGCTGGAAAAGTTGATACAGATGGAGAAAACACTCTTTGTCTTCTGACAATCAGATCTGATGAAGAAGGCATCATAGAAAAGATTGATAAAAAGTATATTCCTTTGCCCTCAAAGGCTATCCTATATGCTTTGTTTTTTTCATCAGATTCTAAAATAGCGTATATCACAGCAGAGGGAGGTTTATACATCGATAATGTAAATTCGTTGGATATAGAACCGCCCTTACGATTGATTCCTAATATTCTTCTTGTTGACGCAGATTTCCGCAATGCACACTTTGAAGATTCGGATTTAATGGAATTAGTCCGGATGAGCGGCGGAATTATTGAGAATGCTCAGCTATACTAAAATTCCGCATTGAAGCCAACGCAGTTCAATGGACAAATAGACAAGTGAGTTTGCCTAATGGGAAAAGAAATCCCCGTCTGAAACGGACGGTAAAACGCCGCAGTCACAGGACGGTGATCAATAACCTGGTCAACATGGCGTGCCACATAACGGAACACGCGCGAAAACTGGTCACAGGACTGGGAAAGAGCAATGTAATGTCTGGCGGGAAGTATTCCAACATGTATACTATGCCTTTGAAGATTTTGTCCTGTAGGGCATCCGACAGCAGAATATCTGAACTGCGGGTTTCTGTATAAAGGAACTCTTGCAAACCGTGCCATTTTTACAGGATTATTGGGTATTGTTTTGCAAAAAACAGACATTGTGCTTTCATTTACATCAAACAGTTTTATCCAAAATAGTTTTGAGGTTAGGCTCACGGATTCAGGTTTATGCTATACTTGGTTCATGCACTGCTCTTCCTATAAAAAGGAGCAGTATTCACTGGGATTGGGAAGAAGCATGGAAAATTGCGTTGGCCAGAGAAATCTATCCGGAACAAAAAATAATTGTATTTCCTGGCAAATGGTGGTATGTTGATTAAAAGAACGTTATGAATGGAAAGGATATAGTTAGCACGCCGGAAATAAGCAGGTTTTATGGTATAGTAATTAAGATGTTTTTTAAACCAAAGGAA
>CANOLA010000024.1 GCA_947566705.1 uncultured Lachnospiraceae bacterium | reverse complement strand
CCGCCTCCCAAATGTGCAGGATATAATATACAAATATTATTCCACCTCTACATCAAGGTTGTCCCTTACGTTCTGCTTAAATGCTTCAATCGCATCTTCTTTGCTCTTTTCTCCTGATGTGTAGGTTCTGACCGCATCTCTCCAGTACTGGTTGATTGTCTCATCATACTGCGTCAGGTTCTTACCATTTGCATAAGTATTTGCCGGTACAAAATAATCAAACATATTCTGTCCGCCAAGGAACTCAAGAGAACCGTCTGATGTTGACATCACCTTGCCTGAACCAACTGCATCCTTTGCTGTCGGTGTGGAAGGATCATTATCCCAGTCCACAGTTCCATTTGCCCATGCATACTGAAGTCCGTCCTCAGAACTGTCAAGCGTAATCCAGTCGATAATCTGTCCTACAGCTTCCTTCTTGTCAGAATCCTTGTTTGCAAGCAGCCATGTGCCGCCCCAGAAGAAACCAACCGGAGAATCGCAGACTGCCCAGTCACCATATGTACCTTCACCTGCTTTTGTGCCGCCGCAGTTAGGAGCCATTGTGTAGTTAATCAGCCATGCCGGTCCGAAGAAACCTAAGACACCTTTGTCTCCTTCTCCCTTCATGTCTGCAAACCACGCATCCTGCCAGTCCTGTGTGTCATTGTGGTAACCATTGTCTTTCAGTTTCTTTGAAAGATCAAAGAACTCTTCCCTCTTAGGATCAATATAGAGCTTGCCGTCTGAAATCCAGCCTTTGTCTGAACTGTTCTCAACTGCGTGCCAGAGGTCACCGTCGCCTGATATGATTCCATATCCTTTTCCTTTCAGTGTTTCAGCTGCCTCAAAGAACTTATCCCATGAGCCTGAACCACCGCCGATAGCCTTGCTGACTTCTGCAGGATCATCTGTTCCAAATGCTTCTTTGGCAATTGATCTTCTGTAAATAAAGCATCCGCCTGTTGCCTGATACCCAAGACCAACTACATTTCCATCAGGATTTGTTCCGATATCCACTGAATACTGCGCAATTTCCGACTCGGAAAGCTTGCTGTCGATATCAATTCCGAGGTCTGCATATGACGCTGCATACGAAGCCGCTTCCCCCTGTGTGTACTTAAGTACAAACGCAGCTTCCGCGCAATAAATGTCAGGAGCATCCGCACCGCCTGCTGCAAGCGCCTGGTCAAGCGCCGGCTGGTAAGCGCCGTCAGTTGTTGCAATGATTGTCGGGTTTATGTCATATCCAAAATCAGGATGTGTCTCAACAAACTTGTCAATCATTTTTGGAACTTCATCAGTAAATGCATATACATTTATCGTTCCTTTCTTTCCACCGGATGAAGAGTCCTCCTTTGGCTTGCTGGCTGATGATCCCGTATCAGGCTCCTTCGTCTCTCCACCATCAGGGCCACAAGCTGCAAGACTCCCTGTCACCATTGCCAGGGCAAGACCTACTGCAACTACTCTTTGGAATTTCCCCATTTTAAGTTTTCTCATAACGTACCTTCCTTTCTTGTTTTATGATAGTTTTATGTTATTCCAAATTTGTATCCATAGCTATACAATTATTGCTTTCCGGTTATCAAATCTTGCCAACTTGCTATCGGATACATCTGTTACTATATTTTGGGGAAAAATACCGGGAAAGTTACAAAAACGGGTCTTTTGTCTGTTTCAATTTCCTGCCTTTCTTTCAAAAATAATGGTACAGTTTCCGATGCCTGCATATCAGATATACCGTCAGCATAAGAGTGAGCGGCTCCGCAAGCGGGACTGCAAGCCATACGCCCGTTACATTTAAAAATTTCGGCAATACCAAAAGGAACACCGTAATAAATCCAAACGTCCGCAGGAAAGATATGGCTGCAGACGCTTTCCCATTGGATAATGCCGTAAATAATGCGGAAGAAAAAATATTGCACCCGGAGAACAGAAATACATATATGGAAATCCCCGCTATAAAGCTAAGGAAACGCTGATTTCATCATGCAAATTCCCTTTATTTTTGATATAATTAGGATATCAAACGAAAGGCACCGATACCATGAAACAACAGACATTTAGTGACATTAAATATTCTAACAGAAAAAGAAAAACCAAACGCGAAGAATTTCCGGAAGCAATGGATGAAATCATCCTGTGGAAACATTGGGTTGATATGATCCGTCCCTGCTATCCTTCTGGGAAACGTGGTCGTCCACCAAGAGATATTGAAGTTATGCTTCGCATGTACCTTATGCAGAACTGGTTTAATCTGTCGAATGCAGGCATAGAAGATGAAATATACGACAGCCGTGCCATGCGTTCGTTTATGCATATGGATTTTCTTACAGAACAAGTGCCGGATGCAACCACATTACTCCATTTCCGTCATCTTCTTGAAGATAACAATCTCGGCGAGAAATTATTCAATGATGTCAAGGAACGTCTTGATAAAGCAGTTCTCATCATGCACGGTGGAACTGTGGTTGATGCAACTCTTATTGCAGCACCAAAATCCACAAAAATCACGATGGAAAGCGTGACCCTGAAATGCACCAGACTAAAAAAGGTAGCTGATTGTCTGTTAAGATAATCGCTACCTAAAGGTAAACAATATTCAGTTTTCATATTTTCTTTTCTGTCTTGGTTTTTCCCGAAAAAACATGAGTTTTTCTATTGCAATGTTTTTTCGTTTGCGTGAGCGTAGTTAATCACCTTATAAGCCATATTTGGCACCTATTTCATCAACTGCTTTATCGAAATCTTCCCCTTCGCCACGTTCATATCATGCCCGCGACTGTGCAAGTTCCGATAAAATCCCGTTTCTGCTAAGTGGTTTGTAAGGATTTTTATTACAAAAATTCATCAATAAAAACTGTTGTATCTCTTTCTGGTGTTCTTCCGGAATCGTAGATAATAATTCCAAATTTGCTTCCAGCGTACTCATAAAAACCACCTCCGTTCTCCTTCTGCTATTATTATAGCAGAGATTGTCAATTCTTACATTAGAAAATTTATGAAAACCGTATCTTGGTTATTTTTCAGTAACCCTTTGCAAATTCTCCATATAGCAGTATCCTGTCCACTTATACCATGTAATCCACAAAATACAGACTAAATAGCATACACAAATACAATATATAGCATCAATTGCCTGGGGCTGGTCTCCGGTGGGTTTATATTCACTGTGTAATTTAAACTGTCTGATTTCTTCCGGCATTTCTTCCTCCCTCTTTCACAAGAGTATCTGCTGATTACTGTTTTTACAGTATAACACTGTCTGCAAAAAAAATGCAGAACAAACGTTCATTTCTATTATACTTTTTTTAAAAAATAAGCGGCCTGTCAGTTTCCACAAAAACGTTTTTGTATTTCCAATCAAATTGACAGAATTGCACATACCTGATATAATTACATAATATAACGAAAAGAGCTTTTCCGGATATCTGCACGACATTACACCGGCTTATTATTCATTCAGTACCAAACAATCCCTGCCTTCTTTCATTTAGTATTTACTGTTTTTTGAAAGAAGACATTTTTTGTTACAGATAAATACTTTAAAAAGATATATTTCATCCGCCCGGTCAAGGTCTGAAAAAAAATTAAACACCATAGAGGAATCATTATGCAGTTAAAATCAATGAAGAATGAGGAAAAACTTGTAAACAACATAATGTTTATTTACATTCTGGGGGTCGCAGTTTCCGGCTGGGCGTTTGTCATGATATTTTTAAACGGAGGATTACGCGAGTGTATTTTCCTCTTAAGCGGAGTGAGCGCAATCCTGACGAAACTGTCCGAAAAGCAGCTGGGAAGCCGGACCAAATATATTTATGCCTGTATTCCGCCTGTGATCGGCGCCATTACAGCAGCTGTCAGTAATACAAACGACAGTGCAGGCTATGTGTGCATTACCCACTATTACTTTGTTGCAACCCTGCTTCTTGTTCCATATTATAACCAGAAGCTGCTCAAAGTAAGTACCGTTGTTACCATTGTCGTAAATACCGGAATGATGCTTGTATTCCCGGCAGGTTTTTTAAAGCTTCATAAGCCGATTGGATGGCTTTTTACAGGGATTGTCTATATCATACTGTATGTGGCATGCTGCTTTATCACACACCGTGCAACAAAACTGTTTTCCATTGTGGAAGAAAAAGAACATGAAGTAGAAAACGTTCTGGAATCCGTACAGATGCTCTCAAACAAACTCTTTACTGCAGGAGCTTCCCTTTCCCAGGTTTCTGAAAACGAGAGTTCAGCGGCTGAAGAACTGGCGGCAACCAGTGAATCATTAGTGGCAAACAGCAATCTGCTCAGTTCAAAAACTGACGAAAGCATGAACAATCTTGGTGAATTAAGCAAATGGGAAAGCGTTGTTGCAGATAACTTGGAAAAAGTGGAAACCGCATCCAGGGATCTGCTGGATAAATCCATGGAAAACGAAAAACTGCTGAATGACTTGCATCAAATAAACGGCGAAGTATCGGAATCCATAAAGCTTACCACCGATACCGCACAGAAACTGTCAGATGCGGTACAGGAAATTGACGTTACCCTTTCATTAATCAGCGATATTTCCTCCTCAACGAATCTGCTGGCGTTAAACGCTTCCATTGAAGCGGCAAGGGCAGGGGAGGCCGGACGCGGGTTTGCCGTAGTCGCAACAGAAGTAGGCAACCTGGCAAACAGTACCCAGGAATCATTAAATGTCGTGGAATCAGTGATAGACCGGGTGCAGGAAAATGTAAGGGAAATCACAAGACAGATTGAAGAAAACTTCTTAAAACTGAACACGCAGAATGAGCATTTTGCAAATGTTTTCAAAAGTATGCAGGATATGACGGCATTGTTAAATGCTTCTGTTGATGCAATCGGCACAATGGGAGAAACATACAGTAAACAGGCAGAAGTAATCGAAAAGACAGTATCCATTAACCAGGCAATTGCCGAGAGCATCAGAAATGAAAACGGTCAGTTCAGTTCCATTAATGCAATGGCTGAAAGTAATGCAAATGATACCACGCAGGTGGCTGCCCAGGCAAGTGCCATCAATGAAATGGTGGACGAAATGAGCAGGATTCTGAAACGTGAAGAATAAATTCAGCTGTTTTATGCGAATGTGCTGTAAGTGCTGTTTCTATATTTTTTATTAAGTCAGCACTTACAGCTCCCGCATGTTTTTTCATCCTGAAAACCACGGAATTTTGTGATTATATTGTGTATTTCTTTTGGAAAACTGTGATAAAACGGGTTATATTTTACTGAATTCTGTGATACAATAACAAAAACAGCATGCAGGAGGAATACGGATGGAACTGCTGAAAAGAAAAATCGACCATGATTTAACCGAATGGAAAAACAAAAAAGACCATCTCCCTTTAATTGTGAAAGGTGCAAGGCAGATTGGGAAAACCCTGTCCATCCGCCAGTTTGCACAGCAAAATTACAAAAATGTAATTGAAATTAATTTTGCCCTGCAAAAGCAGTACAAATCCATTTTTGACAACGGCTTCGAGGTAGACACCATCCTTAAAAATATTTCCCTGCTTAATCCGTCCTTTACATTTACGGAAGGCGATACCCTTTTCTTTTTTGACGAACTGCAGGACTGTGCCAACTGTGCAACCAGTTTAAAGCCGTTTCATCTGGACGGACGGTATGACGTTATCTGTTCCGGCTCCCTGATGGGAATTAATTACCAGCAAATCGAATCCAACAGTGTAGGATTTAAAGAGGATTATGAAGAGGACATTACCAAATATGCAGGCGGACTTGACAAAGGAAAAATCCATAATGTGTTTCGCAAAATTCCAGCTTTTCTGGGGCGGGATAATAAAAAATTCCAGATTTCCAAAGTTGCAGACGGTGCAAGGGGACGCGAATACGTTGGAACTGTGGACTGGCTGGACAATGCAGGTATGATTAACCGCTGTTACTGTATGGAAACCCCTGAACTTCCGTTAAAGGGCAATTATAATCCAGACCAGTTTAAGCTTTATTTCCGTGATACCGGACTGTTAATCGGCTCGCTGGACGAAGAAGCACAGGAAGATTTGCGCGCAAATAAAAATTTTAACACCTACAAGGGCGCAATTTATGAAAATATTGTTGCTGATATGCTGGTCAAACAGGGATACTCCCTTTTCTATTACAAAAATGTAAAAGGAACGGTGGAAATGGACTTTTTTGTACGGGACGCCAATTCCCTGATTCCGGTCGAAGTAAAGGCAATAGACGGTGCAACCCGTTCCCTGAACTCGCTGATTGAAAAAGAGCAGTATTCTGATATCAGGTACGGAATCAAGCTGGGATATAAAAATATTGGGTTCAACGGAAAATTTTATACGTTTCCGTACTTCCTGACCTTTTTTCTGAAACGGTTTCTGAAAGAAAAAATATCACTCCCAGGATGTATGTAACAGCACACCTGCATTCCGTCCCACAATCTCCATCACCGCCTCCCTGTAAGCCCCGGTATTATCAAGCATCGCAAGATGACCGGCATTTGGGATAAGATACAGCTTCTTTTCCGGCGCCTTTATTTCGTCAAAATACTTCATACTGATTTCCACAGGCGTCTGCTGGTCATTCTCCCCAAGTATATAATATACCGGAACCTGGTAGCTATTGCCGTATGTCCTTAAATCAAAGGACATCAGTTCTTTCATAACCTGCATATTTACCATCATTCCCGACAAAAACGCCAGCAGGTCTTTTCCTTCCGTAATCGGTGAATTTCTGATAACTTTTATCATGCTTTTATCAAAGGTCGCTGCAAGCTGGTATTTTGCCTGCAGATTGCGGACTTTTCCCATCTTTCGGTAAACCTCCAGATTAAAATAATCCACCGGATATTCGCCGATTTTTTCCAGCTTTTTTAAATCCTTTTTGCTGCCGCCCTTTTCCACGGCTTCCTTTAATTTTGCATAGCCGGTCTGTTCATTTTCCATGAGGTTGATGACCTGCCCGCAGCCGGCATAAAAAAGCGTATGCTCCGGATGTTCGAGTGCAAACATGCTGCCTAAGACGCTTCCCCAGGAATGCCCGATAATTCCTATTTTTTCTTTACCGTAAGTCTTTTTCAGGTACATAACAATCTGCAGAAGATCTTCTTTTAATAATGCGGTATCCGGCTTTGCCTTTTTGTTTTTCAGCCATGTTTTTCCGGCTCCGCGCTGGTCATAATATACGATATTATAACTGCGTCCGGCAAACTCCTCCACCTTATACGCCAGGCTGGATTCCGACTGCCCCGGTCCGCCGTGGATAAACAGAAGAACGGGATCCTCCTGTTTTGATTTGTAATGCAGCAGGTAATGTGAAATGCCCGAAAGCATCCTGTATTCTTCTTCATAAGTTTTCTCTTTCATTCGTCTTCTCCTATCAGATAATTTACCGTTTTTGCGAGCAGCTTCAACTGAATTTTGGGCTGGTAATATGCGGTCAGCGGGTTTCTCTCATGCGTATAACAGTTGTTTACAATGCAGGTCATCTGAATGCCCGACCATGCGGAGGAAATAAAGGAAAGCAGCTCTTTTGCGTCTACCCGCGGATGCAGTCGTCCCCTTTCAATTTCCCCGGTAAAACATTCCATGGTGCGCAGGGTTAAGTATTCCATGTTACCGGTTCCCGGAATATTTTTCATGATTTTATCCACTCTCTGCGGTGCATTCATGGCAAGAACCGACAACTCGAAATCTATTTTCTCAATTCCCATCAGCTCGTCTGTCATAAATTCCGCCAGCATATCAAACAGCGCATCTGTGATTTCCGACGGTTTCAGACGGTCTTTTTTATCCAGGATGGCATCAATTTTCTCTTTTAAATTCACACGCTTTCGCATGGATAAAATCATATCACTGAATATTTCATCAATATCTTTGTAAAAACGGTAAATCCCGCCCTGACTGAGTCCCGTTTCATTAATAATATCCTGCATGGTAACTGTGCTGACCGTTTTCCGCAGGCATACCGCCCAGGCGGCGTCCGTGATTTTTTGTTTCTTATCAGCAATATATGCTTCTGTAACTTTTGGCATCAGCTTATCCCCTTTTGAAAATGAATCTTCATTCATTTTAATTCACTATAAAGAAAAAGTCAAGATGAAACCCCTTATCTTTTCTCTTTCGTGCTCTGGCTCCTGAATTTTATTATTTTTTGCATAAATATCAACCGGGCAGTTATCCATAACGGATAACTGCCCGGTAAACAGAAAACCACGGCATGACTGCCTGTTTTCCGTATTTTCAGGTAGTGGTATAAAACCTTTCCAATTTCCTATCTTCTTCCGCAGCACTGCTTATACTTCTTGCCGCTGCCGCATGGACACGGGTCATTCGGGTAAACCTTTGCATGTTCACGCCGTTTCGGTCCGCTGGACGCTGATTCGTCCTTATTGGTTCCGGTCACCTTTGCGACCTGCTCACGTTCCACTTTCTGTTCCACTTTGACATGGTAGAGCAGACGGATGGTATCCTCCTGGATTGCGGAAATCATGTCGTCAAACATATCAAACGCTGACATTTTGTATTCCACCAGCGGATCCCTCTGACCGTATGCCTGTAAACCGATTCCCTGGCGGAGCTGGTCCATGTCGTCGATATGGTCCATCCACTTGCGGTCAATGACCTTTAAAAGAACCACGCGCTCCAGCTCGCGGAACTGCTCGATTTCAGGAAATTCCGTTTCCTTCGCCTCGTATAAAAGCACTGCTTGTTCCTTTAAATACTGCTTTAATTCCTTGCTGGTTTTGATGTCCGCAATCTTCTCCGCCGTAATTTTCTCAAGCGGAATCACCGGAATTAAAATTTCGTTTAACTCATGCAGGTTCCATTCATCACGCTCGATTTCCGTGGAAATGCAGGTATCCACAGCCTGCTCCACCTGGTCCTGCACCATCTTGAAAATGGCTTCCCGCATGCTCTCCCCGTTTAATACGGACAGACGCTCGGAATAAATAATTTCACGCTGGTCGTTGTTGACCTGGTCGTATTCCAGCAGGTTCTTTCGGATTCCATAGTTATTGTATTCAATCTTGTGCTGCGCCTTCTCAATCGCGGAAGTCAGCATCTTATGCTGAATCTGCTCGTTTTCCGGCACGCCCAGCGCATTGAATACGCTAATCAGTTTGTCAGAACCGAACAAACGGATTAAGTCATCCTCAAGGGAAAGGAAGAACTGGGATTCTCCCGGATCTCCCTGACGTCCGGAACGTCCGCGCAGCTGGTTGTCAATACGTCTGGATTCATGACGCTCCGTACCAATAATTTTTAAGCCTCCCGCTTCCTTGGCGTCATCATCCAGCTTGATATCCGTACCACGTCCCGCCATGTTGGTCGCAATCGTAACCGCGCCATGCTGTCCTGCCTGCGCCACAATCTCGGCTTCCTGTTCATGGAACTTTGCGTTCAGTACGGTATGCGGGATTCCCTCTCGCTTTAACATACCGCTTACCAGCTCGGAAGTTTCAATCGTAATCGTACCGACAAGAACCGGCTGTCCTTTATCGTGCGCAATTTTGACCTCTTCCACAACGGCACGGAATTTTTCTTTCTTTGTCTTGTAAACCGCATCCTGGTGGTCAACACGCACAACCGGGCAGTTAGTCGGAATTTCAATAACGTCCATGCCGTAAATATCACGGAACTCCTTTTCCTCCGTCTGTGCCGTACCGGTCATACCCGCTTTTTTCTCAAATTTATTAAAGAAGTTCTGGAACGTAATGGTCGCAAGCGTCTTGCTTTCCCTCTTGACCTTTACATGCTCCTTTGCCTCGATTGCCTGGTGCAGACCATCCGAATAACGGCGTCCCGGCATAATACGTCCGGTAAATTCATCAACGATTAAAACCTCGTCGTCCTTTACCACATAATCCTGGTCCTTAAACATCAGGTTATGAGCACGGAGCGCAAGGATAATATTGTGCTGGATTTCCAGATTCTCCGGGTCTGCAAGGTTTTCAATATGGAAGAACTTCTCCACCTTATGCACACCTTCCTGTGTGAGGTTTAATACCTTGTCCTTTTCATTAACTGTAAAATCCCCGGTTTCCTGCTGCTCCAGCCCCATAATGGCATCCATCTTGGAATACTCCGGAATATCCTCGCCGCGCTCTAACTGCTGCGCAAGAATATTGCAGGCTTCATACAGCTTGGTGGATTTCCCGCTCTGTCCGGAAATAATGAGCGGTGTACGCGCCTCGTCAATCAGAACGGAATCGACCTCGTCGATAATCGCGTAATGCAGGCCGCGCTGTACCAGCTGTTCCTTATATATGACCATGTTGTCACGCAGATAATCAAAACCAAGCTCGTTATTGGTGATATATGTAATATCACACGCATACGCCTGTCTTCTGTCATCGCCCGGCATATCATTTAATACGACACCGACGGTCAGTCCCAGAAATTCATGTACCTTTCCCATCCACTCCGCATCACGCTTTGCCAGATAGTCATTGACCGTTACAATGCAAACCCCTTTTCCTTCCAGCGCATTCAGGTATGCCGGAAGCGTGGATACAAGCGTTTTTCCTTCACCGGTCTTCATTTCGGCAATACGTCCCTGGTGCAGAATAATTCCACCGATAATCTGTACCCTGTAATGCTCCATGCCAAGTACCCGCCGTGCCGCCTCACGTACGACTGCATATGCTTCTGTAAGAAGGTCGTCAAGGGTTTCCCCCTTTTCCAGACGCTCCTTGAATTCCCTTGTCTTATCTTTTAACTCCTCATCGGAAAGGGCCATCATGGAATCGCGGTAGGATTCCACTTTATCGGCAAGAGGATACACCCTCTTTAACTCTCTTTCACTGTGTGTTCCAAATATTTTCGTAAATGTACTCATAATCATTAGCTCCTAACTCGCATAGATGTTTACATGTTACCACGTTTTCCGTATTGAAACAACTACTGTACGTAAATGTTTTATGAACTTTTTATTAACAAACGGTTGAAAGACACATATCATACTGCTATAATTTGTTTTATATCTGTTATTATTCACAAAAACAGAACCATGTCACAATAGCTTTAACAAGGAGGGGTATTCCATGTCTTATACTTATAAAACAAAAGGCACATGTTCCACGCAGATTGAAGTGGAATTAGATGGAAACATCGTAAAAAATGTAAAATTTACCGGCGGCTGCAACGGCAATCTGCAGGCAATCCCCAGACTCGTGGAGGGAATGACGGTTGACGAGGTAGAACGCCGCATCGGCGGTATCTGCTGCAATATGAAAGGCACATCCTGCGGCGACCAGCTTGCAAAAGCTCTCCGCGAAGCATACCAGGCGCAGAATGCAGTGTCCTGAAAAGACACTGCAGTATCTGCCCTGTTTTTTACGTCTATTTCCGGCTGACCGCTCATACACTTTTAAGAACAATCCTTAGGAGTATCTATGAGTAGTATAGCCGGATTTTTTCATCCGAATGTAACATTTCCCAAAGATAACGATTCCTGCGAAAAAACCATCCGTGCAATGTCAGACGCCCTGCACAGACGCGGATGCGACAGCCAGGAATTTTATGTATTTCCACACGGCAGGTTCAGCCATGGTGCCATGCGCTACGAACGGATTCATTCCGGTATCCCGGTTGAAACACAGCCCGTCACCAGACATTTCCACGAAAAAATTTACACCCTTCTCTATGACGGTTTTATTACAAACCTCCCCGAACTCAGGGATGAGCTGGAAAAAGATTCTGTACATACAAACGGGCTGGCGCAGGAAGAAATCCTGCTTTGCGCATTCCTCCACTATGGCGCGGATTTTGTCAAAAAACTCTCCGGTGCATTTGCCATCGCAGTTTACGATGAATCCAAAAACCTGCTGTATCTTTTCCGCGACCAGCTGGGACTGCGCCCCCTGTTTTATACCGCCAGGGAACAGATGATTGCATTTGCCTCGGAACCCAAAGGGCTGCTTGCCCACCCGGACATTGCGCCGGAGCTTGACGATACCGGATTAAACGAACTGCTTTCCATGGGTCCCGCCCATACGCCGGGCAGCAGTGTGTTCCGCAATATTTCAGAGGTCAGGCCCGGACATTATCTCTGCTTTGGAAAAGGCCGTCTGTTTACGGAAAAGTACCACCAGTTTACGGTAAGTGAACATACGGACAGTTACGCAGACACCGCCGACCATATCCGGGAGCTTCTGGACCATTCCATAAAAGTTCTTTCTGACACAGACCGGCCTTTTGTTTCCCTGCTCTCCGGCGGACTGGATTCCTCCGTGATTTCCGCAAAGCTTGCCTCCCTTTCACCGGAACAGCCGATTGACACCTGTTCCTTTGACTTTACGGAAAGCCGCCGTTTTTTCCAGGCAAACAGCTTCCAGCCTTCCCTGGATGCGCCTTATGCGAAAAAAATGCAGGAGGCACTAAAAAGCCGTCATACGACGCTCACCTGCGGAAACAGTGAATTGTTTGAATATCTGGAAAACTCCGTACTGGCGCATGACATGCCTGCCATGGCGGATGTGGATTCTTCTCTTGTTTATTTCTGCAGCAGGATTGCACCGGAACATTCTGTCATTTTTACCGGGGAGTGTGCGGATGAACTGTTCTGCGGCTATCCGTGGTATCACCGTCCCGAAATGTATGAGGCATGTACGTTTCCATGGACACGGGACATTTCCCTGCGCAGCGAACTTTTACGGGAGAATGTGGCAGAGAGGCTGCACATGACAGAATACATTCAGTCACAGTACCTTGCCTCATGCAACGATATCGGAATCAACGGCCTTGACACACCGCCGGAGTTTTTACACCGGAAAACCTTTTACCTGACGGTCCGGTATTTCATGCAGACACTTGCAAACCGGATGGACCGTGCCGCAGCAGCAAACAGTGTCAGTGCCCGGATGCCGTTTGCCGACCTTTCCCTTGCCGAATACCTGTTTAATATTCCTTATGACATACAGGCAAAAGACGGGGAAATCAAACACCTGCTGCGCACATATGCTGCGGGGCTTGTCCCGGAGGAAATCCGCTGCCGGAAAAAGAGTCCGTTCCCGAAAACCTATGACCCTGGCTATGAGTCCTTCCTTGTCGCGGCGCTCCAGAAAATCATGGCAGACGACAACAGTCCGCTGCTTTCACTTGTGGATAAGAAAAAACTGCAGGCATTCTGCTATAACCCGAAAGACCTTGGCAAGCCATGGTTCGGGCAGCTTATGGCGGGACCGCAGCTTCTTGCGTATTATTTACAGATCAATTACTGGATGATAAAATATGAAGTGAAACTTTTATGATATGTAGGACGGGAATCTTCCCGCCCTTTAATTTTCCACTGCAATGACCGGCTGTATCTGTTTTCCCTGCATTGCCATTGTGATGGTCTCCGGAAGCAGCTCCATTTTTGCAACCATTGAATTTGGCTTACTCTTAAAATTATCCTGCGCAAACGGGACAAAATAAATATTTTTCATATTCATAAGTGTCCCGACGGTTTTAAAATTAATTCCAAGCGCATCATTTGTGGAAATGGCAATTACCAGCGGTTTGCCGTTTCTCATATGTGCCTTGGATGCCATTAACACCGGTGTATCGGTAATTCCGTTTGCAATTTTTGCCGCCGAATTTCCGGTGCAGGGTGCAATCACCATAATATCCAGAAAATTATTCGGTCCAATGGGCTCTGCCTGCTGCATGGTCATGATACCTTCATTTCCTGTAATTTCACAGACACGCTCCACAAACTCCTTCGCATTTCCAAACCTTGTGTCGCAGCTCTGTGCCTGGTAGGAAAAAATGGGAATCACATTTGCCCCCATTTCCGTCAGCCGCACAATCTCCTTCTTTGTTTTCGCAAACGTGCAGAAGGAGCCGGTAATCCCGTAACCTATATTGCAATTTGAAAAATCCATTCCCTCTCCCCTTTTCTGTCCTGATCTGTCTGCGTATGCGCAAGTACCGCATCCGCCAGTACCTTGGCGCTGCTTTTTGTCGTATAGATTCCCGGAAGCCCCAGTGCCGCCACAACTTTAATCCCGTATGCCTCTGCCGCCATCAGGTCGCAGCCGCCCGGTCTTGATGCAATATCAATAATCACAGCGTCACTGTGCATTTCCCGGATGACCGGCTCACGGATTACCATTGCAGGAACCGTGTTCACAATGGTTCTTGCCCCATACGCCTCTTCCGGTCCATAGGAAAAATCGACTGCCTCGTGTCCTTCCGCCCGTGCAAACCGTCTGGCTTCCACTGTTCTGGCAAGTACCGTCACCTTTGCTCCCATTGCCGCCAGGAGGTTTGAAATTTCCCTTCCGCATTTTCCATAGCCTGCAACAATAATCTTCTGCTCCTTTATCGAATATTCACTGTACTTTAAAATTTCCGCCACTGTGGCTTCCGCCGTAATCTGTGCGTTTTTGTGCACAACCGAAGCATCCTCCATTAAATCCCAGTACTCCACGCCTGCATCCTCAAACTGCTGTTTCCACTCCGGACTGAACACCCCGCCGAACACTTTCTGCCCCTTCATCTTCTCTCTTGTTAATTCTTCTTTTAAGAACTTGTTCACGTCATGGTTTCTCTCAATCTTCGCCACTGGTACAGGAAGAATGACCTGCCTGCTCCCTTCCAGTATTTTATGTGCCTCCTTATTCTCAAAGCCCCTTCTCCAGTCAAGCAGACGTACCTTTCCCGGAAGATACGCTGCAAGATTGCCTTGCCTTTTGTCAGTAACAAAAATCACTGTATTTCCGGTCATAATAAAAACGCTCCCTTCCATATAACATATGAAAAGAAGCGTATAATGTTCATTACAGCAGAAAAGATTAATCAGAGGTTGGTTTCCACAAAAATATCGTATATTGCCTTTATCGCAGCGTCAAAATCATCATTGCTGACACCAATGATAATATTCAGCTCGGAAGATCCCTGGTCAATCATCTTTACATTTATGTTTGCATGGGCAAGCGCTGAAAAAATCCTGCCTGCAGTTCCCCTTGCCGACTTCATCCCGCGTCCCACCACGGCAATCAGTCCGAGGTCTGCTTCAAGGTCAATCACATCCGGCTCAGTCATGGCACGGATGGAACTGATTACCTGCTGCTCCTTACCCTCAAACTCCTCCTGGTGCACAAAAACGGTCATTGTGTCAATACCGGAAGGCATGTGTTCAATGGAAATCCCGTGTTCCTCAAATGCCTGCAGCACCCTGCGGCAGAATCCGACCTGTGCATTCATCATGTCCTTGTCGATGCTGACCGCCACAAATCCTTTTTTGCCTGCAATTCCGGTAATCGTATACTCCGGTTTCTGGCAAGTGCTTTCCACAATCAGCGTCCCTTCCGCCTGCGGATCGTTGGTATTACGGATATTAATGGGAATTCCTGCTTTCCGTACCGGAAAAATTGCATCCTCATGTAAAACCGATGCCCCCATATACGACAGCTCTCTGAGTTCCCGGTAGGTGATTACCTTAATCGGCTGAGGATTTTCTATTACCCTTGGGTCTGCGACCAGACAGCCGGATACGTCCGTCCAGTTCTCATACAGGCTTGCATGGCACGCTTTTGCCACAATGGAGCCTGTGATATCAGAGCCGCCCCTGGAAAATGTCCGCACGCTTCCATCCGGGTTTGAACCGTAAAATCCCGGAATAACAGCGCGTTCACACTCTGCCAGCTTTTTTTTCAGCACCTGATTGGTCTTTTCGCTGTCAAAATTTCCTTCCTCATCAAAAAAGATTACTGTGGCAGCATCAATAAATTCATATCCCAGATAGTCCGCCATAATCATTCCATTTAAATATTCTCCGCGGGATGCAGCATAATCCGCCCCCGCCTTTGCCTTGAAATTGGCGGAAATCGTTTTAAATTCCTCATCCAGGGAAATCTTAAGTCCCAGTCCGTTGATAATGGAATCAAATCGTTCTTTAATTTTCATCAGCTGCACGCGGAACTGCTCTCCGGCCTCAGCGCTTGTATAGCAGCTGTACAGCATATCCGTAACCTTGGTATCTTTTGAACTGCGTTTTCCCGGTGCGCTCGGCACTACATATTTGCGGGACTCATCCGCCCGGATAATATCCCCCACCTTGGAAAACTGCTCTGCACTCGCCAGGGAACTGCCTCCAAATTTAACAACCTTAACCATTTTATCTGCTCCTCTCACTCAATATATTTTATGTCATAATCAATCTGTCCTGTTCCTTCATCTATCTCCAGGATTCCGTAGGAAGGCGGAATCCCGTATCCCGGTGCGCCGATGCTGCCCGGATTCAGGTATACAATACCGTTATGGCATCCGTAAACCACCCTGTGGGTGTGTCCGAACAGGGCAATATCCGCTCCCGCCTCCTGCGCCGCATACTGCAGGGTGATATATCCCGCCTTAACATTACGCGTATGCCCGTGGCAGATGAACACTTTTTTTCCTTCAATCAGAAGCACCCTCTCCTGAAACTCCTGGTTACAGTCACAGTTGCCCGGCACCTGCTCCAGCGGAATCCGCGGAAACCTGGATTTCAGTTTCTGTGCATCCGCAAAACAGTCCCCCAGATGTATCATCAGATCCGGCTGCTCCCTTTTGGCTGCATAAACCATATTATTCAGATTTCCATGAGAATCACTCAGTACGAGAATTTGTTTCATCGGACACCTGCCCCTTCTGCCAAAAAGGACCTCTGTTACGGCAAATCCTGCCCGTTCAGAAGTCCTGTTTCAGTTAGAAACTATTAAGAAATAGCTAAAGCCTTTTCCATAGCTTGCTGCATTTGTAATAGGAATAGAACATACAGTGTTCCGCCTGGTCGCATCTTGCCGGTGCTGTTTCAATATTGCACTGGCAGCTCACAATCGCGTCTGCTTTCCCCTTGCAGCTCCCCTTAATCATTACATCATCCAATACTTCATCTGACATTTCTGTTCTAATCTCCTTATCACAATGTTTTGTTTCCAACGGTTCTTATTATACAATATGTTGTAGATAAACTCCATACGGCAATTCGCACAAATAGCTGTCCTTCTTTTGGCAAAATTTCCACTTGACTAAATGGGTAAAATCGGTTATGTCTGTAATTCCCCTGTCCGCTCCATTTCTTTTCTGGAATAAATCACATAATAAATCAGATTAATAATAATGCCAAACACGGTTGCTGCGGGAGCCGCCACCCCGATGTACACAAGGGAATCCGGCATCATTTTCGACATGGCATACGCCACCGGCAGCCTGACAAGAAAAGACTGCGCCATCCCCTGAAACAGAACAAACAGTGTCCGGTTATGGCCGTTGTAATATCCAATGAATGAAAACAGCACTGACGTTATAATCGCTTCCAGGCTGAATCCCTGCAGGTACTCTGCTGCTTTCATCTGGTATGCAGGATTGTCTGTGAATATGGAGGCCAGAAAATTTCCGCCAAAAAATGCCGCCGCTGTCATGGCTATACCGATTCCTCCGCCAATCAGCATACCAAATCCCATGGATTTCTGCGCACGGCGTTCTTTTCCCGCACCAACATTCTGTGCGATAAAAGAGGACATGGACTGCATCAGTGCCGACGGCACAAGCATCACCACTGCAACGATTTTATTGGCAATCCCGTATCCGGAAGAAGATGCCAGACGCATGGCTTCCGTGGTACCCATTCCGTTTACAAAGGCAAGCAGGCACATAAAGGAAATCTGCGTCAGCAGCTCCTGGAACGCAATGGGAAATCCAAGGGAAAGGAATTTTTTTACTTCCCCGGACCAGACCAGGTCCTTTCTCGTCATCTGGAACGGAAGCTTAATCCTGCGGCACACCAGAAGCGAAAGCACCAGGCTCAGCGCCTGTGCAAGCACCGTTGCCAGTGCAGCACCTGCCACATCCCAGCCAAACACTGCCACAAACAGTAAATCCCCGATAATATTTGCCGCGCATGCAATTCCGACAAACAACAGCGGAAGCCTTGAGTTTCCGATTCCACGGAAAATACTGCTGACAAGGTTATATCCTATAATAAAAACAATACCGCCCCCGCAGATTCGGATATAGGTAATTGTTTTGGAAAGAGCTTCCGGCGGCGCCTGTATCAGCCGCGCCAGCTGCGGGGCAAAACAGAGAAGAACCACGGTAAGCACAGCTGCAATCACTGCAAACGTCATAACTGCGCCGCCGATTACACGCCCAAGGCGTTTTTCATTGCGCTCCCCGATATAGCGCCCCATCAGCACTGTTACCCCCATGGCAAGACCGCTTAATATAAATACCAGCATATTGATCAGACTGCTTCCTGTGGACACTGCAGAAATACTGACGTCTGTGCCAAACCAGCCAACTACCAGTATATCCACCGCCCCATACATCGTCTGTAATACAAGGGCTCCAAGAATCGGCAGCATGAAACCTACCAGTTTCTTAAATATATTTCCGGTAGTAAAATCCATATTATCCTCTGTCATTTTTATATCCTTTCCTTTATTTTATATCTGTTTCTGTATCTTTTTTTAGTTCCTGCTGCATTCTCTGTTTTATCCAGCGGAATTCTTTTTATTAAATTCAAATTATATTTATTTACAAGTTCCATGCATTTATGGTATGTCCCGGTATTCACCACGTCCTCCAGACAGTGTGCATCCAGTCCGAGCACCACCTCATTCTGTACCTCTCCTGCAATTTTCCAGAAACGCTCTGCCGGATAGATTCTGTCATAGGTCATTCCCAGCATGTTCATTTCCAGCGGAATGCCAAGCTCTTTCATTTCCCTGCACAGCCTTGTCATTTCCCAGTCATACACGGAATCCATTCCCTGGTAATTCATCAGGTCCGGGTGTGCCAGATACAGAAAGCTTCCGGTCTTCATCCCCTCGATAATGATATCGACATACTCCCGGATGCGTCCCTCGTCCTCGGTTTCGGTTCCGGTGTACGGTCCCTGTTCCTCACTCTTTAAAAAGTGCTGTCCCAGAATCAGGTAATCACAGCTAAACGCATGGAACATCCGCATCTGTTCCTCGTAAAACTCCGGCACATACTCCGCCTCAAATCCCACATAAATGCGGATGTCATCTTTATATTCGCGCCCAAGTGCGCGGATTGTGCCGACATATTCGGGTGCCTGCTCCATTTTCATACGGATGGATGATACATAACCGCCTGTTTCCGGAAACGGGATATGGTCTGAAAACCCGAATTCCTTAATACCCATGGCAATTGCCGCTTCTATATATTCCCTTTCGGTTCCATAGGCATGCTGGCAACGCCATGTGTGCGCGTGATAGTTTGCAATTAAAAATTCCTGCATAATGTTTTTATATCCTTAACCTATTCTTGATTTTCCGCCAGTTTCTCATGATATTCAAAAACCTGAAAAGTAACTGCAGAATAAAAAAGACTTGAAACAACCGAAAATATATTGTATAATCTACTCAGAAAGCGGTCGGATGATTCCGACCACCCTCAGTTGGGAATAAAAATAAGCATCCAGACTTTAGGCGGGTATGGATGCTTATTTCCTTTTATAATGGTTATCTATGTAAGACAGTGCCGCAAAAACAACAAGTAATAATGTCAAAATTTCCATTATACTCATGGCATCACCCTCTTTCGTAAGACTAGAGGGCACCCGGAACATCGCATCCAGCTTTCCTTTCAATTATACACAGGTATTTTAACACAGCCCGGACAGATAAGCAAGCCGCGTATCGCGCGCAGTATGGAAAAGATTGCAAAAGTATTTACGGAAAAATCTATTTACGGAATCCCAAAAATATATTAAGATGAATAAAAAGAAAATGTAACGTAAAGGGGAATACAAATGATATCATGTCCAAGTTGCGGCGGTAATGTCAAATTTGACATTCCTTCACAGAAATTAACCTGTGACAGCTGCCGCCAATCCTATGATCCCTATGCATTCGACCACAAGACTTCCGATGCAGAGGAAAACACAACAGTCGAGAACGACTACGAAGTCACTGTTTTCACATGTCCCCAGTGCGGCGGGGAAATCCTAAGCACCGACAATGCCGCGGCAGGTTTCTGCAGTTTCTGCGGTGCATCCACGATTCTTTACAGCAGAATCAGCCATGAACGCAGGCCAAACTACATTATTCCATTTAAAAAATCCAAGGAAGACTGTAAGCAGGCATATGCCAGCCTGATGAAGCATGCCATTTTTGCGCCGAAGGAACTGAAAGACCCGAAGTACATAGACAGCTTCCGCGGCATTTATATGCCGTACTGGGCTTATTACATTACCCAGAAGGGACCGCTGGCGCTGCATGGCGAGAAAAGCCACCGCAGCGGGGATTACATTATTACAGACCATTATAACTTAACCGGGGAGATTGACAGCTATTACAAGGGACTTTCCTACGATGCTTCCTCCTCATTTGCCGACAGCATCAGCGAATCCCTTGCGCCCTATGACGTTAAGGGCATGAAGGCATTTACTCCCGCCTATCTGAGCGGATTTTATGCCGATACTGCTGACGTTGCTCCGTCCGTATACCAGCAGTCAGCAGAAAATACAGCAGATACGCAGACAATGGAAAAGCTGGATAAATTATCCTCATTCTCTGCCTACAAAATCAAGCAGCCGCCAAGTGTAACGAACGCACTGCACACGAAAACCGAGCATGTGGACAGTGCCATGTTTCCGGTATGGTTCATGTCCTACCGGAAAAACGCCCGCGTTGCCTATGTCACGGTCAACGGGCAGACCGGAAAGGTGGCAGCGGATATCCCGGTCGATCCGGTAAAATACTTATTTGCATCGCTGCTTCTGGCTGTACCGATTTTTGCAGTGATTGCAATGTTTTTCACCATTCTGCCGACATACCTGCTGACAATTGCAGGCGCACTTGCCGTCTGTACCACCATCATTTATACCGCGGAGGTTTCGGCAATCATCAAACGTGACACGCACGCAGACGACCCTGGCCGGCTTTATAAAACGGATCCTGGCCGGATGCAGAATGTTCAGCTGGAACAGGAGAACAAAAAAAAGAAAAAAACCACACTGGCAAATCAAACTATCAATAAAATGATAACAGCTATTGTAATTCTGATATGTGCCGGCAACCTGCTGGCAGTGGCTATGTCAGCGGCGGCGGGAAGCTTCCGGATTGCACCGGTCCTGTGGGTGGTTATTGTCATCGCCCTTGCCATTTCCATAGGCGTTGGCATTTCCAAACGGAAACACCTGCCTGAATACCAGAGCGTCCTCAGTTATCTGTTTAACATTGCCGCAGTTCTTACCGGGGCAGTTATCACACTGATCAATCCGGTATCGGACATTTACTATTATGGCGGAACTGTTGCGGCAATGGCTGCCGTTGCCATATCCTTTGTGGACATTATCCGTTACCACAATATACTTTCAACAAGAAAGCTTCCACAGTTTGACAGAAGCGGAGGTGATGACCGTGCATAATTTAAATCCAAAATTAAACAAACTGCCCCATATATTCTGCCTGCTTGCCGCCATACTGCTTCTTTTTGCTGCACCGGTTTCTGCCAGTGCCGAAGAATTTTCAACAGAAGAACTTTCTGCAGAAGACCTCAGAATTTCACACGAAGACAGCGGATATTCCATGATACTTTATGATGAGGCGGATTTCTTTGACGAACAGGAGGAACAGCTTTTAACCTCACAGATGAAAGAAATTATGCAGTACTGCAATATATCAGTCGTCACCACGACAGAAGGCAGCCGCAGTTATTCCTCCACGGAAGACTATGCCGTGGCATGTTATGAAGACTGGTTTTCCCCAGGTGCAAACGGCGTTATATTTGTCATTGACCGCTGCAAAGACCAGATTTACCTCTGCAGTGAGGGAAGTTCCAGAAAAATCATTACCAACGGACGTGCCAGTACCATTACAGACAATACCTACGTCTATGCAACGTCCTCCCATGGATACGACTATTATACCTGCGCCAGTAAAACCTTAGAGCAGGTAAACACCCTGATGCAGGGCGGACGCATCGCACAGCCCATGCGCTATATCTGCAGTGCGCTCCTTTCGCTGATTCTCGCACTGCTTGTCAATTACTTTATTGTCATGTTTAAGTCACGTTCCCGCAGGGCGAACATAGACCAGATTCTGGAAGGCTCATATTCCAGTGTGAATGTACACAATGCACATGCAGCCTTTGTCAACCAGACACGCGTATACAGCCCTCCCAGCAATAGCAGCGGCGGTGGCAGCAGCGGCGGTGGAGGAGGCGGTGGCGGCGGTCACAGTGGCGGCGGTCATTCCATCTGATAACGGCTGCAGCTTTCTGAAAACACCTGCTCTTCATACATAACACCACGGGAGGATTCCTTATGATAACCATTAAGGAATCCTCCCGTTTTTAAATATAAATTTAATTATTTTAATCCCAGCCACTTTTTCATCGGGTCTATTTCCTTTGCCTCGGCATATATCTCTTTCCGGTTCTGTTTCAGGTATTCGGCAAGAAGTACCTTTTCTGCATCCGTAAAGCCTTCTGCTTTTTCTATTACGCAATCCGGCAGCACACCATCTGCATAATCCTTCCCCCTGAAAAAAGAAACCCTCACTATTTCCTTTCCGTCCTTTTTCAGCCGCCCCGATACCATCATCTGTATCTGGTCAAATACCTTGTCTTCCATTTTTTTGTTCTCCATATAGTTTTCCCCCGCCTCGGTTTTCCTGTAAATATTCCAGATCATAAACGCAGCCCTTTCGGATAATGATTTTTCATCATGCAGCCCGTGAGTTTCCCCCATCCGCAGCTGTATCCGTCCACAGAAACCAGATACCAGCCTTTCTCCCCGTCTGCGGGAAATGTCTGTCCGTTTAAATATGCACGGATTTCCTCCCCATTCCCCGGCAAATCATGGGAATACACCACTTCATCCGCTGTCAGGGCAAGCGCCAGTGCATGCCCCGGCTCCATCCGGTTCTTTTTTAAAGTGCCAAGATGCAGCCCCGGACGCAGTACCTTAAGCCCTTTCAGTGCCGGAGTATGTTCCGGGGCAAGATAAAGCTGGTCCTTAAAACGTACCAGTATTCCGGAAAGGTCAGATTTCAGATACTGCCGCGCAAAATCCGTATACTCGCTGACCTCTTTTTCCTTTATGCCCTTTTCCAGCCTCCCGGCGCAATAGCCGTTTGCCATTCCTGCCTGTTTTTCAAGTACCGCGACAAAGTGTCCCTCCCCGTGAAGCTTATGTGGAAAAAGACGTATGGTCCTGTCCAGTCCTTTTGCCGGTTCATCTGCCCATTCCGGCACCCCGGCGGACATTCCTTCAAAACGCCTGCATTCTGCTATGGAAAACTCCGGATGCTTTTTTATAAAGCGGCTGATGGTTCCTTCATTTTCTTCCGGCGCAAATGTACAGGTCGAATACACGATTCTCCCCCCTGCACGGAGCATGGATGCTGCACATTCCAGAATCCCGTCCTGGCGCTCTGCACACAGCTTTACGTTTTCCAGACTCCACTCTTCACAGGCCGCTTCATTTTTACGGAACATCCCCTCACCCGAACACGGGGCATCCACGATAATCCGGTCAAAATACTCCACAAAAACCCCGGCAAGTGTCTGCGGGCTCTCATTTGTTACGATGGCACAGCGGATTCCCATCCGCTCAATATTTTCAGAGAGGATTTTCGCCCGTGCCGGATGAATCTCATTACAGACAAGAAGTCCCTGTCCCTGCATGGCAGCGGCCGTCTGCGTGCTCTTTCCCCCCGGCGCCGCACACAAATCCAGGACTCGCTCCCCCGGCTGTGCGTCCAAATATACAGCCGGAACCATTGCGCTCGGCTCCTGCATATAGTAAACGCCTGCGGCATGGTACGGATGTTTCCCCGGCGAATCCCCGTTTCCGTAATAAAAACCATTTTTCTCCCATGGAACAGGTGTAAGGGAAAATGGGGCTTTTTTCAGAAAGTCTTCCAGTGTACCCTTGAAAGGGTTCACACGCAGCGCCTGGTACGCCATACTTTCAAAGCTTTGTAAAAATGCCGGATATTCATTTCCCAGCATGATTTTCATTCTGTCTTTAAATTCCTGCGGCAGCATATTTCCTCCTGTGCCTTTTATCTGCTTTACGCCAGTATACCAGACATTCCGGTTTCTTCCAAGCTGTACCAAAGAACTAGATTTCCGGAGAACGGAACTGCTGTAAATATTTTTGCGGAAACAGTTGTAACTCATGAAAAAACATTGTAAAATATAAGAACATGGAGGGATATCGGATGAAACGTCAATACATGCGAACAAGACAACTGCAGCCTGGAATGAAACTGGACCATCCCGTGGTGGACCGGCTCGGGCGTAATCTGGTTGCCCGCGGCGCGGAACTGGACCAGTACATGATAGATTCCATGATTCAGCTTGGAATCATGACTGTTTATGTCCAGCTGGGGGAAGAAGATGCGGAAAACAAAACAAAAGAACAGATTTCCCCGAAAGCCGAAAAAAACATTGAAAAATACCGTACTGACGACCGTTCCAAGGTTATGCTCTCAGACAGCGTAAAACAGCGTGTTTCTGAAGGCATCCAGTACATATACAATAATACCGGTTCCCAGGAAATGGTGTCGGCAACTGACAGCATTGCAAATGACCTGATGTCTGCCATTAATGACAATGATGCGATTGCAATTGATATTTCCGCACTTAAGACCAGTGACGAATACACGTTCAAGCACAGTGTTGATGTGGCAACCATCTCAATGATTATTGCCAAGCACCAGGGACTTTCTGACAAGGAAATACATGAAATCGGTGTGACCGGACTTTTACACGATATTGGCAAGACCAAGATTCCGCTGGAAGTTCTGAATAAACCCGGCCGTCTGGATGACGACGAGTTTGCCATTATGAAACAGCATGCCACCTTCGGCTACCAGATGATTAAGGGCCGTGAGGATATTTCCGCTGCTATCTGCCTGGGTGTTCTCCAGCACCATGAGAAATTAAACAGCAAAGGATATCCAATGGGTGTAGGGCCGGAAAGAATCTCACCATACGCACGGATTCTTTCTGTTGCTGACATTTATGATGCCCTTGTCACAGAACGTCCATACAAAAAGGCATTTTCCCAGCGTGACGCCGTGGAAATGATTATGTCCATGACAATGGAGCTTGACATGCAGGCGATGAACAGCTTTCTGGAAAGCACCATTCTCTACCCGGTTGACACTATCGTGGAACTCAGCAACGGAGAAAAAGCGAAAGTCGTAAAAAATACGCCTCATTATATTCTGCGTCCTACTGTTGTGGGACTTTCCTCCGGAACGGTGTATGAACTTGGCGAAGATATTAAATGTGCAAATATTATTATTCTGTAGTACAGAAAGAGGGCAGGATGGATATTAACATGTATCCATCCTGCCCTCTTAAAAATTTCCCCGTCTTATTCCGTCCCGGCTTCCGCGTCCGCCGGTTCCACCACCGGAAGAAACGCATCATAAATATCCACATGGTCATAAATACACCGCCAGCTGCTGGTTGAACCGGCTGTTACACAAAGATATTCCTTTCCCGTACCATCCGCCGCAAGACTTGCCGCACAGCTTCCGGACTGGTTTACAAATCCTGTTTTCGCACAAAGCACCTCCCCATGGGTATCTTTGTCCTCTATCCTCCGTAAAAACCAGTTGGAAACGGTAAGACCTTCCTTATGTTCCTTCGTCTGCGTAGTAACATATGTACGCGCGGAAAGAACCTTCCTGCAGAACTCATTGTCCGAAGCTGCTTTCATAATCACAGCCATGTCGTACACGGTACTGTAATGGTCTTCATCGTAAAGCCCAACACAGTTGGTAAAATGTGTTGTTTCCGACAGTCCCATTTCCTCCAGCTTTTCATTCATCATGTCCACAAATGCCTCATGGGAACCCGCCACATAAACAGCAAGCGTATAGGCAGAATCCGCACCTGACGGCAGGATTGTCCCATAAAAAAGATCCTGCACTGTCACCTGCTCGTCCACTTCATAACCGGTATTGCTGCAGCCGTTGCTGTAGCTGTAATCCGTTGCTTCCTGACTGACCGTCACGGTATCCTCCAGATGATCCATATCCACATGCTCCGCTGCCACAAGCACCGTCAGAATCTTTGTCATAGACGCCGGATTCATTCGCTCCTTTGGTTTCTGCGCCGCAAGGATTTCTTCCTTTTCCACATCGATCAGCACCCCGTAATCGCTGACTACGCTTTTCGGCAGGCCGTTGGTCGCATCCGTTGCCACCGCCTGGTAACTCCATGCTTCCACAACCGGCTCCGGCTGTTGTGTTACCTGCACTGCCTGCTGTGTCTCAGGTTCAATATACTTTGGGTCCTTTTTCTCCAGCCCGCATGCCGCAAGGCACACAAGCATTGCCAGAACAGGGAGCATTCCACTTTTTATTTTTCTGCTTTTCATAATCCCGATTAATCCTCTCCGAGCATTTTACGTCTTCTCATATTTTTTACTGCAAGATAAAGCATTCCGATTACCATAAAAATAACGGCAACGGCAATTACATTGTATGCCACCCCGATTCCAAGCGTTGTACTGCCCATCTGGCTTAAGTCAAAGCCAAACCACCCGGTCGGCGCACCGTAATTGATAAAGTTGTACGGTGCCGTCATTGTGTCGTTCCAGCGGACCCCCTGCTCTGCAAGCACCACGACAAATCCCACATAAGCAAGCGGAGGAATCATTGAAAACAGAATGTGTGCCCGGCTGGACTCGTAATAGTAATCAAATATAATAAAATCAATGACTGCAAGCAGCGGGCTTAACAGGTGGACACAGAGACTTCCTGCCCCGTTCTGCAGATAGGAACGTACAAATCCTTCCGGATTTGTCGGTGCAAGCAGTGCCATGTAAACAAGCATCGTCAGTGTAATACTGGTCGTTGCCATATATTTCAGTACATACCATCCGTTTGCCGGCGGCGAGGTTTTGCCGCCTTTTTTGAATTTCTTTATTTCGTAAACCATGAATCCGAACAGCACCAGATCCATAAAAATATTTGACAGGTTGGTAAAAAGAGTCAGTGAAACCAGTCCCTGAAATGACCTGCACATTCCATATACAGACAAAGCAACTGCAATCGCCTTAAGCACAATGGATGCGGCTCCTTTTTTCGAGCGGTACTCCTGTACGGTAAGATATGTTTCGGTTCTCATATCCGTCCCCTTTCATATGTTTTGCTTTATTTCCTGCTGCACGGTTGCTTACAGTATGTCTATATACTCTCCGTTCAGCGCCTTGTTCATACTGCGGACTGCACAGAATTTCCCACACATGGAGCAGGTGTCATCATGCTCCGGTGCGCGTTCATCACGGATTCTCTTTGCAGTCTCCGGGTCCATGGCACACGCCCACTGTGCTTCCCAGTCCAGCGCACGGCGGGCATCCGCCATCCGGTTGTCCATATCCATGGCTCCGCGAATCCCCTTCGCAATATCAGCTGCATGGGCGGCAATTTTGGATGCCATGATTCCCTGTTTTACATCCTCCACGTTCGGAAGCGCCAGATGCTCAGCAGGTGTAACATAACAGAGAAACGCCGCACCGGATGCTGCAGCGATTGCCCCGCCGATTGCAGACGTAATATGGTCGTATCCCGGCGCAATATCCGTTACCAGCGGTCCCAGGACATAAAACGGCGCACCGTGGCAGATACTCTGCTGTATTTTCATATTGGCGGCAATCTGGTCCATCGGCATATGCCCCGGTCCCTCAACCATGACCTGCACATCTTTATCCCATGCGCGTTTTGTCAGCTCTCCAAGACGCACCAGCTCTTCAATCTGGCACACATCTGATGCATCTGCAAGGCATCCAGGCCGGCATGCGTCCCCAAGGGAAATTGTCACATCGTATTCACGGCAGATTTCCAGGATTTCATCATAATATTCATAAAACGGATTTTCCTCGCCCGTCATCGTCATCCATGCAAACACAAGGGAACCTCCGCGGGAAACGATATTCATTTTACGCCCCTGTTTTTTTATCTGTTCAATGGTCTTTCTTGTGATTCCGCAGTGCAGCGTCACAAAATCCACCCCGTCCTCTGCATGAAGACGGATAACGTCAATAAAATCCTTTGCGGTTAAAGTATTTAAATCCCGCTGGTAATGAATGACGGAATCGTACACCGGAACGGTTCCAATCATTGCCGGACACTCGGCAGTAAGTTTTCTGCGGAATTCCGTCGTGTCCCCGTGTGAGGAAAGATCCATAATCGCATCCGCGCCCATGTTCACGGCGGCCATGACTTTCTCCATTTCCACACTGTAATCCTTACAGTCCCTGGAGACCCCGAGGTTTACATTTATCTTTGTTTTTAACATGGAGCCGACTCCCTGCGGGTCAATGCATGTATGTTTTTTATTGGCACAGACCGCCACTTTGCCGGATGCCACAAGCGGCATCAGCTCTTCGACAGTCATTTGTTCTTTTTCGGCAACTTTTTTTATTTCTTCGGTAATGATTCCCTTTTTTGCTGCTTCCATCTGCGTTGCATATTCTTTCATGTTATTTTCAACCTTTCCCCATTTTATTGTAAACATCAGCTGTCAGTTATGATAAAACCGCATACATACCATAAAATTTATGTATATATGCGGTCATATTCCATCTCTTTTTATTATACGTGTTCAGGAAACAGTGTCAAGGGGATTTTTATATCAGTTCAGCTGCTGTGACTCCTGCCAGCTCATTTACCAGTTCCTGCACGCTCATCATTTCATGAATCCGTCCGACATTCGCCCCGCAGAATACAAGGCCGTTTTCCGTGTCCCCTTTTACGGCATCCACCAGCGCTTTGGTGATGCAGTACGGCACTTTTGCCGGATTACATTTTGCAAGGCACTGGTAACATTTTTTTACGCTGTATGCACCCTCTTCCGCTTTTTTGGCAAAGGTGTTGTACAGCGCCCTCCCCGGAAGTCCCACCGGACTTTTGATAATCCGGATATCTTCTTCTTTTGCATCGATGTATGCCTGCTTGTAGGCGTCCGAGGCATCACACTCATAGGTCGTGACAAAACGGCTCGCCACCTGCACGCCTTCCGCTCCCAGGCTTAAAGCATGTTCCACATCCTGGTGGTCGTAGACGCCTCCGCCTGCAATAACCGGTATATGGCAGTGGTATTCGTTTTCATATTCCTCTTTTAAGGCTATAATCCCTCGGATTTCTTTATCCATAAAGGACTGTGGATTTTCCTGCTGTCCGTCCGCCCCTGTATAGCCGAATTTTTCCAGTTCTTCCATATGAAAGCCCAGATGGCCTCCTGCAGCAGGTCCCTCTACCACGATAAAATCAGCTGTACGGTGGTATTTTTTTTCCCACTGGCGTAAAACCAGCCTGCAGGCGCGCACGCCGGAAACTACCGGTGCAATTTTTGTATCGCTGCCCTCCACCAGTTCCGGTAAATCCAGCGGCAGTCCTGCTCCGCAGATGACTACATCCGCACCCGCGGAAACCGCAGCTTTCACATGCTCCCTGTAATGCTTTAACGCCACCATGACATTTACGCCAATCAGCCCGCTGCATTTCCCAAGGGTATCTGTTGCAATTTCACGCGCACGTTTTATATGCCTTCGGATGGCACGCAGGTTGCACCCTTCCTGGTCCTGTTCAAAGTTGTCTTCATCATATCCAATCTGTGCGGTGGAAATAATGCCCACACCGCCGGCTGCCGCAACCGCTCCTGCCAGCGAGGAACGGCTGACGCCAACTCCCATTCCGCCCTGGATAATCGGAAAACGCGCAATTTTATCCCCAATTTTTAATTTTCCAATTGTCTGTCTGATTCGCTCCATATTTCAGTTTTGTAACTGTCTTCTGCAAAACAGTTACCCGCTCCTTTCCTGTAATTTCCTGATTTATCGGATATCATTTTACACCCAATTGGTAATTAAGTCAATATGATGCTGTTTTTATTTCCTTTTTATATGGTTTTTAAAACCACATAGTTTATACCCTCCAGGAAACTATTCTGATATGCTTCCGGTTTGACTTTTCATGCTGTCAATGCTACCATTTGAAAAAGGGAAACGAAAAGGAGACTTTATGTTTGGAAAAAAGAAAAAACAGAAAAAAACCTTTGACAGGGAACAGGAAAAACCGGTGATTCATGCAAGTATCTGCAACGGGGAACAGGTTGCCGGGTTTAAAAATATCAGCACAGGGAAATTTTCGGAGGTAATGCTGATTCGGGGAAGAAATGATTTAAATGAATTTATGGAAATGTATGGGATTGTGGAATCGGAGATTACGAAGGAGTATTAATTTTAACACATAAAGGGCCCATGGTTTTTATTGCTGTTTCATGAGCCCTTCTTTTTTTCTTCGCAAAAGAGGAATGACTTGCTTCTTTTATTTTTCTTTATTTGACTTATTCAAAAATTTTATTATCCTGACAACAATGTACCCCATCAGAAATAATATTAAAACATTAACCAAAAGTAAACACCCGTCTACAATCAGCTGGGTCATCTTCTCACCTCCATTTGCTATCAATAAAATATTACTTGTTTCATGTATCTCTGCAATCTGTATAATTATATTTTCGCCCTAATCTCTTTTTGCATTATATAGAAAACACTATATATTCGTCAAGGAATTAAGGTATTTTTATTAAAGAACATAAGGGCTTTTGAACTGTTATGTAAAATACTGCCGCACGATTTATTTCGTGCGGCAGCCGTCCGGAAGCTAAAATTCATTATCCTGCAGTTCATTTCTGTACTCTTCAAGAAAATCCTCGAAGAAATCATCATCCTGGTTATTGTAATATCTTGGAATGTTGCCATTCTCAATATTATCAACAGCATATACCCAGAAAATCGTTCCAACAATAATGGAAATGGAGGCAGTTATGATTCCTGCAATTGCCAGTCCCTTCTGGTTGTTCTTTACCAGCTGGATGATACCAAAAACAATGGCAAGCACTGCCAGAATGTAATTCACGCAGCAGGCAAACAGAAAAATGGATAAAACCCCAAGTACAAGGGAAGTAATTCCAAAACCGATTCCATCCCCTTTCTGCGACGCCGTTCCGTAATACTGGCTGTTATACTGCTGGTAGGAATTTCCCTGCTGTCCGCCGTATCCCTGGTTCTGGTACGGATTATTTTGCTGGCCATACCCCTGGTTCTGGTACGGGTTATTCTGCTGGGTGTATCCCTGGTTCTGGTATGAATCATTCTGCGGCTGGCTGTAATCCTGATATGGATTATCCTGCTGACTGTTCCCCTGGTTCTGGTATGAATTATCCTGTGGCTGACTGTAATCCTGCGGCTGGTACGAATTGTCCTGCGGCTTCGTTACATTGTCATTTTGTGTAAAATCGTCACTCATTTTTTTCTCCTTATCGTTATGTTTCAGGCATGTTTTCATTTCTGTCTGTATTAATATATCATGCCGGCACATGATTTGCAAGGGTGAAGCGGTGACAAGCCACACCAGTTTTTCCCGTTTCAGACTGCCATCGTACAGTTTCACCCGCAGATTACATAATCGTCTGCGCCTGAATCACATCCCTGTACCAGTATGCAGAATCCTTTAATATTCTCTTCTGGGATTCATAGTCCACATAGACCAGTCCGAACCGTTCGCCATATCCCCTGGTCCACTCAAAGTTATCCATCAGGGACCACCGGAAATACCCGCGGATATCAGCCTCATCTGAGACTTTCTCCAGCTGTTTCAGATATCTTGCCAGAAAATCAATTCTGGCAGGGTCATGTACCTTACCGTCGAGGGAAACCACGTCATGGCAGGAAATTCCGTTTTCCGTAATATATATTGGTTTTTTATAGCGCTCATATAAAAATTTCGGTCCCCAGTATATACATTCCGGTGTCACCGGCCAGTCATTTGCAGTCCTTGGACTGCCTTCTTTTCTCTTAACATCTTCCGGTTTTCCTTCTTTTCCCATGCGGATGCACCTGCCGTTATACATATTCTGACCATAGATATCAATCGGTTCAGAAATCAGTTTCATATCCTCATCCGTAATTTTGGGAAGATATTTTTCATATCTGCGCAGCCCTTCTTCGGGATATTTCCCAAGAAGAACCGGATCCGACCACCATGCCACATTCCATGTCCAGTTACTGTCGTCTTCCTGCATGGAAAAGAATACCTGTCTGGCTGCTTCAATATCTTCCGGTTTTTCACTCTCAGGGTAACACATGGAAGCTGTCGGCGCATAGCCGATGACAAGCGGCTGTTTTCCATACTGTCTTAACATCTGCACGGCTTTTCCATGCGCCCGTAATACATTATGCGCCATCTCAAATGTATCACGGTACGGCGCTTTTATTCCCGGCGCATGATCCGCCCTTAAAAATCCCAGTCCGATAAAACACTGCGGCTCGTTTATCGTAAAGAAATATTTTACCCGGTCGCTGAAACGTTCGGCGACAACCTTCGCATATTCCCCAAACCAGTCGGCAATCTGCGGATTCAGCCAGCCGCCGCGCTTATACAGTTCATAAGGCAGCTCCCAGTGGTACAGCGTCACATAAGGCTCAATTCCGTTCTCCAGCAGCTCATCAACAAGCGCACTGTAAAAAGCGATTCCTTCTTCATTCACTGCCCCGGTTCCTTCCGGTATGATTCTCGTCCAGTCGATGGAAAAACGGTATGCCTGAAGCCCGATTTCTTTCATAATTTTTACATCTTCACGGAAACGGTTATAGTGGTCACACGCCTTAAGTCCCGTATGACCTTCATAAATCCGCCCCGGCTCCCTTACAAAAACATCCCAGATATTTTCTCCTTTTCCACTTCCATTTTCAGAACCTTCAATCTGGTAGGAGCTTGTGGCAGCTCCCCATACAAAATCACTGCGAAATCCCATATTAATTTCCCACCTTTTTCTAAAAGATTATCTTTTTCCGGTTTCCGTGTCTTCCTCTGTGAGAACGCTGTGTTCCTTAATATAGGAAACCACCTCGTCGATCCTTGTAAAGGCAAGGCCCACATAGGAATCCGCCGCTCCATAATATATGGCAATCCTTCCGCTTGCCGCGTCCTCGATAGTCGCGCACGGAAATGTTACATTCGGCACAAAGCCGCGTTCCTCATACCATTCCTCCGGCGTCATAAGAAATGTTTCGCACCGGTACTTTACCACGGACGGGTTATCAATATCCAGAATTGCACCGCCGATACTGTATACATAACCGTTGCAGGTTCCGCTCACTCCATGGTAAAAAAGAAGCCAGCCCTCGGAAGTCTCAATCGGCGCTGCGCCGCCTCCGATTTTTAAACTTTCCCACCACTCAGAGCCTTTTCCCATTACATGGCGGTGCCTGCCCCAGTACATAAGGTCAGGACTTTCTGACAGGAAAATATCACCGAACGGTGTATGTCCGCTGTCGCTCGGCCGTGACAGCATCAGGTATTTTCCATTCACCTTACGCGGAAACAGAACTGCATTCCTGTTAAATGGAAGAAACGGATTTTCAATTCTGGTAAATGTCTTAAAATCCTTTGTCTTAGCCATACCGATTGCCGCCCCGTAGAAATCCTGGCACCATATGATATAATAGGTGTCTTCCAGTTTTACCAGCCGTGGGGCATATGCATAACGCGGCATAAATTCATTTCCATCTTCATCCACAAACCGTATTTTATCCTTTTCAAAATCCCAGTGAATGCCGTCTTTACTTCTTCCCAGATAAATAAAGGAAATTCCGTTTGTCTGTTCCCCACGGAAAACACCAATATAGGCTCCCTCGTATGGTATTACTGCACTGTTAAAAATACGTGCAACCCCATCAATGGGATTCCTTCCAATAATCGGGTTTTCCTTGTACCGCCACAATGGCAGGTTTGTCCTGTTTTCTGCCGGACGCTCCTGCCATGGCATATCCGCTGCATCGTTTCCAATAATTCTTACTTTACTCATATCTTCCTCCTGTTATTTATCGCTTCTCCTGTCAAGCATATAGGCAAATTTATCCCCTTCATCAAGCTGCCCTGACATCTGGCGGTACTTCAGCATTGTCAGAAATATGACCAGCTCCGCCACGAACAAAAAGAACGTTCCCATCAGCACCAGTACTGCTGCAATCATACCTGAAAAGAAACAGGTTAAAAGCAGCATTGCCGTAAATATGGATAAAACAGACAGCGGCTTTACTAACATTGCAACTGCTGCTTCCTCCAGCCGGAATTTGTCATCTACAAAAACAGCGTATCCGGCAATATACAGACACAGTGTCAGAAGCATCGAAAAAATCACCAGGCATGCAGGAGTAAACCCTGCATCCGCCGCAAAATACATTCCGGCAAGATTTAAAAGCATAATGAAATTAACCGGTACAAACCGCTCCAGCCCCAGGGATTTTTTAAAATACCGCAGGAACGTAAGAACAATGCTGTCTGTAATATCCAGCCCGTCATACATCGCAGCTTTTCCAATGTGAAAAGCTGCGCATAGTGACGGAATCATAAGCAGTGAGCCTGATAAAAATATAATCCCGAAGCAGAGGATACTTGTGAAGAATACGATATGTACCGCCGATAAAATTTTGTAAAAACCGATTTTTTTATCATGATTTTACTGCTCCTGCAAGACCGTAATAAATGTACTTCTGTAAAAACAGAAAGACAATTCCTATTGGTATAATTCCAAGTAAAATGGCTGCCGCCACGATTTCAAACGGTGTTGCCGTGTTTCCGAAAAACTTATACAGTGCAACGGTAAATGTCTGTACGTCTTTCCTCAGATAAAGGTTCGGAATATAGAAATCATTGTAGGTTCCGATTCCGTTTAAGATTAACAGGGTGGTGCATGCCGGCTTCATAAGCGGAAGCACGATTTTTCCATAAATGCTGAAATAGCTTGCCCCGTCCAAAAGCGCTGCTTCATCCAGGTCTTTGGGAATTGATGATAAAATATTAAACATGATATAAATCCCCACAATCCCGACTCCTGAATAAAGCAGGATGACACTCAGCCGTGTGCTGACCAGTCCCAGCTTATAAATAATCTGGAATACAACCGTCTGTGTCGTCACAACCGGAATAAACATGGTAAGTGTAAACAGTGTCATAATCAGTTTCTTTCCACGGAAGTCAAACCGGTGAAGCACATAGGAAACCATGGTTGTAAACAGTATCTGGATTGTCAGGGAAATACCAAGAATAATCACGGTATTTACCAATGCCTTTCCCAGATGCCCCACCCGGATGGCATAGGCGAAGTTGTAAAAATTTAACCAGCTTTTCGGTGCTTCCAAAACTCCTGTCGAAGAATATTCCGCACCTGTCTTAAATGCCATAAATACCAGCGGAACCAGCACAAAGATACAGGATAACGTCAAAAAGATATAACGCACGATTTTAAATAATTTTGTCTCTCTCGCCATAACTAATCCTCCGCTTTTTTATTAAATATGCTCTGCAGTCCGACAGAAATGACCACAACTACAAAGACAAGGATTGACAGTGCCGCAGCAAATCCCAGCCGGTTATCCGCAAATGCGCTCTGCTGGATCTGGATGACAGGCGTTGTCGTTCCATTGGAACCGTTCATCATAATGTACGGAATTTCAAATACCTGGATGGAACCGGAAATACTTAACAGAATATTGATAAACAGTACATTCTTAATTGCCGGAACCGATATGTATTTAATTTCCTGCCACTTGCTGCAGCCGTCCACTGCCGCCGCTTCATACAGTTCCGCCGGAACCGTCTGCAGCGCTCCGAAGAACATAATGAAATTCTGTCCGAAATACCTCCAGATACTGATGGATGCAATCGCCGGATTTACCAGCTTAAGGTCCTGCAGCCACTGATGGGTAAGAGCTCCCAGTCCAATGGAATTTAAAATCGTGTTTAATGTACCGGAGTTATTAAAAAAGATTATAAAAATCGTGGAAACGATAACTCCGTTTAACAGATAAGGAATAATCAGAATTCCTTTAAACAGCCCAAGCCCCCGGAATTTGCCGTTGACAAAAATGGAAAGTGCAAATGCAAAAACCAGTTGCGGAATAGCTACCAGCATATACCACAGGCAGTTCTTAAACAGCAGTGTATACTGCGGGTCTGTCAGCAGACGCTTGTAGTTGCTCAGTCCGATGAATCTTGGTGTTCCCGTTCCCCTGTAATTGGTGAAACTCAAAATAACATTTGAGATAATCGGAACATAGGAAAATACCAGCAGATGTATGATTGGAAGAACTAAAAATGCAGCAATCATAATTCTGCTACTTTTTGTCTGTTTCATACTTTTCCCCCTTTTTTAATAATGGGGCTGTAATTTACAGCCCCATCACATTTGTTTACAGTTACTCTTTCCACTCCAGTCCGAGCTCTTCTTTGTATTCTGCATAAGCTTTGTTCTGTGTCTCCACCTGCTTGTCATATGCAGACCAGTCATCCGGCTTGGTTACATCCAGTGCGTCAAATAAAAGACCTACATATTTGTAATCAGCCCATAAGCCTGCTTCTGTCAGAATATCCTGGTTTGCAATCGTATTATCATCCGTTGCAGGAGATAATAAAGCGGTACATGTTCCGTCTTCCACCTGCTTGTCAATGATGGAGTAAAGCTCCGGTACGATTGGTGTTACGCCCTTTTTGTTTGCGATAAATCCACTGTCAGCAATAAACTGTGCATCGCCTGCCACATATCCGGCAAAATCCTGCACGGTTGCCAGCGGCCAGTTTTCCACTCTATGTAAAGAAATCGGTGTAACTCCGTTTTCTTTTATCTTTTCACACATTTTGTTAAACTCATCCAGTGTTCCCGGAATCTCGTCATAGCCTGCCGCCTTAATGACTTCTTCGTTGTAAACTACCGCCTGGTTATATGCACGTCCCGGCATAATGGAAAAAATATTTTTTCCGTCGTTTGGCATTGCGTCTGCATATTCGCCATAAACTTCCCTGCCTTCTTCCAGCGTGCAGTACGGCTCTGTGTACTGCGCCCACTCCTCCAGTGACCAGTTCGGACAGGTGAATACATCCACCGTAGGGTCCTCCACCTGGAACAGCGGTCTGATTTCATCCTCGTTTGTTACGACATTAAGCTCCACCTTAATTCCGGTTTCATCCGTGAATTTCTCGGCAAGCTGTGCCAGATAGGCAGAGGATTCATCACGGTATGTATTTCCGTCATCATCCTTTTTTTCCTCGCCGAGTACACGGTTTCCGGTATGTGTGTAAACCCTGATGGTTGTTCCTGCCAGATCCTTGCCTTCCGTTTTTGCAGTCTGTCCGCCCTGTGAAGACTCCGGCTGCTTACCGTCCCCGGATTCCCCGCATGCAACGGCGGTCAGTGACATTACTGCTGCCAGTCCAAGAGCTGCCATTTTTTTAACTTCATTCTTTTTCCTCCTTCGATAAATTAACTTATTTTATGTTTATTAATTATATTCAGTAAACATAAATAAATCAATAGGTTTTTGCTCTTTTTCTGCTTTGAACGGAATTTTCATCACTTTTCCCATATTTTTAAGCTGTATTTTGTTAATTATTACAATAAATAAATTAATTTAACTTCAAAATCGTTAATTAAATTATCAAAAAAAGAGCGATGCAGTTATGCATCGCCCTGTTAATTTCCAGTTTATGTAATTTTAACCTCTGTCCGCTACCGACTGTT
>CANOLA010000023.1 GCA_947566705.1 uncultured Lachnospiraceae bacterium | reverse complement strand
GGAAATCATGAAAAATTACTGGCACAGAACGGATTCTATGCCAGTTTGTATAATAGTCAGTATTGTCGTATTCCGTAAGGGATACGACCTACGCAATCGCTTTCGCGAAGCGAAACTATCATGCGATTGCTCCTTTTCCATAGGGGTACGACAGTATCTAATCTTTCTCCTTATAAGAATAAGCATTGGAAATACGTGCATTCTCAGCAGTCAGTGTCACCGGTTCGCGGTAATATGCGATAACCGGTGTACCGGTCTCGACTTCCTTAAACAGTTTTTTTGCAATCTTTTCCGGCACATTGATACAGCCGTGGGAGCCGGAAGTCTTATAGATTTCATCCCCGAATTTGCTGCGCCAGCTTGCATCATGGATGCCGACATTGTAGGCAAACGGCATAAAATATTTGACATCAGAGGCGTAGTTTTCACCAATCAGTGTTGCGTCGCGTTCCTTGTAGGCAATTTTGAACACGCCGTCCGGAGAACCATTATTGTGGCGGATATTGCCGGAAACAATGTCTGTTTCTGTTATAAGTTCCCCTTCCCGGTAGAACCACAGGTGCTGGTTACTGTAATCAATTTCAATATAGGTATCGCCGATATCGTCCAGACCGCTTTTGATGGCAGTCTGTTCGTAAACCGGCTCACGTTCCACGGGTGTTCCGTTTTTCAGGTCTTCTAAAATCTGTTCTTTTTCCTTTGCTTTATTTATCACCCAGCCGTAGTCGCCCCCGCCGATTTTTACGTCATCTCCTTTGGATGTGGCAAAGGTGCGGACGTCTCCGTACGTATTATAGGTACTGGCAAGCTTCTGGACAAAAGCCGTTACTTTGTCATCGTTTATGGTTACCGTACCTTCTTTATTTATGTCCAGCATGGAAAGAATATCGCCTTTGTCCAGATATTCCTCTGCTCCGTCAATATCATACTGTATGGTTGCGGAGGTATACTGGTCAATCTGGGCAGCTGTGTCTGCTATCATTTTGTCAGAGGCGTAGACCGCAGGCTTTTCGTAGCAGTTATCAGACAGTGTGTATGCATTTTTCTGGTCTTCAATGGCGGCAGTAATTTCTGCAGCAATTTCATCACGGACCGGTGTATTGCCAGGCTCTTCTTTTACCACCTCGTAGTCATCCTCCCTGATATCAAGATAGGCATCTTTTGGAGGAGTAATGTAGTCCTCATCAAACAAAGGCAGTGTGTCAATAATCTGTCCAAGCGCATCCGCGTCATAAGTGAAGGACTGGTTCAGTTCATGGGTATGCGTCTGAAAAACGGCAACGGGCCAGGTAAATCCGTTCTGCTTTTTTAAAATAGCTTCTTCTTCCCCTCTTGTATTATATTCATAGGAAATATCAGGACCTTCAATAGTATAAACATTATCCATGCGGTCCCTGACTGATAAGGAATATTTTTTTGCAGCTGCAACATTGGAAGCTTCAAGCCATGCGGCAGTCTGGTTGCCGCAGAGCGTACTGCCAATGGTGGTTTTTGGAAAAAAATGCTTATTATAGTAAATGCCAAAACCAATGTAAACGGCAAGAAGCGCAGTTCCCATACCGGCAAAAACTGCAGGAAGCGGGTTTTTTGCACGTCTTTTTTTGTGTTTTGTATTTTTAGCAGCCATAAAAGCTCCTTTCTGTGGTTTAATCCCTGTGAATAAACGGCATGTATACCGGAATACCGTCCTTATAGGTAATGGTTACTTCTCCCTGGATTAATGGTCTTAAATAATCCGTAAGTTCTGCCATCACGTCATTTCCGTCTTTATGAATCCATTCCGGCGGAATCATTTTTGCCTGGTTGGCAATACTGCGGATATCTGCATGGCTGTAAGTAACCGTGTAAGGGCTGTCTGAAACGCGTTCCAGCGTTACCATGGAAGCGGTGACGCCTTCCTCTGCAAGGGAAACGGCGTGCTTACCGAGTGAAAATGATTCGTCAATGTCCGTTTTTGACAGCATGTGCGCTGCACACCGCTGCAGGACATTGATTTCCACGGAACGGACCTTGACACCGAGTTCCTGTTTGACAAGAATTTCCAGTGCTTTTCCGGCTCCGGAAAGCTGTCTGTGTCCAAACTGGTCCACCGCTGCGGAAGATGCCGTGATGTATTCCTGGTTTTCGTCACGGATCCCCTCTGAAACAGCAACAATAACATTATCAACTGTCTTTAGTTTTTCTTTTACATCGTGCAGAAACTGTTCCTTGCTAAATACAGTCTCCGGCAGGTAAATGAAATGCGGGGCGGCATTGTATTTGTTTCTTGCAAGTGCGGACGCTGCAGTCAGCCATCCGGCATCCCTTCCCATAATTTCTACAATGGTAACGCTTTTTACCGCATAAATAAATGTATCATGCGAGATTTCAAGCAGGGAAGTGGCGATATATTTTGCCGCAGAGCCGAACCCCGGAGTGTGGTCGGTCATGTACAGGTCATTGTCAATGGTTTTTGGAATTCCGATAATGCGGATATCGCTGTTGATTTTTCTGGCATAATCTGACAGCTTATCCACGGTATCCATGGAATCATTGCCGCCGATATAAAAAAATGCCCCGATATCCAGTTTTGCAAACTGGTTAAAAATAAATACATAGGAAGAATCATCATCCTTATAGTCTGCAAGCCTGTGCCGGCAGGAACCAAGGTACATGGCAGGGGTTGTCATAAGACAGGAAAGGGCAGCATCATCGGTAATGGTATCTGTCAGGTCTGTATACTGTTCGTTCAGGATTCCTAAAATGCCATTGACGGCACCATAACATTTTTCATATACAGAGGAATTTTTTATGCCGGAAACCACACCGGCAAGACTGGCATTAATTGCACAGGTCGGGCCGCCGGACTGGGCAACCATACAGTTTAATTTATTCATTACAGTCTCCTTAATATTATGCAGTATTTATCCTCATTTTAGATGTTTTGGGAAAGAAGTTCAAGAGGTACACATGAAATCTGTGGAAAACAGATATACTTATACAGATATGGAGCATAAATTTATAAAAAAATGTCAAAAATCGCTGGTGTTTTCTGTTAAATTATAGTAAAATAAGTAAAAATAGACACATAACCTGCATCATATGGCAGGCGGCGGGAGCAAAACGGGAGAGGGTGGAACAGTTTTGAGAGAAAAACATGAGGGACGTATCCTGATCGAATGTCCGAATACAATTTTTCATTTGTATATTAACAGCGAAAGGGAGCTTTCAAAAATTGAGACTTTTATGAATAACATCAGGTCGGTAAAACAGATGGGGCTGAATGACATCTATATCTGGTGCAACCGGCAGGGAATCGCATATGACACAAGTTTTAAGTACAATAAGGAGCTTTCTTTCTGGACAAATGTAAAATCCTATTTGTTTTATTCCAGTCAGAAGATCAGGTACCAGTATGTTCCGGGATAAAGGAGCAAAGCGCATGGAAGTTCGCTTCGCGAAGTGTTTTGCATAGGTAACACCCCTTGGCGGGGTGTTGCAAAAGGAGCAAAGCGCATGGAAGTTCGCTTCGCGAAGCGCTTTACGCAGGTAACACCCCTGGCGGGGTGTTACAGTTGGCGGAGATGTTTCATCTTCGTCTTTTTTTGTGTGCAGGGGCTGGTCCTGTTTCGTAATAAAAATTTAAGGAAGTTAAGGTTGCACATGCAGGAAGATTTCGATAGTATAATTGGTAACAGTACAGTCTGATAAGAAAAGGAGAGATGATTATGCGTTATCCGCAGTTTTTACAGGAAAACGGAACAATTGGGTTTGTGGCGCCGTCCTTCGGATGTGCGACAGAGCCGTATTATACAGCGTTTATGCATGCACTGGACAGGTTTCATGAAATGGGTTATAAGACACAGCTGGGAGAAAACTGTCTTGTGGAAAAAGGCATTGGCATCAGCAATGACCCGAAACTGTGCGGCATGGAATTAAATGAGAGCTATTGTGGCACTAATAATGATGTAATCATTTCCTGCGGCGGCGGCGAGCTGATGTGCGAGGTGCTGCCATATATTGACTTTGAGCGTATCAGGAATGCAAAGCCCAAGTGGTATATGGGGTTTTCGGACAATACCAATTTTACCTTTCTGTCTACAACAGTCTGTGATACTGCAGCCATTTACGGTCCCTGCGCTTCGGCGTTCGGTATGGAGCCGTGGCATCCGGCAGTGGAGGATGCGTTTGCGCTTCTGTGCGGACAAAGGGACAGTGTTCACAATTATGACCTCTGGGAGCGGGACAGCAGTAAGAGCGAGGAAACACCGCTTGCACCGTACCAGGTGACGGAGCCGGTGCGTATCCGGAAGTTTCCTGACGAGCCGGTTATTATAAAGGGACGGCTGGTCGGCGGCTGTATGGACTGCCTGGTAAACCTGACCGGGACGGAATTTGACCATGTGAAAGAATTCACAGAGCATTACAAAGAAGATGGTTTTATATGGTTTTTAGAGTCCTGTGATTTAAATGTCATGTCCATCAGACGTGCCGTCTGGCAGATGATACACGCAGGCTGGTTTTCCCATGTGAAAGGCTTTCTGATCGGACGTCCGTTATGTTTTGGGGAAGAGGCATTTGGGATTGACCAGTACCGTGCCGTGACAGATTTGCTGGCGGACTTTGGTGTTCCTATTATCATGGATCTGGATATCGGGCATTTGTCACCGATGATGCCGGTCGTCAGCGGTGCATGCGCCGAGGTTCATGTACAGGAAAATAAATTTGAAATGAAATATTTGTGGAAGTAAAATATTAAAAGGAAGGAAAAGGCTGCAGGTATCACAAATGGCAGAGCCTGCGGCATGGTACAAATTATGATAAAAAAAATAATAAAAAAGGCAGCGGGAATTGTAATGGCGGCCGTAACAGTATGCAACATTCCGGTTATGGCTTATGCATCTGTCGAAGAAGGGACAGAAAACAGCGGCAATGGTGACAATGTCATAATAACAGAGTCAGACAAGCCCTATCTGGCGCTTGGGGCAGACCTGACGGCAGACGAACAGCATAAGGTCCTGGAGTATATGGGGATTGAGGCGGCTGATTTCGACCAGTATGACGTGGTGTATGTCAGCAACGCAGAGGAACACAAATATCTGGACGCTTACGTTCCAAAGGAAAAAATCGGTACACGGGCGCTTTCTTCGGTTGTGGTATCGCTTGCCGGCGAGGGGGACGGGCTTAAGGTGTCTACCTACAATATTAATTACTGTACCGCGGGAATGTACAAAAATGCCCTTGCAACCGCAGGCGTACAGGATGCAAATGTCATCGTGGCAGGACCGTTTGCCATTTCCGGCACAGCGGCACTGGTGGGAACCCTAGAAGCTTATGAACAGATTACCGGTGAACTGCTGGATGAGGATATTGTGGATGCTGCGATGGACGAGCTTGTCACGACGGGAGAGCTGGAGCAGAGCATTGACGGGGATTCTGAGGACATCGAAGCCATGATTGCAGACATTAAGGGCAGAATGGCAGAAGGAAAGCTGGATACGAAGGAGCAGATTGAAGATGCGATTGATGAATATGCAAAAAAATATGACCTGGAAATTTCCGCAGAGGACAGACAGAAGATTATAGACCTGGTTGAAAAGCTGAAAACCCTGGACCTTGACTGGGACAGCATAAAAAATCAGGCGTCCGCATGGGCGGATAAGCTGCAGGATGCATTAAACAGCGAAGGTTTCGGGACAAAAGTAAAGAACTTTTTCCAGAAAATTGTGGACTGGTTTAAGTCACTCTTTAATTAAAATGAAAAAGGGATTGTAAAAAGAGGGTAAAGTGTCATATAATGGAGTGGTATATATGAAACAACTAACCAACGAACTAAAGGAAAAATGATATGAACGGTATTACGATTATCCTTTCACTGTTATCCGGTGTGGCGCTTTTTCTCTTCGGCATGTCCCTGATGGGGGATGGACTGAAACGGGTGGCAGGAAACAAGCTTGAGCTTGTGCTGTACAAGCTTACCAATACTCCGTTAAAGGGACTGCTGCTTGGAACAGTGGTTACTGCAATCATCCAGTCTTCCTCCGCTACCACAGTGATGGTCGTGGGATTTGTAAATTCCGGTATGATGCAGGTTGCGCAGGCAATCGGCATTATTATGGGTGCGAATATCGGAACAAGTATTACAGGCTGGATTCTCTGCCTGTCTTATGTCGACGGTTCCAGCGGCGTTGCCCAGCTGCTGTCCACTGCAACAATTTCAGCAGTTGTTGCAATTGTCGGCATTATTTTTAAGACATTCCTCAAGAAAATGGTGTATAAGAATATCGGCGATATTATGCTGGGATTTGCCATCCTGATGAACGGGATGCAGATGATGAGCGGCGCTGTTGCACCGCTTAAGGAGAATGAGCACTTTGTAAACATGCTTACCATGTTTACGAATCCGTTTGCGGGTATTATTGTCGGTATTATCTTTACAGCGATACTGCAGAGTGCGTCCGCGTCAGTCGGTATTTTACAGGCGCTGTCTGTGACCGGAAGCATCAGCTTTGCCGCGGCCCTGCCAATTACAATGGGTATTGGTGTCGGTGCGGCATGTCCGGTTCTTCTGTCGTCCATCGGCACAAACAGAAACGGAAAGCGCACAGCACTGATTTATTTGATAAATGATTTGTTTGGAATGGTATTCTGGTCAATTGCGTTTTACAGTGTCAATGCTGTTGTGAATTTTGATTTTATGGGAATGACGATGCGGCCGGTAACGATTGCCCTGATGAATTCCGTGTTCCGTCTTGCCACAATTCTGCTTCTGATTCCGTTTATCCCTCTGATTGAGAAGCTGGTGTTCAGGCTGGTTAAGGATGATCCGGAAGAACTGGAAGATTTGGCGGATTTTGATTTGTTGGAGGAGCGTTTTCTTGTGTATCCGGCACTTGCCATCGCACAGTGCCATACGGCGATGAACGGCATGGCAAAAAAGGCGCGGAAAAACATATACCGTTCCATATCCCTGCTTTCCGACTTTTCACACGATAAATACCAGAAGGTACAGGAAAAAGAAAACCTGATTGACAAATACGAGGACAAGCTCGGTACCTATCTGATGCAGCTGACGGGAACAGAAATGTCGTTGCCCCAGACCAAACAGGTTTCCAAATTTTTACATACCATCAGTGATTTTGAGCGTCTGAGCGACCATGCGGTAAATATTTCCGAGGTGGCAAATGAGCTGAGTGAGAGGAAAACATCTTTTTCGGAGGATGCACAGAGCGAGGTGGAGGTGTTAAGCGCGGCAGTAAAAGAAATCGTGGATCTGACCGTGGAGGCATTTTCTGAGGACAACCTGCATTTGGCTGCCCGGATTGAGCCGCTCCGTGAGCTGGTCGGTATGCTCTGTAATGAACTGAAAAACCGTCATGTCAGTCGTCTGCGTGAAGGAAAATGTGAATTAAAACAGGGATTTGCCTTTAATGACCTTCTGACAAATTATGAACGTATTGCCGCGCATTGTTCCAATGTTGCAGTGGCAATGCTTGAGCTTGAGGCGGCGGAGTTTGATACGCATGAATACTTAAAGAGTGTCCGTCAGATGAAGAATGACCAGTACATGGAATGTTTCGAGGAATACGCCGGGAAATATGATATAACGCGCACGAAACAGGCGGAAGACAAAGTTGTAAAAGAAAAAGTAGTCAAAGAGGGAAAGAACTCTAAAAAAAATAAAAAAAGGCAGAGGAATAGCTGATGAAACAGGAAATACAAATAGCAGAACAACAGACAGATATTAAGGTGCGTCCGTATGAACACCATGCGAAGTATTATGAGACGGACCAGATGGGAATTATCCACCACAGTAATTACATTAAATGGATGGAAGAAGCAAGGATGGATCTGATGGACCAGATTGGCCTGAATTACAGGCAGATGGAAGAGATGGAGATTATCAGTCCGGTTCTTTCTGTTTCGGTGGAGTACCACAGCATGGTACACTTTGATGAAACCGTTGTAATTGAAACGAAATTAAAGAAATATAACGGAATCCGCATGGAACTGGAATATGTCATGACAGACAAGGAGACGGGTGAACTGCGCACAACCGGTTTCAGCAGTCACTGTTTCCTGACACGTTCCGGCAAACCGATTTCCCTGAAACGCTCCTATCCGGAGCTGGACACGAAATTCTTCGAAATGAAGGAGGAAATGGAGTGATTTCAGAGCGGCTTTCGGCCCTGCGCAGGGTGATGGAGCAGAAAAAGGCGGACATGTACCTGGTTCCTGCTTCTGATTTTCATGAATCAGAATATGTGACAGATTATTTTAAGGCAAGGGAATTTCTGACCGGATTTACCGGTTCTGCGGGAACTGCCGTTATCACGGCAAAAGAAGCAGGCCTGTGGACGGACGGCAGGTATTTTGTGCAGGCAAAGGAGCAGCTTCCAGATGAAATCAGGCTTTACCAGATGGGGGAAGACGGGGTTCCCGACATAGAAGAGTATGTGGAGAATCATTTAAAGGAGCACGGCTGTCTTGCTTTTGACGGACGTGTGGTAAATGCCGTATGGGGAGAAAAACTAAAAAAAGCAGCGGAAAAAAAACACGGGACAATAAAGACGGATGAGGACCTGCTGGACGGTATCTGGAAAGACCGCCCGGCGCTTTCCTGTGAGCCGGTATGGCTTCTGGATGAAAAATACAGTGGAAAGAAAACCAGTGATAAGCTGTATAAAGTCCGGGAAGAGATGAAGAGGAAAAAAGCAGATATACATCTGATGACCTCCCTCTGTGATATCGCATGGCTTTTAAATGTGCGTGGCGGCGATATCAGCTATGTGCCGGTTCCGCTTTCCTTTCTGGCACTGACAGAAGAGGAATGTATCTGGTTTGTGCAGTCCGGGGCAGTGGATGAAGAAGTCCGGGACTATGTAAGAAAAAACCATATCACAGTCCGGGAGTACAGAGAGTTTTACGAATATGTAAAAAAACTGGAAGGAAAAACAGTTCTTCTGGACCGCGGTGCTGTAAGCTGCAGCATTTGCAGCAGTATTCCGGATTCCTGCAGGATTATGGATGAACCGGATGTGGCAGCACTGATGAAAGCGGTAAAAAATAAAACGGAAATCGACAATATCAGAAAAGCGCATATAAAGGACGCAGTGGCAGTATGCCGTTTTATGTACTGGCTGAAAACAAATGCTGGCTCTATCCCCATGACGGAACTGTCTGCTGCAGAGTATCTGGAAGGCCTGCGGAAGGAACAGGAGGGTTTTTTGGAGCCGTCCTTTGAAACCATCAGTGCATACAAAGAACACGGGGCGATTGTGCATTATGCACCTGTTCCAGAAACTGATGCATCAGTAGAAGGACAGGGATTTCTGCTGGTGGATTCCGGGGGACATTACCTGGAAGGCACCACGGATATTACAAGAACCTTTGCAGTGGGCGCTGTGACTGAGGAGATGAAAACGGATTACACACTGGTGTGTTCTGCGTGTTTAAACCTTGCAGCAACACGCTTTCTGTATGGCTGCACCGGAAAAAATCTGGACCTTGCCGCACGCGCGCCATTCTGGGAAAAGGGACTTGATTATAAGCATGGAACCGGACACGGGGTCGGGTATCTGTTAAGCGTGCACGAGGGTCCGAATGCATTCCGCTGGCGTAAGCCGGAGGCTGTAATGGAAGAAGGAATGGTAACGACGGATGAGCCGGGGCTTTATAAAGAAGGAAAATACGGAATCCGTCTGGAAAACGAGCTTTTGTGCCGTAAAGGCGAAAAAAATGAATACGGGCAGTTTATGTATTTTGAGAACCTGACCTTTGTTCCGTATGACCTGGATGCCATTGCGGCAGAAAAACTGACAGATACAGAGCGGAAACGTTTGAATGAATACCATGCGGCTGTATACAGCGTGGTGTCTCCTTTTTTAAGCGGGGAGGAACTGGCATGGCTTAAGGATGCAACACGTAAAGTGTAAGGCATTTCTATAGAAGTAAATGGAGCAGACAGAGAATGGGAATAAATAAAAAACTGGTGTTAATAGACGGACACAGCATTTTGAACAGGGCATTTTTCGGACTGCCGGATCTGACAAATTCAGAAGGAGTACACACAAATGCCGTCTATGGTTTTCTGAACATTTTATTTAAGATTCTGGAAGAGGAACAGCCGGATTATCTGACGGTTGCGTTTGACGTACATGCGCCGACGTTCCGCCATAAAATGTTTGAAGGCTACAAGGGAACAAGGGGACCGATGGACGATGCACTGCGTGAACAGGTTCCGCTGATGAAAGAAATGCTGACTGCCATGGGTGTCTGCATTGTAGAAAAAGAAGGATATGAGGCGGACGATCTGCTTGGCACGCTTGCATTCTCCGGGGAGCGGGAAGGCATGGAGGTTTCCGTGGTTTCCGGTGACCGTGATCTTCTGCAGCTTGCAACAAAACACATAAAAATCCGGATACCAAAGACAAAAAAGACCGGAACGGAAATCGAGGATTATCTGGAAGAGGATGTAAAAGCACGCTATCAGGTGACACCGAAGGAATTTATTGACGTCAAGGCGCTGATGGGGGATACGGCGGATAATATTCCGGGAGTTCCCGGTATTGGGGAAAAGACTGCGACTGCACTGATTGCAGAGTATGGGAGCATTGAAGAGGTGCATGCCCATGCGGATGTTATACGTCCGCCCCGCGCATCGAAAAATATCGTAGAATACTGGGACCAGGCGGTAATGAGCAAGACGCTTGCGACAATTATTACGGATGTTCCGCTTGCATATGATTTTGCTGACGCCAGGCTGGAAAAAACAGCGGATTTATATACCAGTGAGGCATATGCTGTCTGTAAGCGTCTGGAGTTTAAAAACATGCTTTCCCGGTTTGAGGTGGATGCACCGAAAAACCATGCGGAGGAATTTTTTAAACTGGTTAAGACAAAAAAAGAAGCGGATGAGATCTGGCGGAAGGCAGGAGAAGAACCGGTTGCATTTTACCTGATTAAAGACGCTGCAATGGCGGTTTCTTTTTCCGAGGAGGACAGTTATCTGCTGGTGGCGGGAGAAGACCTTGCCTTTACAGATTTGAGGGATGCGCTTCTAAAGGGTGACCGGAAATTAGTCACTGCGGATTTAAAAGATGAGCTGGAATTTTTACAGATTCATGCAGATACAGACTGGGACAGCTATTTAAAGACAAGGACGCGTTTTTTTGACCGTACGATTGCCGCATATCTGTTAAATCCGCTTAACAGTGAGTATCCGTATCATGAGATTGCAGGGAATTATCTTGGACTTGAGCTTCCTTCAAAGGAAAGCCTGCTTGGAAAACAGACTGCTGTACAGGCGCTTGCCGGCAGCGGGGCAGAGGTTTTGAAGTATGCCTGCTTTGAGGCATATGTGTCATGGAAATCATGGCATGTCCTGGAAGACGCATTAAAAGAGCACGGAATGACAGAGCTGATGGAAAATATGGAAATGCCGCTCGTATTTGTTCTTTCAGATATGGAAAAAGAAGGAATCTGTATTGATGCGGATTCACTGAAGGAGTACGGGGAAAAGCTTTCTGTTTCCATTGCGGAAACTGAGAAAAAAATTTATGACCAGGCAGGGAAGAAATTTAATATCAATTCCCCGAAACAGCTGGGGACAGTTCTGTTTGAAGATCTGAAACTGCCGAATGCAAAAAAGACCAAAACCGGTTACTCCACGGCGGCAGATGTACTGGACAAACTTGCGCCCGATTATCCGGTTGTTTCTGATATTCTGGAATACCGGAAACTCAGCAAATTAAAATCCACCTATGCGGACGGACTGGCAGGGTGTATAGATGAAACAGGAAAAATTCACACGACGTTCCAGCAGACAGTGACTGCCACCGGACGGTTAAGCAGTACCGAGCCGAATCTGCAGAATATCCCAATTCGTATAGAGCTTGGAAAGATGATACGAAAGGTATTTCATCCGAAAAAAGGGAACCTGTTTGTGGACTCCGATTATTCCCAGATTGAGTTAAGGCTTCTGGCTCATATGTCGGGGGACGAAAAGCTCATAGAAGCATTTGCTGGTAACCAGGATATTCACAGAAGCACTGCATCGCTTGTATTCCATGTGCCGTTTGACGAGGTGACGGATTTACAGCGGCGGAATGCCAAGGCAGTTAATTTTGGAATTGTTTATGGCATCAGTGCTTTCGGGTTAAGCCAGGATTTAAATATTGGCACAAAGGAAGCGCAGGAATTTATTGACAGCTATTTTAAGACATATCCGAAAATCAAGGAGTTTTTGGACAAAACGGTTTCGGAGGCAAAGAAAAAGGGATATACGAAGACACTGTTTGGCAGGATTCGTCCCGTTCCGGAGCTGTCCTCTTCAAATTATATGCAGAGGCAGTTCGGGGAGCGCGTGGCAATGAATGCCCCGATTCAGGGAACGGCGGCGGATATTATTAAGATTGCCATGATTCATGTGCATGACAGGTTATACAGCAAAGGTTTTAAATCGCGGCTGATTCTGCAGGTGCATGATGAGCTTCTGATTGAAACCCTGGAAGCAGAAAAAGAAGAAGTAATTTCACTTTTAGAGGAAGAGATGCAGAAAGCTGCTGACCTTTCCGTTGCACTTGCAGTTGGAACCGAGTTTGGATATGATTGGTATGAGGCGCACTAATGATGAAATTTATAGGAATTACCGGAGGTGTCGGGGCAGGAAAATCTGAAATCCTTTCCTTTCTGGAAAAAAGACAGGGGACGCGTGTCATGCTTGCAGATGATATTGCGCATGAGCTGATGGAGCCGGAAACGGAGTGCTACAGGAAACTGAAAGAACGGTTCGGGGATGAGGATATTTATACTAAAGACGGGCATTTTGACCGTGAGAGGCTTGCTGCGGTTATTTTTTCAGACGCAGAAAAAAGAGAGGCGTTAAATGCCATTGTACACCCGGCGGTCCGCACATATATACAAAAAGAGGCGGAAAAAGAGCGCGGAAACGGGGAACTGGAGTATCTTGTTCTGGAAGCGGCACTGCTCATAGAAGAACATTATGATGAAATTTGTGATGAACTCTGGTATATTAAAGCAGAGGAAGAAATCAGAAGAAAGCGATTAAAGGCAGCAAGGGGCTATTCGGATGAAAAAACTGACCGGATTATGGAAAGCCAGCTAAGCGACGGGGAATATGAAAAACACTGCAAAGTGGTAATTGACAATAACGGCAGGCTGGATGAAACCCTTGCGCAGATTGACAAGGCTCTGAGGAGAAAGCAGATGAATAACAACGTATTTGGACTTGATATAGGAACCCGCAATGTGGTGGGGACAGTAGGATACCGTACTGAGGATGAAGAATTTGTTGTTGTGGCACAGTATGTAAAGCAGCATGAAACACGGGCGATGCTGGATGGACAGATTCATGACATCGGGCGTGTGGCACGTACCATCAGTGCTGTAAAGGAGGAACTGGAAAAACAGACCGGGGAACCTCTGACAGAGGTCTGTATTGCAGCGGCAGGCCGTGTCTTAAAAACAGTTACGACACATGTGGAATACGAATATGCGGAGGATTCCCTGACAACAGGAGAGGATATCCATACATTAAACCTGTTGGGAATTGAAAGTGCACAGAAGATTCTGCAGGAAAAGGACGAGACAGGATATAAATTTTACTGTGTCGGCTATTCCATTATGAAATATTATTTGAATGACGATCCGTTTATCAGTATTGAAGGGCACAAGGCGCGTAAAATCGGGGAGGATATTATTGTTACTTTTCTTCCGGAAGATGTTGTGGAGGGACTGTATACTGCAGTAGGACAGGCCGGGCTTTCAGTTGCCAATATGACACTTGAGCCAATTGCAGCAATCAATGTGGCAATTCCGGAAAATTACCGTATGTTAAATATTGCGCTGGTGGACGTCGGGGCAGGTACTTCGGATATTTCAATTACGAAAGACGGCAGTATCATTGCCTACGGCATGATTCCGTATGCCGGGGATGAACTGACAGAGCTGATTGTCCAGCATTACCTGGTGGATTTTAAGACTGCCGAGGACATGAAACTTGCATCCTCAGAAGATAAGGATGTGGAATATACAGATATTATGGGAATTTCCCATACTGTTCCGGCAAAAGAAATCTGGGAACTTTTAGATAAGACCATTGACAAAATTACCACAGAGGTTGCGGCAAAAATCAAAGAGTTAAACGGCGGCAATACTGTCAGTGCCTGCTTTGTTGTCGGGGGCGGCGGAAAGATTCACGGTTATACCGAAAAGCTGGCGGCCAGACTGGACCTTGTGCAGGAGCGTGTGGCGCTCCGCGGCGAGGAGGTTTTACAGGAGGTGGTATTTAAGCAGGAGGATATTAAAAAAGATCCGCTGCTCGTTACGCCGATTGGAATCTGCTTAAATTATTACGAACAGAAAAATAACTTTATTATGGTACGTTTCAACGGAGAGCGTTTAAAGCTGTATGACAATAACCGGCTTACAATCGTGGATGCAGCGCTTCAGGCCGGTTTCCCGAATGACCAGCTGTTTCCAAAGCGCGGCGTGCCGATTAATTTTACCGTCAATGGTGCGACAAGGATTGCAAGGGGCGAGGCAGGAGAGGCCGCGATCGTTACGATGAACGGGGAGCCTGCAAGCATCAATACCCCTCTTGAGCCAAACTGTGATATTACCATCCAGCCGTCTACTGCAGGCGATGATGCGGTATATACGGTCGGACAGCTGGAGGAATACCGTTCTTCCACCATTTCCTTTGTAATCAACGGGCAAAAAGTGTCGTGTCCGAAGTTTGTCGAGGTGAACGGAAGCCTGGAATCCGAAACATACCATATTAAAGAGGGTGATGTGATTGAAACCAGGAATTTTTATACAGTAGAACAGATTGCAAGGTTTATGGACGTTGAAGTGCTTTCTGATTACCAGATTCTGGTGAATAACAGGGAGGCGGATTTAAACACCCTTGTTTATGAAAACTTTACAATTGACTGGACGGCAGACGGTTACAGGGTTGCACATGACGAAGAAAATCAGTATAATGAAGTGGATGAGGAAAAAGAGCCAGTGGATGAACCGGAAGCAGCAGAACCGGAGTCCGGAAGTGACTTTGAACCGGAAACGGAATCCGGAGTGGAATATGCAGGTGCTGGACTGGAAACAGAGTCCGGATCCGGGGCAGAAACGGAGTCTGGATTTTTACAGGAGGAACCCGTGGCGGAACCGGAACCTGAACCGGTGGAAAACTCTGTAACGGAACCTGAAATAAGCACGGAAGCGGAATCTGTATCCGCAGCCGGCATGGAATCCAAACCGGAGACAGAAGCTGTTTTCCATGCGGCGCCGGAAACTGTTTCCAGGATGGAAACCAGACGCGAGGTGGTACGGGCAACAGCACAGACGGAGTCAGTACAAGAGATCAAGCAGTCAGAGCCTGCGCCGGAAATAAAACCGGCATCCCCGGTATGTATGATAACTGTAAACGGGGAACATGTGGAGCTGACCGGCAAAAAAGAATACATTTTTGTTGATATCTTTGATTTTATATCATTTGATTTAACGGCTGGCAGGGGACGCGGCATAGTAACCAAGGTCAACGGGGAAGACACGGGATATTCAAGAAAACTTTCTGACGGGGACCGGATAGAAATTTACTGGGAAGAGAATTAATTATGTTGGAATTATGCAGTATTGCAAGCGGAAGCAGCGGGAACTGTATCTGTGTCGGTTCGGATGAATGCCATATTCTGATTGACGCAGGAATCAGTGGAAAACGGATTGAGCAGGGACTGAATGCAATTGATTTAAACAGCAGGGAACTGCAGGGAATCTTTATTACACATGAGCATATTGACCATATTGCGGGGCTTGGCGTGATGGCAAGGCGTTATGCCCTGCCAATGTATGCCACGGCGGGTACGATTGAGGCTATTAAACATACTTCTTCCGTGGGAAAGATTGACCCGGAACTGTTTCATGTGATTGTTCCCAAAGAGGATTTTGCAGTCGGGGACCTTACCATTACACCGCTTCCCATTTCCCATGATGCTGCGGAGCCGGTCGCATACCGGATTAAAAACAAAAACCATTCATGTGCAGTGGTAACAGACCTGGGTACATATAACGAAGAAATTGTGGAACAGCTTCAGGGGCTTGACATGCTTTTACTGGAAGCAAACCATGATATCCATATGCTGGAAACAGGAGTTTATCCGTATCCGCTCAAACGGCGGATTATGGGGGACAGGGGACATCTGTCCAATGAAAGGAGCGGGCAGATGCTCTGTGAGCTTCTCCATGATAAATTTACTGCTGTGATGCTTGGGCATCTGAGTAAAGAAAATAATTATGCCGAGCTGGCCTATGAGGCAGTGCGTCTTGAGATTACCATGGGGGATAATCCGTATAAAGCAGGGGATTTCCCGATTTATGTGGCAAAAAGGGATGCTGTTTCGCCAGTGCTTAAGGCAGTGTGAAGGAGATAAAAAATGGAAAAATCAGTGGACAGGATTATTATTACTGTAGTAGGTAAGGATACCGTTGGTATTATTGCAAAGGTCTGTACATATCTTTCCGATAATGGAATCAACGTACTGGATATTTCCCAGACAATTGTTTCCGGTTATTTTAATATGATGATGATAGTCGATATGGGCGGCTCAAAGAAACCGTTTTCGGAGATTTCAGACGAAATGGACAGTTTGGGAGAGGAAATCGGAGTGATGGTGAAATGCCAGCGTGAGGAAATATTTGAGAAAATGCACAGAATTTAAGGAACTAAAGATTGAAAAATAATAATGGTGAAAGAAAGGAAAAAGTTTGCAGGTGATTTTTCAATCTTTATTTGTGCCGCTAAAAAGCGGGGTCATATTCCTGACGGAATACGACATATCACAAATGGCACCACGCCTGCGGCATGGTACAAAACATGATTAATATTGGAGAAGTGACGGAAACAAATGAGATGATTGAAAAGGAAAACCTGGATGTCCGGACAATCACTCTTGGTATCAGTCTTCTGGACTGTACTGATTCAGATTTGGACCGTCTGAACCGGAAAATTTATGACAAAATCACTAAAATGGCAGAAAAACTGGTGGAGACCGGAAACAGTATTGAACACAACTACTGTATCCCGATTGTCAACAAGCGCATTTCAGTTACACCCGTGGCAATTGCCGGTGCGTCTGCCTGCAGGTGTCCGGAGGATTTTGTGGAAATTGCAAAGACACTTGACAGGGCAGCGAGGCAGACCGGTGTGAATTTTATCGGAGGATATTCCGCCCTTGTTTCAAAGGGAATGACGTCTGCGGATGAAAACTTAATCCGTTCCATTCCACAGGCGCTGGCAGAGACTGATTTTGTATGCAGCTCTGTGAATGTCGGCTCCACAAAAACCGGAATCAATATGGACGCTGTGCGCCTGATGGGGGAAATCGTAAAAAAGACTGCAGAAGCAACAAAAGAAAAGGATTCCATCGGCTGTGCAAAGCTTGTCGTATTCTGCAATGCGCCGGATGATAATCCGTTTATGGCAGGTGCTTTTCATGGCGTGACGGAGGCGGATGCGGTGATAAATGTCGGAGTCAGCGGACCGGGAGTGGTAAAAACAGCACTGGAAAAAGTGCGTGGGGAAAGTTTTGAGGTACTCTGTGAAACGATTAAAAAAACAGCATTTAAAGTAACACGCGTTGGGCAGCTGGTTGCAAAGGAAGCATCAAAAAAACTGGGAATCCCGTTTGGGATCATTGACCTTTCGCTGGCGCCTACCCCGGCAGTCGGGGACAGCGTTGCTGATATATTATGTGAAATCGGACTGGAAAAGGCAGGGGCGCCGGGGACTACAGCGGCACTTGCGCTTTTAAATGACCAGGTAAAGAAAGGGGGAATTATGGCATCTTCCTATGTAGGAGGATTAAGCGGTGCATTTATTCCGGTCAGTGAAGACCAGGGAATGATTCATGCAGCAGAAGCCGGTGCACTGACACTTGAGAAGCTGGAGGCAATGACCTGCGTATGTTCCGTGGGACTTGATATGATTGCGATACCGGGAGATACAAAGGATACGACCATTGCCGGAATTATTGCAGATGAAATGGCAATTGGGATGATTAACCAGAAAACAACAGCTGTACGTCTGATTCCGGTGGCAGGCAAAGGTGTCGGGGAAAAGGCAGAGTTTGGGGGATTACTTGGTTATGCGCCTGTCATGCAGGTGAATCCATTTTCCTGTGATGCATTTGTGAACCGTAAAGGGCGGATTCCTGCGCCGGTTCATTCATTTAAAAATTAGCACAAATTAGGAGAACGTTATGAATGGTGTAGATGAAAGATTATTATATGATTTTAATGATGAGGCAAGAAAAGGGATTGCACTTGCCATGCATGCAATCAACGGGGTATTAAATGAAGAAGTTGTGGAAGAGACATATACGACAGCTGCAGAGGAAGGAGAAGAGGAATCCGGCAACGTAAAAAATGTTGCAGATATAAATATTACATATGATACCGGTAAGTGTTTTAAAGGTTTACAGTACAGTCTGAAAATTCCAGATGATTTTTCACTGGAAAGAGAAACAGAAAGTGAATTTGTTGCATATCTGAGACCGAAGGAGGGGGAAGCCGTTTCCTATTCCATTATGATTTATCCGGAAGAGGAAATTCCGGCCGAGCTTTCTTTTGATTATCATATACCAGAAATATACAGTACAAGCTGTGAGGTGATTTACTGGACAGTTTTAAAACGTGCATTAAAACCGGTAATCGGTCATTCTGCATATCACCCGCTTCTCATGGAACACGCATATGGCGGCTGCTGTTACGGGCTGTCCGAGGATGCGGATCTAGCCAGACATTACTATGTTGCATTCTATAACGGGACAGTTTACCAGATGTTTCATGTGGTGACTGACAAAATCGTCGGGAGCAGGGAGGACATGTTAAAACTGATGGAACAGATTTTTTCAGGATTTGTTCCGGATGAGGAAATCATTCCGTTTGTCCCACTTTCCGCTGACCAGTATGCAGCCCGAATCCTGACAAAGGAGGATGTGGACACATGGCTTGGTGAAATCCGTAAACGGTCCGAGGAAATCGCTGATCTGATGAATGTCCAGTGTACACTTGAGGCAAAGGCGCGGATTCCGTATGAGAGAAAATCAGGAAGACTTTCGGAGGAAGCAGTAAAAGAGAGGTTCTCCTCTTATGTCCGGATGTATGAAGAAAAGAAGGATGCGCTGTTTCTGGAAATGGCAGATTATTTTGAAAAGGTTAGCAGTTTAAACCAGGATGACGACGTTCTGTTTTACCTGTACATGAAAGTGCAGGAGATGCTGCTTGAGGAACATGGTACGGCTGTTACGCTGGACGGGGAAGAAATCAGGGAGGAATCAAAGGTTCTTTTGGATGTAACGAACCGGATTTTCAGTAAAGAAGTAAAAGCTAACTTTGATGAACGCCTGCGGGTGGAACGTGAAAAGAAAGAGCGTGAAGAAAGAGAAAAGAGGGAAGCAGAAAGAAAAGCCAGATTAGAGGCAGAGATGGTGAAGTGGAGAGCGGAGGTTGAAGCAGTCAAAAAGCAGAGAGACGATGCAAGGATAGAGACGTTCCGCAAGATTGACATTGATGAAAAGAAAGAGCACGACAGGGTTCACCAGGAAAAGCAGCCGAAGGTTCAGCCTTTAAATGAAGAAAAAGACAGTATCTGGGCTGAGATTGAGGAAAAGAAGATACAGTTATCCGCGCTTGGAATGCTGGATGTTGCAAAGAAAAAAGAAATTACACAGGGAATTGAGGCTCTGGAAAAGAGGCTGCTGGAAGTAAATGCGCAGCTGTATGAAATCGAGTCAAAGGCAGAGGAAGAAAACCAGGCAATCCGGAATAAAGCGTTTCATGACAGGGAGAATCTGGAAGAGATTCTTGCACAGAAATTCCCTTATCCGGAAAGTCCGGAAGTGATTGAAGAAAGAAGACTGGCTGAGGAAGCAGGCCGGTAGCCGGGTGGTGATAATATGCAGGAGAGGAAGATAATTGCCATTGTTACAGCAAATCTTGAAGATATATACCAGCAGCGTGTCATTGATGGCGTGACTGCACAGTGCGCAAAATATGGTTATCATGTTATTGTATTTTCCACTCTGGTATATATTAACCATTATGACAAGAGTTATCTTGCTGCTGAGAAAAAAATATATGACCTTCTCAATTTTGAGAAGGTGGACGGTGTCATTTTAACTTCCATAACATTAAGTGATAATGGAACAGCGGATATTTTTCCACAGCTGCTGGAACGGTTTGAAAGGGAATGCACCAAAAAAGTAGTATCGCTGGATCTGGAGTTTGGAAATTATGAGACGGTATTTACAGATGACCGTAAGGCATTTTATGATATTTCGGCGCATATTTTTGAGAAACACCAGTGTAAAAAAGTTTATTTTCTGACAGGAATCAAAGGACACCGTGTGGCCGGAGAGCGGCTGGAGGGCTTCCTGGATTATCTGAAAGACCATGGGATGAATATCGAGGAGTATCCAGTATTTTACGGGGATTTCTGGTATGGTTCCGGCGAACGGCTTGCGGATGATATTTATGAAGGAAAACTGGACATTCCGGATGCGGTCATTTGCGGCAGCGACCACATGGCGCTCGGTCTTGTCAACCAGCTGAAGGAGCATGGAATAAACGTACCGCAGCAGGTGATTGTGACCGGTTATGATGTTACCCAGGAGGGAGCCATTAATGAGGTTTCCATAGCAACCTATGAGCCCAGAATCTGTGAAGCGGCTGCAGAAGCTGTCAACCGGATCCGCGCTGCCATTGAACCGGAAAAACCGCTGCTGGACACTGGAAATTTTCCGGATACAGGTCTTATTATTGCAGAAAGCTGCGGCTGTTTTTCAGATGTGCATTATATGAAGCATAAGCTGAAGCGTTCCATGTTTAATGTACAGCAGAACCAGCTGCATATAGAAGAAAACTGGGAGCAGCCTTTTGATATCAGCAAGCTTCTGGACAGTTATATGAATGAGCAGGTGATTAATACAGGTTCCTATGAAGAGTGTCTTAAGCTGATACATAAATTCGCAACTCTGATTCGACCTTTTGAAGAGTTTTACCTGTGCCTGCGCGATGACTGGCTGGAAATCAGGTCAGAGGCAAAGGCAGCCCTTCCGCGGATCATGCAGACGGTGCTGCATGTACATGGTGAACCATACACAGAAGACTCCTGGGAGGAGGATAATGTCCGCTCCGGTGCAAAGTTTGCATGGGAGGAGATGTTTCCATATTTTAATGAGACAGAGGAAGCGAAAACCTTTTATTTTACACCGGTACATTTCGATGATGAACTGTTAGGTTATGCAGTTATGCAGTGCAGTTTAAAACAGAAGCACAAACCGGATTATGTCTACCGGAACTGGATTCGGAATGTCAATAATTCACTGGCAATGACACGAATCCGGGACCAGCTGTTAAATCTATCCATTCGCGACACGGCAACAGGTCTGTATAACCGCAGGGGGATGTACCAGTTTTTATCCGGCAGAAAAAAACAGTACGGGATTTACCGGATTCTGGTTGTGATGGCGGATATGGACGGACTTAAGTATATAAATGATAATTTCGGACATAATGAGGGTGATTTCGGACTCGCGACCATTGCAAAAATTATGCAGCGCTGTTTGCAGAAAAATGAAGTGGCGGTCAGAAACGGCGGGGACGAATTTCTGATTATCGGAGTTGGAAACTATAAGGACGGCCAGGTAAAAGAAAAGCTTGCAGAAATTGAGCGGGAATTAAAACAGACAAATTCAGGTGAAAAGCCCTATGAGATTTCGGCAAGTCTGGGTTATTGTCTGGCGGACTGGAATAAAGAAACTAACGTAGAGACATTAATCAGTCTGGCAGACGAGCGGATGTATGAACAGAAAAAAATCCATAAAAAGCAGAGACTGTAATTTTCTATATGTAAATTTTGCATGGGCTGGTGTTCAAAGGAGGATAATAATATGGAAAAAAAGGCACTGGAAAAAGAATTAAGTGCAACAACTTATCCGGGACGCGGGATTGTGATCGGACGTTCTGAGGATGGAAAGAAAGCGGTTACCGCATATTTTATTATGGGAAGAAGTGCAAACAGCAGAAACCGTATTTTTGTGGAAGATGGTGAGGGAATCCGTACACAGGCATTTGATGAATCAAAACTGGAGGATCCGAGCCTGATCATATACGCACCGGTGCGTGTGTTTGGGAACAAAACAATTGTGACAAACGGGGACCAGACAGATACTATTTATGACCTGATGGATAAGCAGCAGACGTTTGAACAGTCGCTTCGGACACGGGAATTTGAGCCGGATGCACCTAACTATACACCTCGTATTTCAGGAATCATGCATATAGAAAACAGCGGCTATAATTTTGCAATGTCGATTTTAAAGAGTAACAATGGAAATCCTGATTCATGCAACCGCTATACATTTGCGTATTCCAATCCGCAGGCAGGAGAGGGAAGGTTTATCCATACGTACATGGGAGACGGAAATCCGCTTCCAAGTTTTGAAGGCGAGCCGGTGCCAGTCAGCATTAAGGGGGATATTGATGCTTTTACCAGTCTGGTATGGGAAAATTTAAATGAGGAAAACAAGGTTTCCCTTTTTGTGCGGTTCATTGATATTGAAACCGGAGAATATGAAAGCAGGATTGTAAATAAAAACAAATAAGAGAAAGAGGTATCAGATTATGCAGGAATACGAACTGAAATACGGCTGTAACCCAAACCAGAAGCCATCCAGAATTTATATGAAAGACGGGGAACTGCCAATTAAGGTGTTAAGCGGCAGGGCAGGATATATTAACTTTCTGGATGCATTTAACGGCTGGCAGCTTGTCAGTGAGCTAAAAAAAGCAACCGGACTGGCAGCAGCGGCTTCCTTTAAGCATGTGTCGCCTGCAGGTGCGGCAGTGGGACTTCCGCTTTCAGATGTGGAGAAAAAAATCTACTGGGTGGATGATATGGATATTGAGTTTACCCCGCTGGCAAATGCCTATATCCGTGCACGGGGGGCTGACAGGATGTCTTCATTCGGAGATTTTATTTCCCTTTCAGATATCTGTGATGTATCCACGGCACAGGTAATTAAGCGTGAAGTGTCTGACGGTGTTATCGCACCGGGATATACGGATGAAGCACTGGAAATTTTAAAGCAGAAAAAGAAGGGAAATTACTGCATTATAGAGATGGATGCGGATTATGTTCCGGCTCCTGTTGAGAGCAAGGATGTATTTGGCATTACGTTTGAGCAGGGCAGAAATGAGTTAACTATTGACGACAAGTTTTTTGACAATATCGTAACTGAAAACAAAGAACTGACAGAGCAGGCAAAGATGGACCTTGCTATTTCCATGATTACCTTAAAATATACGCAGTCCAATTCCGTATGTTATGTGAAAAACGGACAGGCAATCGGAATCGGTGCAGGACAGCAGTCCAGAATCCACTGTACGCGTCTTGCCGGAACCAAGGCAGACAACTGGTGGCTGCGCCAGGCACCGAAGGTATTAAAACTTCCGTTTGTAGACGGTATCAAGCGTGCCGACCGTGACAACGCCATTGATCTTTACATAGGGGAGGATTACATGGATGTCCTTGCAGACGGACAGTGGCAGAATATATTTAAGACAAAGCCGGATGTATTCACGCGTGAGGAGAAACGCGCATGGCTTGCCTTAAATTCTGATGTGGCGCTTGGCTCGGATGCATTTTTCCCGTTTGGGGACAATATCGAACGTGCGCACAGAAGCGGTGTCTGCTATGTGGCAGAACCAGGCGGCTCCGTGCGTGATGACAATGTAATTGAGACCTGCAACAAATACAATATGGTGATGAGCTTTACCGGAATCCGGCTGTTTCATCATTAGTCATATGCCTGCTAAGCAGGGATATGACCTACGCAAAGCACTTCGCGCCATGTAATACCCTGTAAGGGTGTTACCTACGCAAAGCACTTCGCGAAGCGAACTATCATGTGCTTTGCTCAAAAAAGCGAACTATCATGTGCTTTGCTCCATACTAGTCATATGCCTGCGCAGCAGGGGTATGACCTGCTCCTTCGGCGAGCTTTGTCGGCAGTATGCTGGCGAACCTTTCCGGCTGGAGAAAATATTTAGAAATTAAAAGACAGACTCTGACACCGAATCAGTTCAGATAAGGTGGAAGGTATGGCATAAAATAAAAACAGATTTTTCTTATGAAGGCATGCTTTATGCAGTATTAACTGAAGCGGCTGGAAATAAGAGTCTATTTGCTGTACCTGCCGGGTACAGCATTTTTTATGGGAAAGGAAACACCATGGATACTAGAATTGCATTGATTGGAATTATTGTGGAGCAGGAAGAAGCAGCAGAGCAGTTGAACCGTATTCTTCACGAGTACCGGGAATGTATTGTTGGAAGAATGGGAATTCCTTACAGAAAGAAAGGTGTAAATATTATCAGTGTTGCCGTGGATGCCACAGAGGATAAAATTAACGCACTGTCCGGGAAAATCGGGCGGCTAAATGGTGTCAGCGCAAAAACTGTGTATTCAAATGTGATAAGTGCCCATGAATGAAGCAAAGAAACGGATTGATGAAATCAGACAAAAACGGGATATCAGCATTAAAACGCTGGATTTTCTATTATCAACAGAGGATGAAGAGGTAATTACGTATTTAAGGGACAGCGCGCGTGAAGCGGCGGATAAAATATATGGTAAACAGGTCTTTATCCGCGGACTGATTGAATTTACAAATTACTGTAAAAATGACTGTAAATACTGCGGAATCCGCCGCAGCAACAGCAGGGCAGACCGTTACCGGCTGACAGAGGAAGAAATATTATCCTGCTGTGAAAACGGGTACGGACTGGGATTTCGTACCTTTGTGCTGCAGGGCGGGGAGGATATGTATTTTACAGATGAAAAAATCTGTCATCTGCTGAAAAGCATAAAGGAAAAATATCCGGACTGTGCGCTGACGCTTTCCATCGGGGAAAAAAACAAAGAAAGTTATCAGGCATATTTTGACGCTGGAGCAGACCGATACCTGCTCCGACATGAAACGGCAGATGAAATGCATTACAATCGTCTGCATCCGCCTGAACTGTCCTTTAAAAACCGGATTCGCTGTCTGTATGATTTAAAGGAAATCGGCTACCAGACCGGATGTGGGTTTATGGTTGGATCTCCGGGACAGACCACGGAGAGCATTTATAAGGATTTACAGTTTATCAGGCAGTTTTTGCCACATATGGCAGGTATTGGTCCGTTTATTCCACAGAAAGATACGCCGTTTGGAAAAGAGCCTGCGGGCAGCCTGAAGATGACACTCAGGCTTTTGTCCATAATCCGGCTGATTCATCCGCACGTACTTCTGCCAGCCACCACAGCGCTTGGAACGATTCACCCCAAAGGGAGAGAGCTTGGTATACTGGCAGGGGCAAATGTTGTGATGCCGAATCTTTCACCGGTTCTGGTGCGGAAAAAATATGCACTTTATGACAATAAAATCTGTACAGGTGATGAAGCCGCAGAATGCAGACAGTGTATGGAAAAACGAATGGAGGCTGTCGGATACCATATAGTAACTGCAAGGGGAGACTATATATAAAAGCTATGTCGGCAAAATTTGAATGAACCAATGTTTGGGGGGTGTCAAGTTTTCTATGAAAACTTGACATGCAGCGTCCGCTCATTTGCCGAAGGCAAATTTTGCATGAGCGGATGTTCAAAGAACAGGAGGAAAAATTATGTACAATGCTAAATCAAAAAAAGCAGAGGAGTTTATTTCTGATGAGGAAATCCAGGCAACACTGGCTTATGCAGATGCCAATAAGGACGATATGGAGCTTGTGGATGCACTGATTGAAAAGGCAAAGGAGCGGAAGGGCTTAACGCACCGGGAGGCGTCTGTACTTCTGGCCTGCGACAACGAGGAAAAAATACAGGAAATTTACAAACTGGCAGAGCAGATTAAAAAAGATTATTATGGGAACCGCATTGTTATGTTTGCCCCGCTTTATCTTTCAAATTACTGTGTCAACGGTTGTGTGTACTGTCCGTACCACATGAAAAACAAGCATATTGCGCGTAAAAAACTGACGCAGGAGGAAATCGTAAAAGAGGTGACGGCACTGCAGGATATGGGACATAAGCGTCTGGCGATTGAAGCCGGGGAGGATCCGGCCAATAACCCGATTGAATATATTTTAGAGAGCATAAAGACCATTTACAGCATCAAGCATAAAAACGGGGCCATCCGCCGTGTAAACGTCAATATAGCCGCAACAACTGTGGAAAATTACCGTAAATTAAAGGATGCAGGAATTGGGACCTATATACTTTTTCAGGAAACCTACCACAAAGAAAGTTATGAGAAGCTGCACCCGACCGGACCGAAGCATGATTATGCCTATCACACTGAGGCAATGGACCGTGCCATGGAGGGCGGTATTGATGATGTGGGACTTGGCGTGTTATTTGGTCTGGAAATGTACCGGTATGAGTTTGCAGGACTGTTAATGCATGCGGAACACTTAGAAGCTGTATTCGGGGTTGGACCGCATACCATCAGCGTTCCGAGAATTAAACGTGCGGATGATATTGACCCGTCAGTCTTTGACAATGGAATCAGTGATGACATATTTGCAAAGCTCTGTGCATTAATCCGTATTTCCGTACCGTATACGGGTATGATTATCTCCACCCGTGAGAGTCAGGCAGTACGTGAAAAGGTACTTCCTCTTGGCATTTCCCAGATCAGCGGTGCGTCCAAAACAAGTGTGGGCGGCTATGCAGACCCGGAGGCAGAGCATGAAAACGATATAACGTCCGAGCAGTTTGATGTCAGCGACCAGCGGACGCTTGATGAAGTGGTGGGCTGGCTGATAAAGCTGGGATATATTCCGTCTTTCTGTACCGCCTGCTACAGGGAGGGTCGTACCGGCGACCGTTTTATGACCTTATGCAAAAATATGCAGATTTTAAACTGCTGTCATCCGAATGCACTTATGACATTAAAGGAATATCTGGAGGATTACGCCAGTGAGGAGACAAGAAAACTCGGTCTAAAGCTGATTGAGTGTGAACTTGAACGGATTCCGAATCCAAAGGTCAGACAGACCGCCTATGAGCATATCCATGATATCGCAGAGGGAAAACGTGATTTCAGGTTTTAGAAGGGAAGAGTGAAAATATGAATCAGACACCAAGTGCAAACCGTCTGCATATCGGTATTTTCGGTAAAACAAACAGCGGGAAATCGTCATTTATCAATGCACTGACAAATCAGCAGGTATCCATTGTGGCGGACATAGCCGGAACCACCACGGATCCGGTGTACAAGGCAATGGAAATTCATCCGCTCGGTGCATGCACCATTATTGACACAGCCGGCTTTGATGATGTGACAAGGCTGGGGGAAAAGCGGCTGGAAAAGACAAAACAGGCGGCAGAAAAAACAGATCTTGCCGTACTGGTTCTGACAGCAGAAAACATGGAGCAGGACATTAAAAAGGTATACAAACCTGAGCTGGACTGGTATGCTTATTTTAAAGGGCAGAATACCCCAGTGCTGTTTGTTGTCAGCAAACTGGATGAGGACAGAAAAGCTGCCTTCACCCTGCAGGCGGAAATAAAAGAGGAAACCGGAGAAGATGCTGTTTTAATCAGCACAGTTACCAAAGAGGGGATGGAAGAAGTAAAAGAAGCCTTAATTCGCAAAGTGCCGGAAAATCATGGGGAGCGTCTGATAACAGCAGAGCTTGTGGGGAAAGAGGATCTGGTACTGCTTGTCATGCCGCAGGATATCCAGGCTCCGAAAGGACGGCTGATACTGCCGCAGGTGCAGACTATCCGTGAGCTTTTAGATAGGCACTGTCTGGTGATGAGCGTGACGAAAGAGCAGCTTTTACTGGCATTGCAGACATTAAAGAAACCGCCGAAGCTGATTATCACAGACTCGCAGATTTTTGGCAGTGTTTATGAAAATAAACCAAAGGAAAGTATGCTGACTTCGTTTTCTGTTCTGTTTGCAGCATATAAAGGGGATCTGCCTTACTATGTGCAGGGGGCAAAAAAGATTGATTCGTTAACTGAAAATTCCAGGGTACTGATTGCCGAATGCTGCACCCATGCGCCGCTTTCCGAGGATATCGGACGGGTGAAAATCCCACGGATGTTAAAAAAGCGTTTTGGGGAAAACCTTACCGTGGAGCATGTAAGCGGAACAGATTTCCCGGAAGATTTGTCAGGGTATGACCTTATCATCCAGTGCGGCGGCTGTATGTTTAACCGCAAATATGTTATGGCCAGAATCGGGCATGCAAAAAAGCAGCAGGTTCCCATGACCAATTACGGGGTGGTTATTGCGCACCTGACGGGGATTCTGCCGTATGTAACCCTGCCGGAATCATAGAACTAGAACAGATAAAAAGGAAATTACCCCTGAAAAGGAACACCATGAATCACTGGGAAATTATGATTAAGACCGAAAACGAAACACTCTGTATTCCAATCATCCGCAGTAAGCGGAAAACACTTGCGCTGCAGGTTACTGGAAACAGTGACGTCATCGTGCGGGCGCCGCAGCAGATAACCAGACGGGAAGCAGAGCTGTTTGTACAAAAGAATGCAGAGTGGATAAAACGCACCAGACGGGAAATGGAGCTAAGGTGCGAAAGACAAAAGGAGATGGCAGAAGAGTACCGTATTCCGGATTATACCAGCCTTACTCCGATGGAGAAAAATAAAATCAGACGCCATATTATGGAGCGTCTGAAACTGTACGCCCCGCAGATGGGGGTAAACTATGCGCGTGTGACAGTCCGCGACCAGAAAACGCGCTGGGGAAGCTGCAGCAGTAAAGGAAACCTGAATTTTAACTACCGCCTGCATTATCTGCCGCAGGAACTTATGGATTATGTTGTGGTGCATGAGCTGGCGCACAGAATACATATGAACCATTCCAGGGAATTCTGGGAGGTGGTTGCAGCAATTGATGCAGATTATAAGGAACACAGGAAGCGGCTGAAGGAAATCAGGATATATTAAATATAAGAACAAATATGAAGAACAAATATTTTAACCAGGCATTATCAAATGTCATGTATGAAACAGCATGCAAAGGAGCCATAAGACATTATGTACGTCTTGGCTATTCTGCCATAAAAATCATGAATGAGCTGGATTTTCCCATGTCTTATCTGCATGTACAGGAAATGTATACCGACTGTCTGATTGAAGCGCATATTCTTTTTATCCACGATCCATGGGACGCATCGGATGAAAAACCGGTATTTGTAAAAGAACAGGATGCCTACGGACATGTGAGCTTTCGTAAGGTCAGCACGCCAAAGCCGAAAAGTAAAAAGACAGACTGGAAGTGTGAAACCATAAAGACAGGGGACCGTGGGGAATACCAAAAGAAGCTGGAGGAAAGTATGCATAAGCAGACAGCATATGTCCGTTGTTTCTTTACGGATGGAAAATCCGTGGATGAAAAGCTGCATGAATACTTAACCAGGGAACAGATGGAATACCTGTTTGGAATCCAGTGGCTAAAAGGCATCCGCTATCACTGGCTTAACGAGCGGATGTATCATATTCTGCTTGCCATTCCCCCGGAATACAGACAGGAAGTGGAGCTGATTAAAACAAAAGCAAAGATAATCCCCTTTTAGTGACATACATTCATTCAGGGGAAGACAGGGAGGACAGATGTCGCTGCAGTTTGTACTTGGAAATTCCGGGAGCGGGAAAACCGAATATATTTACCAGAAGATTGTAAAGCAGGCAACAGAGCATCCAAAGAAAAATTATCTTGTCATCGTTCCGGAGCAGTTTACCATGCAGACACAAAAGAAGCTGGTAGAGCTTGCTCCCAATAACGTGATTATGAATATCGATGTCTTAAGCTTTAAGCGTCTTGCCTACCGCGTATTTGATGAACTCGGAAAAGAGGATGTTGAAATTCTTGAGGAAACCGGAAAAAACCTGGTGCTGCGCAAGCTTGCGCAGGAACAGGAAAATAACCTGACTGTGCTCCGTGCCAATATGAACCGGATGGGATATATCGGGGAGGTAAAGTCCTTTATCAGTGAACTTGTTCAGTACAATGTCTCACCAGAGCAGCTTCTTACGCTGACGGAAAGGGAGGATCTTTCATCCGTCCTGCGGGCGAAGCTTTCAGACATAGTCACCATGTACCAGGCGTTTGTCTCATACATGGACGGCCGCTGCATTACTGCGGAGGAAATATTAAACGTCTTAAAAGACCTTGCCCCGGAGTCCGGGCTGTTAAGGGACAGCGTAATCGTGTTTGATGAATTTACTGGTTTTACCCCGATTCAGAACACACTGCTAAAAGAACTGCTTCTGGTGGCTGAGAGCATTTATATCACGCTGACAATCGATGCCGGAGAGGATTTTTACCACAGCAGCGGAAACGAGGAATTGTTTTATCTGTCAAAAAAAACCGTGTTTTCCCTTATGAGAATGGCATATGCGCTCCGTGTCCCGGTACTGGAGCCGGTTGTGCTGTCAGACTGTGAAAAAAAACGTTTTGTCCGTGCGCCGTCACTTGCCTTTCTGGAACAGAACCTGTTCCGGAAAAAACAAGGCCGGATGGATACCCGGCCAGAGGAAATTCATCTTTCCTCCGCGAAAAACCCGCTGGAGGAACTGACACTTGCAGCAAGGGAAATCAACCGTCTGGTAAGAAGCGGATACCGCTACAGGGAAATTGCCGTGGTGACAGGCGCGGTGGAGGCTTACCGGAATTATATAGAGCCCCTCTTTGCCAGATACCGGATCCCGTATTTTATGGACACGACAAAAGAAGTACTGTTCCATCCGTTTATTGAGATGATCCGTGCAGTTCTTGAGATTGTGGCGGACAACTACAGTTATGAAGCCATGATGAGGTTTCTGCGCTGCGGTTTCTGCGGCATTGACGAGGATGAGCTGGACCGTCTGGACAATTACCTGCTTGCCATGGGAATCCAGGGGAAGAAAGCATGGAACAAGCACTGGATACATATGCCGAAGCAGCAGAGCCTTTACAATCTTGCCAGTCTGGAAAAGTTAAGACAGCAGACGGCAGAGTTGCTTGCACCCGTGAGTGATGTTTTTGCAGACAAAAATGCAAGCGTTCATGACGGTATCTGTGCCCTGTACAATCTTCTGGTTACACTGGACATACAAAAACAGCTCTGGGAGCGGGAGGCAGAATACCTTAAGAACGGGGAAGAGACAAAGGCAAAAGAGTATGAACAGATTTATAAAATCGTGATACAATTACTTGAAAAATTCAACATGTTGCTGGGGAATGAGCCACTGGAGACTGACAGCTTTACCGAAGTTCTGGATGCGGGACTGTCGGCTGCAGAGGTTGCAGTGATTCCGCCCGGCTATGACAGCGTAACAATAGGAGATATCGAGCGTACAAGATTAAATCATATCAAGGTTTTATTTTTTGTCGGTGTGAATGACGGTATTATTCCCAAAGCGTCAAACGCCGGGGGAATTGTTTCTGAATATGAAAGGGAATTTCTGCTTGCCCTGGGCATGGAGCTTGCGCCGTCTGCAAGGGAGCAGGCGTTTATCCAGAGGTTTTATCTCTACCGCAGCCTGACAAAGCCCTCCGAGCGGCTGTATATCAGCTATGCAAAAGTGGACGGCGAGGGAAAGGCCATCCGCCCGTCCTATCTGATTGGCGTAATCCGAAAGCTTTTCCCAAAGCTTGTATTAGATGAGCACCAGGAAGTAAAGGAAGAGCCGGATTTTTACACGGAAGATGCAGCGCTTGATTATCTGATCCACGGAACAAGGGATGCCTCCTGGTTTGCACTGGCAAAGTGGTTTTTGCAGGGAAACAGAAGCCAGAGTGTGCAGATGCTGCTGTCGGCGGCATATGAAAGTCCGAAAACAGATTCCATCAGCCGCGCCGTGGCGCTTGCACTGTACGGAAAGAATGTGGATGCAGGCATTACGCGTCTGGAACGTTTTGCGGCATGTGCCTATGCCCATTATTTACAGTACGGATTAAAGCTCAGGGAACGTGAGATAAGGGGATTTGAAAGCGTGGATATGGGAAACCTTTACCATACGGCACTGGAACATTACAGCAGAATGCTGGGACAATCGGAGTACGACTGGTTCCATGTTACGGATGAGGTGAGGGATCATTTTGCAGATGCCGCCATGGAAGAAGCTGTTTTGGAATATCCGAATATCACGGTACAGATAACGGCAGAAGAAACCTTCCAGATGAAACGGATGAAGCGGATTTTTTCCCAGACTGTCTGGGCACTGACAAAGCAGGTGCAGGCGGGGAAATTTACGCCGGATAAATTCGAGATTTCATTTTCCAGACTGGATGAAACAAAGGCGCTCAGGCTGGTGCTTGATACGGATGTACAAATGCAGCTTGCCGGAAGGATAGACCGGATAGATACCTATAAAGATGAAAATGAAATCACAATTAAAGTAATTGACTATAAATCCGGCAGCACGAAGTTTGATCTTGTGCGGATTTACCAGGGACTGCAGCTGCAGCTTATGGTATATCTGGATGCAGCGCTGGAGCTTGAAAAAAAGGAGCATAATCATGCAGAGGTGAAACCGGGCGGCGTACTTTATTACCATATAGACGACCCGGTCATTGAAGGGCAGGAACTGGCGGATGAGGATGCAGAGCATGCTCTGTTAATGGCGCTTCGTCCGGATGGGGTGGTAAATTCGGATGAATCTGTTTATCTTGCCATGGATGAGAATTTAGAAGGGCGCTCAGAGGTGATTCCGGTGGAGCTGAAAAAATCCGGGGAATTATCGAAAACGCGTTCCCATGTGGCATCCACGGAAGAATTTGATCTGGTGATGCGCTATGTCAGAATGCAGATGAAACGTCAGGGAAAGGCGATTTTTGACGGGGATGTGCGTGTGAACCCTTACAGGGAAGGGACGGACTGCAGCTGTAATTTCTGTCCTTACCGGAGTGTATGTAATATCGACAGCGGAGCATACCAGTTCAGGCATCTGTCGTCAGTCCACAAAGATATGGTATACGGGCAGATGGAAACAGAACTTGCGCTTGCGGAGCATGAAGAAAGGAGAAGAGTCCATGGGGTGGACCAGTGAACAGCAGAAAGTCATTGATTTAAGAAACCGCGACATCCTTGTATCGGCAGCGGCTGGATCCGGAAAAACCGCAGTGCTTGTGGAGCGAATTATAAAGCTGGTGACAGACAGCGGGAATCCGGTTGATATAGACAGACTTCTGGTTGTGACTTTTACAAGGGCGGCTGCATCGGAGATGCGGGAGAGAATCGGGGCGGCAATCGACAGGGAGTGTGAAAAAAATCCGGACAATGCACACCTGCGCCGTCAGTCGGCATTAATCCACAATGCCATGATTACCACAATTGACAGCTTCTGTCTTTTCGTGGTGAGAAACCATTTTGAGGAAATTCACCTGGACCCGAATTTTCGCATTGCGGACGAGGGGGAAATCCGTCTTCTTGAACAGGATATACTGAAAAAAGTATTTGAATCGCAGTATGCCCTGCAGCAGCCGGAGTTTGAACAGCTTGTGGACACTTACGCAGGAAAGCGTTCCGACCAGACGGTGCGTGACATGGTGGGAAAAATTTATAAAGCCTCCCTGAGCAGCCCGTGGCCAGTGGAATGGATTAAAAATCTCGTAAAGCCGTACCAGGTGAAAACGACAGAAGAGCTTTTACAGACAGAGATGATTACAGATATCACCGAAAATGTAAAGCTTCTTCTTCTCGATATGCAAAAGCAGCTTCAGTCTTTTTGGGACATGGCGGCAGCGCCGGACGGGCCGCAGGGATACCTTGCGGCGCTGGAAGCGGATATAGAACAGTTTTGTGAGGTGGAAAGCCTGACAGATTACCGTATGCTTAAGCGTTTTTTCCAGAACTTAAAATTCAAAAACCTTGCCCCGGTCCGTGGGTTTACCGGGGATGCGGCAAAAAAGGAAGCCGTACAGAACGGAAGAAACAGCATCAAAAAAGAAATTGCCGAGCTGGGGAAAAAATACTTTTCCATGGATATGGAAGAGTTTCTGGCACAGGTGATGCGGCTTCGTCCCGTGGCAGAGGAACTTGTGCGCCTTGCCCTTTTGTATACAGAGGCAATGGCAGAAGCAAAGCAGCGCAGGCGGGTTGTGGATTTTTCAGATATTGAGCATTTTGCCCTGAGGATACTGGTGGATGAGGAAACGAAGGAATGTAAAAAGACCGCAGAGGAATTCCGCGCGCATTTTGAGGAGATCATGATTGACGAGTACCAGGACAGCAACCAGGTGCAGGAGGAAATCATGCTGGCAGTATCCAGACTAAAGGACGGCATACACAATATGTTTATGGTCGGGGATGTAAAACAGAGCATCTACCGGTTCCGGCTTGCAAGACCGGAGCTTTTTATGGAAAAATATGCGGCGTTTTCCACGGAGGATAGCCTGACACAGCGAATTGACCTTCACAAAAATTTCAGAAGCCGTGAGGAAGTCCTTTGCTTCTGCAACGATATATTTTACAAGCTTATGAGCCCTGACCTGGGGCGCGTTGCCTATAACGAAGAAGCCGCGCTTTATCCCGGGGCAGACTACCAGGATGATAACGGGATGCAGGCAGAGCTTCTGCTCCTTGATGAAAAGGATGAGTTTTTTGACGATGAAAAAGATCTGGGAAAACGGGAAATCGAGGCGCATCTGGTAGCAGGGCGCATTCACAGGCTGATGGGGGAAATGCAGGTTAAGGATAAAGAAAGCGGACAAAAAAGGCCCCTGAAATACTCAGATATAGTGATTCTGTTCCGCAGCTTAAAGGACTGGGGAACAGATTTTGTCAAAGTGCTTGCCGAACAGGGAATCCCCTCATATGTGGAATCCCGGACGGGATATTTTTCGTCCATGGAAGTACAGACCGTGCTGTCAATGCTTCGGATTCTGGATAATCCGTACCAGGATATTCCGATGGCTGCGGTATTAAAATCCCCGATGGCGGGACTGGATGAGGAGGAGCTTGCAGAAATCCGGGTAAACGAAACACAGGTGACATTTGCACAGGCGGCGTTTCATGCAATGAAAAATGCCTCGGAAGGGACGCTGGCCGAATTTTACCAGGTGTACAGTTCTCTGCGCAGGCAGCGGGACCTTCCGGTTCACGAGCTGATACAGAAAATCCTGGATGTTACCGGATACGGAAATTATGCAGCGGCGCTTCCGGCTGGAAAACAGCGGGCGGCAAACCTTGATATGCTGCTGGAAAAGGCGGCAGCCTATGAAAAGAGCAGTTACCGCGGACTGTTTCATTTTATGAGGTATATTGACCGTCTGCAGAAATATGACATAGATTTCGGGGAAGCGGACACCAATGCAAATGCGGATGTTGTGCGGATTATGACGATTCATAAAAGCAAGGGACTGGAGTTTCCGGTTGTGTTCGTATCGGGGCTTTCCAAAAAATTCAACCAGATGGATGCAAGGGATCCGCTTGTGCTGCATCCGGACCTTGGCATGGGATTTAGTGAAATTACGGGAAAACCGAAAGTAAAAAAGAACTGTCTGTTCCGCCATGAAATTGCGGACCGGCTGCAGCGGGAAAATCTTGGGGAGGAGCTTCGCGTTTTATATGTGGCGCTGACGCGTGCAAAGGAAAAGCTCATACTGACCGGAGTGGTAAAGGATTTTGAAAAAACACTTTCCGGTTTTACCGGCAACACAAAAAAAGGAGTACCGGTCAGCTACAGGCAGCGGGAGGCGGCTTCCTGCTGTCTGGACTGGATTCTTCCCGCCATGCTTTCCTATCCGGACAAATACCATCTGAAAACCGTAAATCCGGGGGAGCTGGTCTTTGCTGCAGTGGAGACAGAAGCAGAAAAGTCGCTTGGATACAGGGAGTTAATAAGTGCCGTGGAGCAGGCAGAAGAGGAAATGGTAAAACAGTATGATACGTTATTTTCCTACCAGTACCCGCACCAGGGTAAGCCGGGGCTAAAAAGCAAGTATTCTGTGTCGGAATTAAAGCATGATTCCATGGTAATCAGTTATGACAGAACCGAAGGAGAGGCAGCAGTCCCTGATTTTCTTATGGAGGAGCGGGAAATTTATATACCGGATTTTGCCAGGACGCAGCCAGAGGGTCATGCAGACTCTGTTTCGCCTGCAGAAAATGCGGGCGCAAGGCGTGGTACTGCGGTTCACAGAATGATGGAATGCCTGGATTTCATGGCGATTGCAGAAATTGACAGAACGGATAAAAAAGCTGTTCGGGCATTTGTAAAATCCGAGATGAAACGCATGCTTTTATCCGGTGAGCTGACAGAGGAATGGTACAGCCTTATTTTTCCACCCGCGATTGAGGGGTTTGTTTCATCGGATGTGGCGGCACGTATGGCATCTGCGGCACTTCGGGGAGAATTATACCGGGAAAAACCGTTTGTCATGCAGAAAGACGATATTCTGATACAGGGAATTATTGACGTATTCTGGCTGGAACAGGACAAAATTGTTCTGCTGGATTACAAGACGGACCGCGTGGAGCATGCCAGGGAGCTTGTACTTCGTTATGAGACGCAGCTTTCCCTGTATGCTGACGCACTGGAGAGGTATTTTTCCACAGGGGAACATAAAAAAACTGCCGGGGAGAAATTAATCTATTCCTTCCGGCTGCAGGAGGTAGTAAAGATTGAGCAGAATAATTCTTGCATCCGCATCGCCGAGGCGGAAAGAGCTTTTGGAACAGATCGGGGTGGATTTTGAAGTATGCCCGGCAAAGGGGGAGGAAACCATTACGAAAACAAAGCCGGAGGAAATCGTGGAGGAGCTTTCCAGACAAAAAGCAGAAGAGGTTGCTTCGGGAATCGTTTCATACAATGAAACGCATAAACATCTTGTTACGCCGGAAGATATTCTTGTGATTGGCGCGGATACCATTGTTGCCCACAAAGCAGAAATTCTGGGAAAACCAAAAGGCAGCCGGGAGGCGGAGGAAACACTTCGTATGCTTTCCGGACAGACGCATGAGGTGTATACCGGAGTGACACTTGTGTTTATTGATAAATCCGGCAGGACAGGGGAGCATGGCTTTGTGGAAAAAACGGAAGTGGCGTTTTATCCCCTTGACGCAGAAGAAATTACGCGCTATGTGGAAAGCGGTAAGCCTTTGGATAAGGCGGGCAGTTACGGGATACAGGGAAGTTTTGCCGCATATGTCCGTGAAATCCGCGGGGATTATAATAACGTGGTGGGACTTCCGGTCGGAAGGCTTTACCAGGAGCTTAAGAAGCTTGGGATCAGTCTGACGACATGGTAAAATTCCGTAAACTGTCTTGTCGCAGGAAAAGAATTTCGATATAATAAAAAAAAGCATAATATCGCGGAGGTTAATTATGGATAAATATGATGACGAAGTGCTTTCGTACTTTTTAGAACACCAGAATCAGCTTTTTCCGGAAAATGTTGCGGATACCCCGGAAGAGGCGGAAGCTTTTTTAGAGGACTGTATGGCAGTTGTCTGCAGCAGCCTGCAGGAAGTAAAGGAATATTTTGATGAGGCAGGAACGGATATTGCCGGAATGGATGATGATGAGCTGCTTTCGGCAGAAGAACTGTTTGCACTGCCGGGCGGCCGGTTTTTGATTGTTGAAGGATAGGGATCTGTATGAAAAAATACCGTGCGGCAGCAGTCATACTGGCTGTATGCCTTATTGCCCCGGCGTTTACCGGATGTAAAATCGGAGACAGGGAAATCCGGATTGAGGCGAGGCAGTTAAAAAACCATAAAACAGTTTTCAGGATGAATGACTATAAATGTGACATTAAATATGCAAAGTTATATTTCTGCAATTACCGGAATCTGTACGGACAGGTACATGGCATCAGGCTCTGGGAAAAGGACGACATGCAAAAGGAACTGGAAAGTTATGCAAAGTCCGTGGCAGTCGAGGAGCTTTCACGCATTATCTGTATGGGGCTTCTGGCGGAAGAAGACGGTATGAAGCTTTCCGAGGAGGAGCAGGAGAAGGCGGGAGCTGCGGCAGAGGAATACTATGAATCGCTGACGAAGGCGGAACGGAAATTTATGGATGTAAATAAAAGTGACATCCAGACAGCATATGAAGACTATGCGCTTGCGCAGAAACTGTATGCAGTGCTGACCGAGGGGACAGACGAAGAGGTGAGCGATGATGAGGCGCGGGTCATCCGGGTGCAGCAGCTGGTATTAAAGGACAAAGAACAGGCGGCTGCTGCAGAAAAAAAGCTTAAAGACGGAGAGGAATTTACAGCTGTGGCAGCTTCTTTTGGTAAATCCGGAAACCTCGAAAGCCTGGTGGCACGGGGGGAATACCCGGAGGCTGTGGAGGAAATCGCGTTTAACCTGGACGACGGGGAATGTTCTCCGATGATTGAGGCGGAAGATTCGTATTATTTTATATTCTGCCTGAATAAATATGAAGAAGAGCTTACTGAAAAAAACAAAGAGATCATCCGTATGAACCGTGAGGAGGAGCGCTTTGATGACACATACCAGGCATTTGTGGAAGCGGCAGAATTCCAGTTCAATGATGAGCTGTGGTCTGAGGTAACATTAAAGGATACGGAAGATATTACCACGGATACATTTTTTTCGGTTTACAGTAAGCATTTTATGTAGTGGCAGATGGAGGGAGTTATGGCTTGGGAATTTGACTGGCTGTATGCACTGCAGACGATTCACCATCCGGTTCTGGACAAAATCATGATATTTTTTTCCACACTTGGGGACGCTGGAATTTTATGGATTGTCCTGGCATTGGTGTTTTGCATTTCAAAAAAGTACAGAACCTGTGGAATCCAGATGTTTGTTTCCATGATACTCGTTCTTTTTATTGGGAACCTGGTTTTAAAAAACCTGGTAGCGCGTGACAGACCCTGCTGGATCGACCCCGGTGTGGCGCTTCTGGTGAAAAATCCGTCGGATTTTTCCTTTCCGTCCGGACATTCCATGAACAGTTTTACGGCGGCGGTGACGATTTTTTGCTGTCACAGGAAAACAGGGGCTGCGGCGCTGGCAGTTGCGACGCTTATTGCGTTTTCGCGGCTTTACAATTTCGTGCATTTTCCGACGGATGTGTTTGCGGGGATTTTACTGGGGACGGGGGTTGCGTTGGCAGTAAATTATGTTTCACGGAAGTATCCGGTGGCTTCGCTGTTCTCCAGGATGAAAAAGAAATCATAAATGAGGCAGACTATACTGCAGGCTGGAACGGCGGACCGACATGGTCCGCCGTTTTTGCAGTTTGGCATCTAAACAAAGTAAAGTCTTAAAAAAGAAATGGTATGTGGTTATGTGCTTACCAT
>CANOLA010000022.1 GCA_947566705.1 uncultured Lachnospiraceae bacterium | reverse complement strand
CAGATGTTGTCATGAAGGTACTTGTTCCCAAGGAGCAGTATGAATCACTTCCGCAGAAGATTACAGAACAGACAAACGGCACTGCACAGATGGAGTGGGGAAAAGAGGCTGTTTATGCGGTTATTGATAAAAAAGTAATACTGTTTGATTCCTGACCGGTAGAGGGGATATGCATCTTCCTTAAAAATTTATAATATTATATATACTGTTTTGACAGTTTAAATGCGACAGAACCGCTGTAATTTTTTTACAGCGGTTTTATTATTTTATGTCATGCTGTTCTTCTCTTCAGTATAAACGTTTTTTTGTAATGTCATGAATCTGACATTTTTTAATGGTTCTTAATATAATAAAAAAAGAATCATGTTATGATATTTTCATCAGTGAAGCGGTTTGGATGATATTGGGAAGGAGGGAACAGGAAGAATTTTCGGAAAAATAATATGCCGTACAGGGGTAATGGCGGATGAATAAGCAATAGAACGATGGTTACTACTCTTCTAAGAAATAAGGGGGAAAAGAAGAATGAAAAAAATAATGTTGAAAAAAATCGTGGCATTTGCCATGGCAGCAGTCATGGTATTCGCTTCGCTGGCAATACCTTCTGCCCAGGCAGAGGCTGCGTCAGAAAAATCGGTAAAAAACGTTAAGCTGAAGATTGGTTCCAGGACTGTCACAAATAAGAAATATACGATGACAGATGGAAGTACAAAGACGATAAAAGTAACAGTTACGCCTGCTTCTGCAATGAAGCGCGTGACATTTAAATCCAGCAGGACCAAAGTTGCAGCAGTAAGCAGCAAGGGAAAGATTACTGCGAGGATGCCCGGAACAGCGAAAATTACGGTGACAGTAACAGGAAAAGATAACAGGAAGACAAAAAAATATGTCACTGTGACCGTAAAGAAAGCAACAGCCGTAAAAAATGTTAAGCTGAAAATTGGTTCAGTAACCGTTACAAATAAGAAATATACTGTATCAAAAGGGGAGACAAAGAAGCTGACAGTAATAGTTACACCGGATTCCGCAAAGAAAAGCGTTGCATTCAAATCAAATGATAAATCGGTGGCTGAGGTTGATAAAAAAGGAAAGATTACTGCCAAAGCTGCCGGAACAGCAAAGGTTTCCGTTACTGTTACCGGATGGAATAAAAAGAAAACAACAAAGTATGTAAACATATTTGTAGAGGAGACAGAGCCGGATACGCCGGAAGAACCGGATACCCCGTCTGCACCGGGAGCGCCTGATCCGAAGCCGTCTGTGCCGGTAAAGGATTCGGACGGATACAGACTGAAATGGCGGGATGAATTTGATGGAACTTCACTGAACAGAAATGACTGGAATGTTGAGCTGCATGAGCCGGGCTGGGTAAATGCAGAACTTCAGAAATATGTCGATTCAGAAGAAAATATTTACCTGAAAGATGGTAAACTGGAAATCAGACCGGTCCAGACGAAAAATGATGACGGTACCTGTTCTTATACTTCAGGCCGTATAAACACACAGGGAAAACATGATTTTACATATGGTATTTTTGAAGCCAGGGTAAAAGTTCCGGAAGGACAGGGATATCTTCCGGCATTCTGGATGATGCCTCAGAACGAAAACCTGTATGGCCAGTGGCCGAGATGCGGTGAAATTGATATTATGGAAGTAATGGGACAGCAGACTAACAAAGCTTATGGAACCATTCACTATGGGAACCCGCACAATGAGAACCAGGGAACATATATCCTGACAGAAGGAAGCTTTTCAGACAGTTATCATACATTTGCTGTGGAATGGCTTCCGGGAGAAATTATCTGGTATGTAGACGGTGTGGAAACTTACAGAACGAGCGACTGGTATTCTGCAACAGCAGGGCAGGGGAAACTTACATATCCGGCTCCGTTTGACCAGCCGTTTCATGTGATTCTCAATCTTGCGGTTGGCGGAAGCTGGGTAGGAAATCCGGTGGATGCAGCATTCGAGAGCCAGAATTATTCTGTTGACTTTGTAAGAATATACCAGAAAGACAGTTATGATGACAGCAGTGTGACAGCTCCGGAAAAGGCAAAGGTGGATGTTCCGACGATAGGTGAAAATCTGGTTCGCAACGGAGATTTTGCGTCAGCAGAAGATCTTGATGACGAAGTGGACTGGCATTTTGCGACTGCTAATAATGGAGAAGGTTCTGCAGCTATCAGTGATCAGAAAATTAATATTACAACGAAAAATGCTGGAACAGTGGATTACAGCATCCAGCTCTGGCAGGCAGGTATTCCAATGAAGAAAGGTGCGACTTATGAAGTTTCATTTGACGCATATGCAGATTCTGCAAGAACAATGAGTTCAAAAATTTCCGCACCGGATAACGGATGGGCGGTATATGGCTCCTCTAATTCCATAAATCTGTCAACATCTAACCAGCCCTTTACTTATAATGTTACGATGACTTCCGATGACGATGCAAACGGCCGTCTGGAATTTAATATGGGCAATTGCGGTTCTACCGCGGGAATCCATATCAGCAACGTAAGCGTAAAAGCGACAAAGTATGAAGCGCCTTCGGAAGATGATACGAAAACAGTTCTTGCTGATGGAAACTATGTCTATAATGGGGCATTCCAGGAAGGCGACAAGCATCGTGGATACTGGGAGATTTCTGAACAGCCGGGCGCATCTGTTTCAGTAACGGATTTAAGTGATGGCAGAAGATTAAAAGTTGTGGCTCCGGCGGGAATTTCACAGGAAAACCCGGTTACAGTTACCCAGAGAAGTCTGGCGCTGACAGCCGGAGAATATGCATTCAGCTGTGATGCAGAAGGTCCGTCAGGCAGGGAGATGACCATATGCGTGGCAGGCCATGAAATCAGTGTGCCGCTGACAGGTGCAAAGCAGACAGTCAAAGAGAAATTTACACTGCATGACGTGGCAAGGGGCGTGGCAAACAAAGATCTTGAATTTAAAATTACATCAGCAGGTATTTACTATCTGGACAATATCCGCCTTGTTGAGGACAGTCTGATTAAAAACGGAAACTTTAATGCGGGGTTTGCAGGTTATGAGCCATATATTGACGGCAGTGCAGACGCTGCTTATGTAGTAGACAGCCAGAAAGAAGATAATGCGGCAAACTTTGGGATTACGAATACCGGTGACGCGGACTGGAAAATCCAGTTAAAGCAGAATCATGTGGAACTGGAAAACGGACAGTGGTACAGGCTGACGCTGGATGTAAAATCCACAATAAACAGAAAGTTCATGTATGCAATCCAGAGGGACGGAAGCAAACATAATGACGACTGGACGCCGTATGTTCAGGAGATGGTAGATATTAGTAACAGCTGGCAGACATTTAGCAGTGAGTTCCAGATGAAAGAGCTGACAGACCCTGAGTCCGTACTGAGTCTTTCCATGGGTGCAGTGGGCGGAACGCAGATTGCACAGAAGCATGACATATACATTGACAATATTGTCCTGGAGAAAATAGAGGCTCCTGCGATTGAAGAAAAGCCTGCAGGGGAGAATCTGATAAAAAATGCCGCTTTCGCAGATGGAAGTATCGACGGATGGACGGAGACAATTGCAAACTGGGGAGGTGGTCCGGGAGCAGATGCAGTCCGTACAATTAACGGCAATGTCATTCAGTATGCGATTAGCAATGCTGGTACAGAAGACTGGAATATCCAGTTAAAACAGAGCGGTATTGCTTTAGAGGCAGGTGCGACATATGCAGTCACGTTTAAAGTAAAATCCTCGGCGGCACGTACAATAAAGTCAGGAGTAATGAGTACCTCTTATGCCTGGTACGGTGGGGGTGACATTAAGCTGGCAGCAGATACAGAGCAGGAAGTGGAATTTACTTTTACAATGAAAGGAGAGGACAGGAATGCAGACTTCTATGTTTCCATGGGAAAGATAAAAGATGTTGATACCCCTGCATCTACGATTACACTGTCAGATTTCAGTCTGGTTAAACAGTAGGCGATGACGGAACCGCCGGATAAAGACAGACTGTACAGCGCTTAAATTACGGCACTGAAAAAAGAGGGGAAGGGATACTTTGAATAAGGAAGTATCCCTTCTTCTTTTTTTAATTTTTTGGAAAAAAAGGTTGACATATGACATTTCTGCATGTATAATAGCTTTTGTTGGTAAACATTGGCCCATCGCCAAATGGTAAGGCAACGGACTCTGACTCCGTCATTTCCAGGTTCGAATCCTGGTGGGCCAGCTGATGAGAATCCCGGAAGAGAAATCTTCCGGTTTTTTTGTGCGTAAAAGCAGCGGTTTATCAGGGGGTGGCGGCAGGCATGGGCGGAAAGCATGGTATCAATACTGCTTTTTGGGATTTTCCAACAGCCTGCCGGAAAAGATACCATTTGGAATACCAGATTACTGCAAGAGAGATTGACGAACATGTGAACGGACTGATACGGGAGGGGAAACTGTCTGCATCTTCAATTGAAAAGGTACTGGATGTCCTGAATACTGCATACAACTGGGCAGTATCAAGGGAAGAACTTGCATCAAATCCGGTACTTACGGTAAAGAATTCCCTGCAGAAACGGATCCAGAAGCTGAAACAGAAAAGTGCGAATGAAGCAGATGTAATTGTTCTGTCCCCAGAGGAAGAACAGAACTTTATTCGGGAGGCTCTGATAAAGGATAACACGGGACGGTATAAATATGCTGCCGGACCGGTACTGGTATTTCTAGACCAGACTGCGCTCAGATGCGGGGAACTCATTGCCCTGAAATGGAAAGATATTCAATGGGAAAGCGGACTGCTGACTATTGAGAAGAGCAGCAGTATGGTAAAAAACCGGAGACAGGATGAAGGAAAAAAGTATGTCAGGGATGTGGGCAGCACCAAAAGGCAAGAATAATCAGGCTGTCAGACGAGGCACTTTGCACGCTTCGGTTGATTCATAAAGAAGCCTCGGATGTACGGGATGATGCGCTGGTTGTCACAACCCGAACTGGCAATCCGCAGACTGCAACAAACCTTGAGCACCGTGCAGCCACGATTTTCAAAAATGCAGGGCTTTTTGGATATACCGGAGGATTACATATTTTCCGCAGGACATTTGCAACGCGGATGTATGAGAACGGGGCAAGAGTAGCTGACATAGCAGCCTATATCGGGGATTTGGAAAGTACCACGATGCAGTATTATATTGCAAAAAGGAAAAAGTTCATTGGTTCTGACGGAAGGCAAAAGCGGGTGGTAGATTTTCCCAGCCAGCGTTAGTCTGAATGTATAAGAAGTGTACAAATTCAGGGGAATGGGATATAATAAAAGAAACAACTGGTACAAAGAAGGATCTTGTTTTATTGCAGGGGGGAGGCTTATATATGTGCACAAGGAGCGAATTAAATATTCTGTTAAAAAAGGTCAGTGAAGTATATAAGTCTGTTTACGGAGAGACACTGGTGAGGGTAATATTGTACGGATCGTATGCACGGGGTGACTTTTCAGAGGATTCAGATGTTGATATTGTTGCGCTGGTCCGTGGAAACCGGGAAAAACTACAAGAACAATTAAAAATTGTATGGAACCAAACCTATGATATAGGATTAGATTATGATGTGGTTTTATCTCCGGCAGTAATTCCTTATGAAGAGTTCGAACGATATCAGGAGGAACTGCCGTATTATAGAAATATTTCAACAGAGGGGGTAAATATAGTTGCCTGACACAAGAAAAGAATTGATGTCATAGCCATATAGGATGGGTGCGGCAAAGGAAAAACTGGTTTTTCAAGGGGTGGTAGTATGTATGTGCGGAAAGCAGGGTTTAGCTTTCCAAAATTTCGTTTATGTCTTTTACCGGATTTTCCCAGCCATCGTTAGCAAATATCTTGTTGTTGCGGTATAAGCAATGTGATACAATAAGAAAAGGAGAATTTGAATGGGACAGAATGATATAGCGGAGAAGATTCTTGCCGATTACAATGATGTATTTGCAGACATTGTTAATGTACTTCTCTTTGACGGAAGAAAAGTAATTGCCGAGGACTCACTGGAAACCGTAAAGGATAAAAGCCAGTATAGGGCACTGGATGGCAAAATCCATGAGCAGGAACGTGATGTTGTCAAGCTGGCAAAAGATAAGGGAGTGCAGCTTGCGCTGTTTGGGTTTGAACATCAGACAAAACATGATAAAGATATGCCATTTCGTGTCATTGGTTATGACGGTGCTGCATACAGAAGTCAGATTCTGCACGGTGCTACGAGATATCCTATTATAACACTTGTTTTAAATTTTGAAATGAAGCGGTGGGACTGTGGTAAGTCACTGCATGATGTTATTGATACCAGAGAGGAACTGCTGCCTTACTTTAGCGATTACAAAATTAATGTATTTGACATTGCTTTTCTTGAACCGGAACAGGTAGAAAAATTCCAAAGTGATTTTAAGATAGTTGCCGAATATTTTGTACAAAAGAGGACTAAAAATGATTATGTTCCGCGTGCCTGTGAGATAAGGCATGTTGATGAGATATTAAAACTGATGACAACTCTGACCAGAGACTACCGGTATGAGGCTCAAATTGGAAAAATTGAAAAGGAGGGTGTGACTATGTGTGAAGTTCTGGATAAAATTGTAGAGCAGGGAAGGGCCGAAGAGAGGGCTGTGCTTATACAAAAATTAAAGGCAGCCGGGATGTTGCCACTTGATTTCGATGTTAAAGATTTAGATGATTATCCTCCGGAGAAAAGCACTCTATCCAAAATCAAGCTTTAACCAGAGATTGCTAGCTGTGAGTCAAAGAAGGAGGGTGTGACTATGTATGTGGACAGTGTTTGAAGCAACAAAGACTGAAGGAAGAACAGAAGGGATTATTACAATGGGTTATGAATTCGGGCTTTCTGAAAATGATATTTTAGACAGGCTGCAGAAAAAGCTGGATATTTCCCCGCAGAAAGCAAAAGAGTATCTTGAAGTTTATAGAATACAGAGCTGATAGGTCAACTGACAGGTCAATTTGCTTGAGACGGTAAGAGAAAAGCGTGGAATCATCAGGGGTTGAAGCTTCGTAGACAACGGACTCTGACTCCGTCATTTCCAGGTTCGAATTCTGGTGGGCCAGCTTGATAAACCCCGGCAGGGAATCTGCCGGGGTGTTTGTTATATTAAGAAATTTTATTGGTATTTCCGTACAATAAAAATTATAGGCGCAGATTTGTGCAGACAGATACAAATTTGGCCAGCCCCTTGAAACTTCCCGCAGCACTGTAGTATAATAGTGGACAAGTTACCAGTATAGAACAAGAGGTGTATGATGTACGAATTTGACAGCAGGGTACGATACAGCGAAGTAGATGCAAAAGGCCGGCTGACATGGCTTGCGCTTATGGATTATTTTCAGGACTGCAGTGTGTTTCATTCCGAAAGCCTGCAGGTGGGAGTGGATTATCTCGCAAAAAACCATATTGCATGGGTGCTGTCCTCGTGGCAGATCTGTGTGAACCATATGCCGCGTCTGGCAGATGTTGTTACCACGCAGACATGGGCGTATGGAATGAAAAGCTTTTACGGATACCGCAATTTTGCCATGAATGATGAAAAGGGTGAAAGGCTTGCGTATGCTAATTCCGTGTGGGTGCTTATGGACACGCAGACCGGACGCCCGCAACGGATTCCGCAGATTATGCCTGACACATTCGGATTTGAACCGCAGCTTCCCATGGAATGCAGTGAACGCAAAATCCGTATTCCGGAAAAAACTGAGCCTTGTCCTTCGCTGGTGGTTCCACAGTATTTTATTGATACAAACCAGCATATGAACAACAGCCGGTATGTAGAGGTCGCGCTGGAATACCTGCCTCAGGATTTTTCCGTCAGCGAGACGCGCGTGGAATACAAAAAAGCGGCTGTTCAGGGGGACGTCATAGTTCCGCGTGTGCTGGCAGAAACAGACAGGGTGACGGTTGTGCTTGGCGGGGAAGACGAAAGCGTGTATGCCATTGTTGCTTTTCTTCAAAAATAAAGCTTACCCTGAATTAATCCTGTAAAAACAAGCAGAAAGGTTATAAAATTATATGAAATTAGGAGAGTACCAGGAATTATATTACATAAAAAAGGTGGATTTCGGGATTTATCTTGCCGAGTCAGAGAACAGTGAGACGCGTGTACTCCTGCCGGCAAAACAGGTGCCGGAGGATATCCGTCCCGGTGAAAAGCTCCGGGTTTTTCTTTATAAGGATTCGCAGGACCGTCTGATTGCCACAACCAGGGAGCCGAAGCTGACGCTTGGGGAATACGCGCCGCTTCTGGTAAAGGAAGTGGGAAAGATAGGCGCGTTTCTGGACTGGGGGCTGGAAAAGGATCTTTTTCTTCCGTATAAAGAGATGACCAGCCGGTTAAATGAAGGGGATGAAGTGCTTGTAACACTCTATATTGACAAAAGCAGACGGCTGTGCGCCAGCATGAAAGGAATTTATGACCTGCTGTCAAAGGATTCCGGTTACCAGAAGGGTGATACGGTGAGCGGAAGGGTATACGAATATTCAGATAACTTTGGTACATTTGTGGCTGTGGATGATAAATATTCTGCCAGAATTCCAAATACGGAGGACAGCAGCTTCTTAAGAATCGGGGATGTGGTTGAGGCAAAAATTACCGCGGTGAAGCCGGACGGCAAACTGGACCTTACCCTGCGGGAACGTGCCTATATTCAGATGGATGCAGACTCTGAGAAGGTTTATGAGCTGATACAGTCCTATTCCGGTGTTCTGCCATTTACGGAAAAAGCCAGTCCGGAAGTGATTAAGCGGGAGACTGGTTTAAGCAAGGCGGCATTTAAGCGCGCCATCGGCAGGCTGTACAAGGAACACAGAATTGTACTGGATGATGGAAAAATCCGCGCGTGCAATGAGCAGTAATGGTAATTAAAATATATTAATTATATAGAAAAAGGTAAAGATTGAAAAATCTTAAAATAAAAGAAAGGAAAAGGCTGCAGGCAATTTTTCAATCTTTATTTGTGTCGCAGTAAATACGACACAAATGGCACCACGCCTGCGGCATGGTACAAAACATGAAAAACACTATAAGCACAGACAAGGCTCCGGCAGCAATCGGACCATATTCCCAGGCGGTTGAAACAGGAGGGATGGTATATACCTCCGGTATCATTCCGGTCGTACCGTCCACCGGTGAGATTCCGGAAGGTTCCGTGGCACAGGCAAGGCAGGCATTTGAAAATCTTTCCCATTTGCTGGAGGCAGCAGGAACAGATATGAGTCGTGTCATAAAGACAACTGTATTTATTAAGGAAATGAATGACTTTTCAGCAATCAACGAGGTGTATGCAGAATTCTTTCCGTCGCCGTATCCGGCAAGGAGCTGCGTGGAAGTGGCGAGACTGCCAAAGGATGTAATGCTTGAAATAGAAGCGATAGCAGTTAAATAAATGCAAAAAGGAACTGTGTTTGACAGTTCCTTTTTAATGGTCTGCACAAAGCAGTCTGTCCTGTATTATACAGAAACGTCAATGTTTCCTCCCAGATTCGGGTATACAGAATGCTCCATCATTTTTGCAAGGCCGTCATTTAAGGACTGGCTTGTTTCGAGCGCCTTGTCAAGCATGGCCAGACTCGTCTGGTTGGTAAGCGTGCCGGTTTCTGATAAATTCAGGGCACTGAGTGCAGAGTTTACACTTGAAATTTCCATATTTCCCACCTCCTATTATGTAGTGAAAATTCAGAATATATATAGGCTTATTATTGCACAGAAAACTGGAAAAATCAAGTACTGGAGCGGAAACTTTCCCGATATAAAACGAACTGTTCACAATGTACATCTAAGCAGAAAAATTGCAGAAAAATATGGAAAAATTTTCATATGGATTAGGGTTGACACATAGAATACCGTTTGCTATAATAGCATCGTAATAAATGTAACAAATTTGTAATAAACAAGCGATTACGTAACAAATAAACTGATGAAAAATTTTTGGAGGATAATATGAACCGTAGTAAAGCGATATTAAAATTGACAGCATGTGGACTGGCAGGAGCGCTGACAGTTGGCAATTTTACCGTTGAGGCAGAAGCAGCAACGACCGCAGGAATTACTAATTATACGTCAAATATAGTAACGAACTCTACCAGCCCTTCAGCGGGATTTTCCCGTGCAGTAAACCAGTGTGCAGCATCCGTTGAGGATGAAGCAGCTGTTGCAAGCGCACAGGTAAATGTGGCAGAGAACGAAGCTCCGGTTGTAAAAAGCGAATACGAAGACATCGCAGTTGCAACCGTAACAGATTATGTTCATATCCGTAAGAAAGCATCCAAGGACAGCAAGTCCCTTGGAAAGTTATATACTAATAATGTAGGAACCGTTCTTGGAAAGAAAGGTGACTGGTACAAAATTCAGTCTGGTTCTGTTACCGGATATGTAAAGAGCGATTATGTGGCTGTTGGTGATGAAAAGCTCGCAGAGAAGGCAGGACGGAGAGTCGCACTTGTCAATGCAGAGACACTTAAGGTCCGTAAAAAGGCTTCCCAGAAAGCAGAAGTGATTGGTCTTGTTCCGGAAGGGGACGACCTTACTGTAACCGATGAGTCAAAAGACGGCTGGGTTGGAGTATCTGTTGAAGAAGGAAAGGGATACGTATCCGCTGAGTACATTTCACTCAAAACAGAATATACTTATGCAGAATCTGCAGAGGAAGAAGCAGCACGATTAAAGAAAGAAGAAGAGGAGCGCCAGGCGGCAGCGGCAGCCGCAGCAGCAGCTGCACAGCAGGAAGATAATTCAGCAAGCGTTTCATCCGGATCTGGAAATAGTTCTTCTTCAAACGGAAGTTCCAGCAGCAGTAGCAGTTCTTCTTCATCCGGATCAAATACAGCAGCAGTTCCTGCTGTATCAAACGGTACCGGTTCAGCAGTTGCAAATTATGCATGCCAGTTTGTTGGCAATCCATACCGGTGGGGCGGGACAAGCCTTACCAACGGCGCAGACTGTTCCGGATTTGTAATGGCAGTATATGCACACTTTGGTGTGGGACTTCCTCACAGCTCCAGTGCTCTCCGCAGTGTTGGAACCGGAGTAAGCACATCAGAAATGCAGCCGGGTGATATCGTATGCTACAGCGGACATGTTGGAATTTACATTGGTGGTAATTCCATCGTACACGCAAGCAACGAGAGGGACGGTATTAAAATTACCTCTCCGGCAAATTACAGAACCATTCTTGCAGTAAGAAGGATTTTCTAAAAAGACCGGCTTCAGGCGGTTACACGGATAAAAAAGAAAAGACAGTACATGAAAATGTATTGTCTTTTTTATTTCATTATGAAAAGAATGATGGTGTTATCATTATGATACAGAAAGGTAACATTTTCCGGTTACTCTGTTTTCAAGGTTGGTTCAAGCTTATACGGATATGATAAGGCAGATGACAGTGGAAGGAAGAAATTAACATGGAAATTGCGTTGACAATTCCATGGGGACAATGTACTATAATAAATAATTTGTAATTACGTGTCCACAGGATACCAAAAGTGAGAATAATTTACATTCAGGAGGAAAAAACGTGAAATTTGCAGACAAAAAATTACTTGGTGCAGGAATTGTTCTGGCGGCATTCCTTTGTGTTTGCGCACCGGAAAATACATATGCAGCAGTCCCGGAAGCACAGATGGATGGTGTTATGGGACAGAGTATCGAAGACGAAACAGAACTATCGCTGGATGAGAGAATATTGAAATCAGCGGCGCGCAGTATGCCGGCGCTTTATGGCGCTTCCGGTTATTCAAGTGCATTTTTGAGCGCATCATTTACGGACAGCAGTCCTTATACAGGAAAGACCTATTATCACAGAAATGATTATGAGGATTACAATATCTTCCATGGAATTGACGTTTCATGGTGGCAGGGGGGCGGAAAGAACTCTTATTCCACAAAAATCAACTGGGAAAAGGCGCATGACGATGGAATTGATTTTACACTTGTCCGTGCGGCGTCCAGGGATACTGCGGATGGATCGATTTATGAGGATACATGTGCAAATGCCCATATTCAGGGTGCACTGGAAAATGATGTAAATGTCGGGCTGTATATTTTTTCGCAGGCACTTACCCAGAAGGAGGCGAGGGAAGAGGCTGATTATCTGCTGATGCTGATTGACAAATACGGATGGGATATTACCATGCCGATTGTGATAGATAGGGAACCGGGAAGCTACAAGCGTCTTACCGCAGGAATGCTTTCCAAAACAAAAGAAACCGGAATCTGTCAGGCATTTGCCGATGTGATTCATGAAGCAGGCTATGAGGCGGCAGTATATTCCAATTATACATGGTTTAAAAATTATATTGACGGGGATTCCCTGGACTGTGACATCTGGTTTGCGCGTTACAACACGACAACCACAAGCAACACGACAAGCGGTACACCGTATGCAGATGTGCCTGCGGATTATACATTCTGGCAGTATACTTCCACAGGGGTTTCCCTGGACGGATATGCAAGCTCCAGCCTGGATATGAATTTCTGGTACAAGGATACCAGTGCAAAGACAACCGGTCTTAAAGTAAAATCAAGCACAGCGGATTCCATTACCTTAACCTGGTCGGCAGCTGACGATGCACAGAAATACCGTGTTTACCGCTATGACGACACGCAGGAGAAGTATGTGAAAATTGCAGAAACAACCAGCAGAACCTATACGGACAACGGGCTGGATGCGGCAAGGTCATACAAATACAAGGTGCGCGGCTGCTGGAAAATCGGAGGAACGAATTATTTCGGCGCGTATTCTTCCGTACTTACCACAGCAACCCCCCTTGATGATGTTGGAAAAATTACAGCTGATGAAAGAAAAACAACGTCGCTGAAACTGAAATGGAAAAAAGTTGACGGTGCAGACGGGTATATTGTATACCGGTATAACGAAAGCAGCGGTTCCTATGAACAGATTGCGGACGTCACCGGAACTTCCCATCTGGTAAGCGGTCTTTCGGCTGCAAAAACATACCGTTTTAAAATCTGTCCTTATATGAAGGCAGAAGACGGAACTGTTACAAAAGGAAACAGGTCGGCGGCATATGCCTTTGTTACAAAACCGTCCAAGGCGGGTGGTCTTAAGGTTACGGCAAAAGGTGCGACCTCCGTCAAGCTGACATGGAAAAAAGTCAGCGGTGCAAACGGATATGCCATTTACCGCCTGAATTCCTCCACGGGAAATTATAAAAAAGTGGCTGCCATCAGCAACGGGACGATTGTAAGTTATACTGATACCGGACTTTCTTCCGGAACAAAGTATACTTATAAAATTCGTGCATATATAAAGGATAACGGGGAATATTATTATGGAAGCTATTCAGATGTAAAATCCGGAACGACAAAACCGGGAAAGGTAAAAGGCTTAAAGCTTAAGACGAAATCCAGTGCGATTACGTTAAACTGGGGAAAAGTCAAAGGTGCAAGCGGTTACCAGGTTTACCGTCTGAACAACAAAACAAAGAAGTACGAAAAAATTAAAACCGTAAAAGACGGCAGTAAGCTTACCTATAAGAATACCAAACGTAAGAAGAATACCACCTATACGTATAAAGTCCGTGCTTACAGAAACTATGACGGAAAAACGTATTACGGAAGCTATTCTTCTGCCATGAAAATTAAAGCAAAATAGCTGCAGAATGGGATTCTGCAGGATAGAAAAACAGATAAAATAAGATAAATATACAAAATGCACAAAAAGAATGCAAAGACAGTGGTTATATGACAGAGCGTGTGCGGCATACACTGTATAGTTATCCACAATTGGAAACCGTAAAATGCAGTGAAATGGAGTTATACACGAAGTTATAAACGTTATCCACATAAAATGGCATGACTTTCTGTGCATTTTTATGTCAGAAAACAAACAGCTGTTTTGTGTAGAAAGCATAAAAATTGTCATTTTTTGTAAAATCCGGGAAAAAATGTTGACATTTCAAATGTCTGTCAGATGTCGAACCGACGGATAAATTGTCCAACATTTTAAATCATGCAGTTATAGCAGGCTTTTAAAATGGTTTGCAAAATGCAGGTTTATTTGTTATACTAGGGAAGCTATGATAAAGACAATCAACGTTGCTGGAATTGAATTGGATAATTACACGGTTCGTGAAACCATCATGAGCGTGGAAAAGGAAATGTCCGACAATGCATTCCACACAATTGAAGAAGTAAATATGGATACGCTGATGATGGCAGGAACAGATTCTGTAATCCGTGAGGCGCTTGAAACGGTGGAACATACCGTAATTGCTGAAAAAGGAATCCTGGATGCCGTGGGTGCCGGGAATTACCAGCGGAATCATGAAATTGAGCATCATGACTTTTTTTATGAAATGATGAAACGCATTGAGCGCAACCGCAAGACGCTGTTTCTGATTGGAGATACGACAGAAAATACCGGGCTGATGTATGACCGGATCAGGGAGCTGTATCCCAAATGTGAGATTACCGGTACGGCGGCGCTGGAGGAATACCGGATGGCGACGGATGCAGTTGTAAATGAAATCAATTCGCTGTCACCGGATGTGATTTTAAGTGTACTGCCAAGTCCGGACCAGGAACATTTTCTGATGGACAACAGGGAGAAGCTGTCAGCGGGACTCTGGTATGGCATTGGAAAGATGGAGCTGGAAAAACCGCTTGGGCGCATTGCCGGGGGCATCCGCAACCTGATTCGCACACACAAGCTGGAAAAACAGGTCAATCAGTATAGTGGAAAGCAGGATGAAGAATAAAATGATACAGAAAATCAGAAAAGAACTTCTGAATTATGTTCTGATTATTGTGGGAACCGGTATGTTTGGTCTGGCGTACCAGTGTATTTATGACCAGGTTGGACTGGTAACTGGAGGATTTACCGGTATCGCCATCATACTGCGGAATATCACAGTGCATACCATACGTAATGGTATTCCGCTCTGGCTTACAACATCGGTGCTCAATGTTCCTGTGTTTTTGTTTGCCTATATACGCTACGGAAAAAAATTTGTCGGCAAGGCGCTGTTTGGCACAGTGATGCTGTCAGTATGGCTGTATCTGATTCCGGCCATTAATCTTTCCGGGGATGATTATATGCTTGCGGCACTGTTTGGCGGCGTGTTTTCCGGTGCGGGCATCGGACTGGTTCTGCGCGCGGGTGCGACTACCGGGGGTACTGATATGGTGGCATCGCTGTTTCACGCCAGACTGCGGCAGTTTTCTGTTGCACAGATTATGCAGATACTGGATGGGGCAATCGTGCTTGCAGGTATTTATTTCTTTGGTCTTCGGCCGACACTGTATGCAGTCGTTGCGATTTTTGTTACAACAAAGGTATCGGATGCAGTCCTGGAAGGTTTCCATAATTCAAAGGCGGCATTCATTATCACAAAGGAATACACGCTGGTTGCAGGGCGGCTGATGAATGAGCTGGAGCGCGGCGTGACAGGGCTTTCTGCAAAAGGGATGTATACGGGAGAGGAAAAATGCGTGCTGTACTGTGTTGTATCAAGGAAAGAAATGGTTCGTCTTAAAGATATTGTTCATGAAGTGGATGAAAATGCTTTTGTAATAGTAACGGATGCAAGGGAGGTTCTGGGAGAAGGATTTATGGTTTCCGCTGTTTGATTTTTGGATGGTAAAAATAAACATTTCGGGTCATTTTTAGTAAAAACTGCATAAGTTTTTTGGATAAATAAAGAGAAAATGCATAAAAAAAACACATTTCCTCTTTATTTTTTTGTCGTAATGCATTAAAATAGTAAGAGGTATTTATGCAAATTTCATTTTTGGGGACTGATGTTCCGGGGGATAAGGAGAGAGGTCTATGATATCCAATCAGATACTTCAAAATACGATTGATGGGTTAAAGGGGATTACAAGGACGGATTTGTGCGTGATTGATCTTGAGGGGAAGATACTTGCCGCCACATTTCCGGATGCAGAACAGTTTATTACGCCGGCGCAGTCTTTTGTTGCGTCACCGGCAGACAGCCAGGTGGTGAATGGCTGCCAGTTTTTCAAGGTGTTTGATGACCACCAGCTGGAATATATTCTGCTGGCTTACGGGGACAGTGAAGATGTTTACATGATTGGCAAGATTGCCACGTTTCAGATTCAGAACCTCCTTGTTGCATACAAGGAGCGGTTTGACAAGGATAACTTTATCAAAAACCTGATTCTGGATAATCTGCTTCTTGTTGATATCTATAACCGTGCAAAGAAGCTTCACATTGAAACAGAGGTACGCCGCGTGGTATTTCTGGTGGAAACCAACCGTGAAAAGGATGGGAACGAACTGGAAAAAATCAGGGGGCTTTTTGGCGGAAAGTCCAGGGATTTTGTGACTGCCGTGGATGAAAAAAATATTATTGTAGTCAGGGAACTGGCTGAAAATGAGACCTATGAGGATTTACGCAAAACGGCAGACGTTATCATTAATCTGTTCCGTTCCGATTCCAACTGCAATATCCATATTGCATACGGAACAATTGTCAAAGAACTGAAAGAAGTATCCCGCTCATACAAGGAAGCGCGCATGGCGCTGGACGTGGGCAGAATTTTCTTTGAGGACCAGAATGTAATCGCATATTCGCAGCTTGGAATCGGGCGTCTGATTTACCAGCTGCCGATTCCGCTCTGTAAAATGTTTATCGGGGAAATTTTTGATAAGAAGTCCCCGGATGAATTTGATGAAGAGATACTGACAACCATCAATAAATTTTTTGAAAACAGCCTGAACGTTTCCGAGACGTCCAGACAGCTGTATATTCACAGAAATACACTAGTCTACCGCCTCGACAAGCTGCAGAAGAGTACGGGGCTGGATCTTCGTGTGTTCGAGGATGCAATTACGTTCAAGATTGCGCTGATGGTTGTAAAATACATGAAATATATGGAAACGCTCGATTACTGACAGCTTCAGATGTGCAGTGGAACCGGGCTGGTCAAATGAAAAACCTCTTTTCAGTATGAAATTACATATTAAGGAGATAACATGATAAAACTGGAACATGTCAGTAAGTCATATTCTGCAGGAATCCCTGCGCTGAATGATGTGAATCTGGAAATAGAAGACGGGGAGTTTGTTTTTGTGGTGGGAGACAGCGGTTCCGGCAAGTCCACACTGATTAAACTCCTTTTAAAAGAACTGGAGCCAACCAAAGGGTATATCCGGATAAACGGCAGAAAACTGGGGGATATCCGTCACAAGCAGGTGCCGAAATTCCGCAGGAATATCGGAGTGGTATTCCAGGATTTCCGGCTGCTTGAGGACCGGAATGTCTATGACAATGTTGCGTTTGCACAGAAGGTTGTCGGGGAGCCGAACAGCCGCATTAAGAGAAAAGTGCCCCTTATGCTGTCTGTGGTTGGGCTTGCGGCAAAGTACCGTTCGTATCCAAGGCAGCTTTCCGGTGGTGAGCAGCAGCGTGTCGCAATTGCACGTGCGCTTGTGAATGAGCCGAGTATTCTGCTTGCAGACGAACCGACCGGTAACCTGGATAACAACAATGCCTGGGAGATTATGAAGCTTCTGGAAGAGATTAACGCAAAGGGAACCACGGTCATAGTTGTTACCCATAACCTGGAAATTGTCAAGGTGATGAAAAAACGCGTGATAACCGTGAAGAAAGGAACTATCGTCAGCGATAGTAAGCAGGGGGATGTTGACGATGAGGATTAATACCTTTTTTTATGCCGTGAACCAGGGGATAAAAAATATATGGCGCAATAAAATGTTTTCGCTGGCATCCACAGCTACAATGGCAGCATGTATTTTTATGTTTGGTATTTTTTATATTCTGATTACCAATTTTACTGCAAGTGTGCAGTCCATTGAGGAAGGAGTTTCCGTTACCGTTTTTTTTGAACAGGGAATCACGGAAGCACAGATTAAAAATATCGGCGACAGCATTGACCGCCGTGTGGAAGTAAGCAGGAATGAATATGTGTCTGCGGAAGAGGCGTGGGAAGAGTATAAGGATATTTATTTTGAAGGCAGGGAGGAGCTGGCAAAAGGTTTTACAGACAATCCGCTTGCCAATTCTTCACACTACCAGGTGTATTTAAATGATGTGTCCATGCAGAAGACCCTTGTCAGTTATTTAAGGACCATTCCGGGCGTGCGGGAGGTAAAGCAGTCCGCCCAGGTGGCAAATACACTGACGGATTTTAACAGGCTGCTTGGTTACGTGTCATTTGGAATTATATTTATTCTGCTGTGTGTAGCAGTCTTTCTGATCAGCAATACAGTTACGGTCGGAATTTCTGTACGCAGGGAGGAAATTGCAATCATGAAGCTGATTGGTGCGACTGATTATCTTGTCAGGGCGCCTTTTGTTGTGGAGGGTGTGGTAATCGGAATGATTGGTGCGGCCATTCCTCTTGTACTGCTATATTTTATGTACCAGAAAATCATCATTTCCATTGCGGATAAATTCAGTTTTATTGGTTCCCTGATAGCATTTGTACCAGTACATACCGTATTCCGTGTTCTTGTGCCGGTTGCAGTGGCTCTGGGCGCCGGAATCGGTTTTATCGGCAGCAAGCTTACCATCCGCAGACACCTGAAAGTTTAGTATTTTGATGGAGGAAACATGGATTATTATGAGAGCGGCGGATACCGCCCGCCGGTGAAAGAAAAAAAGAAACCGGGTTTCGGATTCGGATTTATTGTGGGAATTTTAGTTACCATCACAGGAATTGGTCTGGGAACCCGTCTTTACACTACGGCAACCCACAGTTATCTGGTGGTTGAGCCGTGGAAGATTCACGGGACTGCGAAGTCTGCTGTTATTGATAAAAACACCGCAGATAAAATTGATGAACTGCTTTCCTATGTCGACCTTTTTTATAATGATGAATATGATGAGGACGATGTCAGGGACGCTGTTTACAAGGGAACCTTAAATGGTCTTGGTGACCCGTATTCCGTGTATTATACAGCGGATGAATACAAAGACATGCAGGTGACGACCAGGGGGAAATACTATGGAATCGGTGCGGGCATGATGCAGGATGCAAAGACAATGGAGGTGACCGTTACCAGGGTATATAAAGGAACCCCGGCGGAAGAAGCCGGATTAAAAAACGGGGACCAGCTGCTTTCCGTGGAGGATACCAAAGCCACAAGCATGGAGCTTGGCCTGCTGGTAAAGAAAATCCGCGGTGAGGAAGGTACAAAGGTTCATCTGAAGGTGTACCGCAAGTCCATAAACGAAACGCTGGAATTTGATGTGGAGCGCAGGAATATCAGTCTTCCGAGTGTGGAATCGGAAATGCTTGAAAATAAAACTGGATACATTCAGATTACGGAGTTTCAGGACGAAACGGCAAACCAGTTTTCAGAAGCATTAAAGCAGCTGCAGGAAGACGGCATGGAGAAGCTGCTGATTGATTTACGGGATAATCCGGGCGGACTGATTACATCCGTGACTGACATTCTGGATATTATCCTGCCGGAGGGGACGATTGTTTATACCGAGGATAAGTACGGAAAGCGGGAGACGTATTCATCAGACGCTGACTGTATCCATTATCCGATTGCGGTTCTGATTAATGGAAACAGCGCCAGTGCATCAGAAATTTTTGCGGGAGCCATAAAAGACTATGATTATGGTACCCTGATTGGAACGAAAACTTTTGGAAAAGGAATTGTACAGACACTGTTTCCGCTTGAAGACGGCTCTGCAGTTAAGATTACAACATCAAAATATTTTACTCCGAAAGGAAACTATATTCACGGTGTCGGCATTGAGCCGGATATCGAACTGGAATACGAATATTCGGGACCGGACAAAGAAACATACGAAAAGCAGTATGATAACCAGCTGCAGCGTGCCCTGGAAGAATTAAAGTAGCGCAGAATCCGGCATTACATATGAAAAATGAAAAAGCAAAAATCAACAGAAAAATAGGTATCCGTCTGGTTTCCGGCATCTGCGCGGTTCTCTGGATGATTGTGATTTTTATGTTTTCCGCACAGCCCGCGGATGAATCCTCCGAGATCAGCGGGAGGGTAAGCTACCGGATTGTAAGCGGGCTTGACCGTGTTCTGCAGATGGAGAAAAGCAGGGGGGAGCTGGAGCAGGCGGCGGAAAAAATTGAGTTTCCAGTGCGCAAAATGGCGCATATGTGTGAGTACGCGGTGCTGTCCCTGCTGTTTCTGGCCCTGTTTTATGCAGGTGACGCCGGGGAATATTCCCGGCTCAGGGGCAGGCCGTATATGTTTTCCTTTTTTCTGACCGCGGTTTACGCAGCAACGGATGAATTTCACCAGCTGTTTGTGCCGGGACGCGCAGGAAGGGTTTTGGATGTGTTTACAGATTCTGCCGGTGCGCTTATCGCGCTTCTTCTGGCAGGGTTTATCATAAAAATAAAAAACAAAGGAGCAGACCGACCGACAGTCCGCTGACGCGAAGCGGTTTGTTCAGGAAAACGATAATTACAGGAAAGAGGTGATTCTGTGGTAGAATTCGATAATTTTAAGAGTGAGCTGTTAAGCTATAAGGCTCCGCTGCAGGAAGTGAGGGATTCACTTTGACTTAGCTGTCAAAGAACAGCGTATTAAGGAGCTTGAGCGGGAAATGGAGGCTCCGGATTTCTGGAATGATCCGGAAACTTCCCAGAACAAAATGAAGGAAGTCAAAAGCTTAAAAGATGATGTGACGGGTTATGCCGGCTTAAAACAGCAGTATGAGGATATTGAGACGATGCTGGAAATGGGCTATGAGGAGAATGACCCGGAGCTTGTGCCGGAGATTGCACAGATGCTTGAGGACTTTGTGGCAGCTTATGACGGTATCCGCATGAAAACCCTTCTGTCTGCCGAATATGACGGCTGCAATGCCATTTTATCCCTTCATGCAGGAGCCGGGGGAACGGAATCCTGCGACTGGGCAGCAATGCTTTTCCGTATGTATTCCCGCTGGGCGGACAAAAAAGGATTTTCGCTGGAGGTTCTGGATTCCCTGGACGGGGATGAGGCCGGAATCAAGTCGGTCACATTCCAGATTAACGGAGAAAATGCCTACGGCTATTTAAAGTCCGAAAAAGGGGTACACCGTCTGGTGCGGATTTCTCCGTTTAATGCGGCAGGAAAGCGTCAGACCTCGTTTGTTTCCTGCGATGTAATGCCGGATATTGAGGAGGATGTGGATATCGAAGTAAAAGATGAGGATATCCGGATTGATACCTACCGTTCCAGCGGTGCAGGCGGACAGCATATTAACAAGACTTCGTCAGCAATCCGTATTACACATTATCCGACGGGGATTGTGGTGCAGTGCCAGAATGAGCGCTCCCAGCATATGAATAAAGACAAGGCAATGCAGATGTTAAAGGCAAAGCTGTATCTGTTAAAACAGGAGGAAAATGCAGCCCTTGCGGCGGGAATCCGCGGGGAGGTGACAGAAATCGGCTGGGGGAACCAGATCCGTTCCTATGTCATGCAGCCTTATACAATGGTAAAGGACCACAGAACCGGTGTGGAGTCCGGCAATGTGGATGCAGTGATGGACGGGGGCATTGACCTGTTTATCAACGGTTATTTAAAGTGGATGAGTCTCGGATGCCCGAAGACTATGGAGTAAACAAATGATTTTATTTCTGGTAACTGTTACCGTGCTTCTTGCGGTGGCAGGTGTCATTGTGATTGTTGTTAAAAGCAGACTGAAACGCTTTTCCAGGGAGGTTTTTGGTACTGACAGTATTGCAGAAGGATTAAAACGTATTGATGAGGATGTGGCTGAAACGCCGAAGTCCGTTTCCAGTATGACGCGTCTGATGGAACCGCAGATTGTCCGGGATTTTCCGGACTTTGTGTGGGAAGAATTTAAACATAAGGCGGAAAACATGCTGACTTCTGCATTTCTGGCAGTTTCCGAAAACAATGAGGACTGTCTGCAGGACGCCTCGGAAGAGGTGAGGCTGCAGGTCAGAAACTGCATAGCAGAAAATGAAGCGGCAGGCATACAGGAGACTTTTACAAATGTAAAAATTCATCAGACGGAAATTGCAGGCTACAAAAAAGGCGGTGGAAAATGTGTGATTACCATACAAAGCGCCGTGGAATACATCCATTGTAAAATGCAGGGGGAGAATGTCCTGGAGGGCAGCAGGGAGCGTAAAAAGCAGACGAAATATAATATGGAGCTTTTGTACATACAGGATTTTGACAGGACTGAGGGTACCGCTGTGGGGACCGTATGTCCATGCTGCGGTGCCCCGGTTAAAACGCTTGGAAATATGGTATGCGAATACTGCGGTTCGGCAGTGACGCCGGTAAATGTAAAAGTCTGGGCGCTTAACAAATACTATGAGGTGGATTACAGACATGTGTAACATGCAGTATTCCTGCGTTGCAGGGCTATAACAGGAAAAGGAGGAAACGAAAGTGGGAATTATCAGGGCGATTACGGGTGCCGCAGGAACAGGGCTGGCAGACCAGTGGCTGGAGGTTTATGAAGCAGACAATATGGGAAGCCAGACTGTTTTTACCAGGGGCGTTCTTATCCGTAAGGGACAGAACAAAAAGGGGACGGACAACACGGTCAGCAACGGTTCGATTATCCATGTTTATGATAACCAGTTTATGATGCTTGTGGATGGCGGAAAAATTGTGGATTATACCGCAGAGCCGGGATATTACAAGGTGGATAATTCATCCATGCCGTCGCTTTTTAACGGACAGTTCGGGGAAACCCTTAAGGAAGCTTTTGACAGAATTAAATTCGGCGGACAGACACCAAAGGCGCAGAAGGTGTTTTTTATCAATCTCCAGGAGATTAAGGGAATCAAATTCGGCACCAGGCAGCCGGTGAATTATTTTGATACCTTTTACAATGCAGAGCTGTTTCTGCGGGCGCATGGAACTTATTCCGTTAAAATTGTAAATCCGCTGCAGTTTTATGCTGAGGTCATTCCGAGAAACAGTGATTATGTTGAAATCGGCGAGATTAACGAGCAGTATTTATCTGAATTTTTAGGAGCGCTGCAGTCTGCGATTAACCAGATGTCGGCAGACGGGGAGCGTATTTCCTTTGTAAGCAGCAAAGCGAGGGAACTTGGAAAATACATGTCGGATATTCTGGACGAGGAATGGAACCAGATGCGCGGCATGGAAATCCAGGCTGTCGGAATTGCAAGCGTTTCCTATGATGAAGAATCACAGAAGATGATTCAGATGAGAAACCAGGGTGCAATGCTTTCCGACCCTGGCGTGAGGGAAGGTTATGTGCAGGGAGCAGTTGCAAGGGGGCTGGAAGCAGCAGGCTCCAATGCAAACGGTTCCATGGCAGGATTTATGGGCATGGGCATGGGCTCCAATATCTCCGGCGGTTTTATGGGCGCAGCGTCTGCCTCCAATATGGCACAGATGCAGCAGCCTGTAAATAATACCGGTGCCACAGCCGGATGGCAGTGTGCATGCGGCACGATGAATACAGGAAAATTCTGCAGTGAATGCGGAAAGCCTGCGCCGTCTGCAGAGTGGAAATGTGCATGCGGCACGGTGAATACAGGAAAGTTCTGCAGTGAATGCGGGGCAGGCCGGGAAAACCGCTGACGCGAAGCGGTTTATCGTCGTATTCCCACTTCATGGAAACACGACAGAGGTTGCGCAGAGGCTGGTTCTGTGTTAGAATTTTCCAGTGACAGGTAACAGGAGGAAGCGGATGGCAACAAAGACACCATATTTCGTGCTGCGGGAAAAAGCGGTTCCGGAAGTGCTGCTTAAAGTTGTGGAAGCCAAAAGACTTCTGGATTCAGGCAGGACCGAGTCGGTACAGGACGCTGTGGATGCCGTTGGAATCAGCAGAAGCTCTTTTTACAAATACAAAGACGACATTTTTCCATATTACGAAAATGCCAAAGGGAAAACAATTACCATGGTAATCCAGCTGGATGACGAGCCGGGGCTTTTGTCCCTTGTACTCGGCATTATTGCGGAATTTCATGCAAACATACTGACGATACACCAGAGTGTTCCGGTAAACGGAATCGCGTCCCTGTCGCTCAGTGTGGATGTTTTTCCTGCAACAGGGGATGTGGAACAGATGAAAAACAGTATCGAATCTGTACAGGGAATTCATTATGCAAAAATACTTGCAGGGGAATAAGGAGCAAATTTCAGGTCATCCCCTTCGGGATACGACATTAAACAGAAAGGTGGAAAGATTTAAATGAAAATAGCGGTTATGGGCTACGGTACCATCGGGTCCGGTGTGGTAGATGTGTTAAGGATTAATAAAGATAAGATTGCAAAGCGTGCAGGAGAGGAAATCGAGGTAAAATATATTCTTGATTTAAGAGATTTTCCAGGAGATCCGATGGAGGATAAGATTGTACATGATTATGAAACCATCGTAAACGACCCGGAAATCGGAATTGTTGTGGAAACCATGGGCGGCGTTGAGCCGGCGTATACTTTTGTAAAGGCAATGCTGGAAGCGAAAAAACAGGTCGCAACCTCAAATAAAAACCTGGTGGCTGCAAAAGGCGCCCAGCTGATTAAAATTGCAAGGGATCATAACGTGAATTTCCAGTTTGAGGCGAGTGTCGGGGGGGGGATCCCGATTATCAGACCGCTTAACAAGTGCCTGACAGCGGATGAAATCGAGGAGATTACCGGAATCTTAAACGGAACAACCAATTACATGATGACAAAGATGGCGGAAGAGGGCGCTGATTTTGACGATGTGTTAAAGGATGCACAGGACAAAGGCTATGCGGAAAAAGACCCGACTGCAGATATCGAGGGGCATGATCCCTGTCGTAAAATTGCAATTCTGACATCCCTGGTATGCGGCCAGCAGGTGGATTTCGAGGATATCCACTGTGAGGGAATCACTAAGATTACAGCCGCAGATTTTAAATATGCAAAAGCGATGAACCGTTCCATCAAGCTTCTTGCAAAAAGCTGCAGGGCAGGGGATAGCTATTCCTGCATGGTGGCTCCGTTCCTGCTTGGCAGAGAGCATCCGCTCTGTGGTGTGAACGGGGTGTTTAACGGAATTTTTGTACATGGAAACGTGCTTGGCGATGCAATGTTCTATGGAAGCGGGGCAGGAAAACTCCCGACAGCCAGTGCGGTTGTAGCGGATATTGTGGATATGACAAAGCATGCACATACCAATATTTATATTGACTGGAAACCGGAAAAAATCACGCTGGTGGACTTTAAGGACAGCGTAAACAGCTTTTTTGTCCGCACTACCTCGGATAATGCCGCAGTGGAAAAGGCATTTGGAAAAGTAGAATATGTTAATGGCGGGGTTGAAGGAGAGTCTGGTTTTATGACAGGAGAGATGACAGAAGCGGATTTTGAGTCTGCCGCAGCAGGAATCGAAGTTATAAACCGAATTCGTCTTGGATAAGTCGTGTCCCGTAAGGGATATGACCTGCGTAAATCGCTTCGCGTCAGCGAACTATCATGCGATTTGCTCCATAAAGGGGGTTTTTATGGCAAAATATATCATGGCGCTTGATGCGGGTACAACGAGTAATCGTTGTATCCTTTTTGACAAAGCCGGGAATATCTGTTCCATGGCACAAAAGGAGTTTACACAGATTTTTCCACATCCGGGATGGGTGGAGCATGATGCGGGGGAAATCTGGTCCACACAGCTTGGGGTTGCTGTGGAGGCAATGAGCAAGGTGAATGCAAAGGCAGGGGATATTGCGGCAATCGGTATTACCAACCAGCGGGAAACAGCCATTGTCTGGGACAAAGAAACCGGTGAGCCGGTTTACAATGCGATTGTCTGGCAGTGCAGAAGGACTGCGGATACGGCGGATGCACTGAAAGAAAAAGGTTTTCTGGAATCATATCAGAAAAAGACAGGTCTGGTTATCGACGCCTATTTTTCGGCAACAAAAATCAAGTGGATTCTTGACAATGTAAAGGGAGCACGTGCGCTTGCGGAGGATGGCAGGCTTCTTTTTGGTACAGTGGAAACATGGCTGATCTGGAAGCTGACCGGAGGGAAAGTGCATGTGACGGATTATTCCAATGCAAGCCGTACCATGCTCTTTAATATCCATACCCTGCAGTGGGATGAGGAGATTTTACAGGAGCTTCAGATTCCTGAAAGCATGCTGCCGCAGCCATTGCCTTCCAGCTGTGTGTATGGATACACGGACCCAGACTTTTTTGGCGGTGAAATTCCGATTGGCGGGGCAGCGGGGGACCAGCAGGCAGCGCTGTTTGGACAGGCATGCTTTGAAAAAGGCGAGGTAAAGAATACCTATGGCACCGGCTGTTTTCTTTTGATGAACACGGGAAAAGAACCGGTATTTTCCCAAAACGGACTGGTGACAACCATTGCCTGGGGGCTGGAAAATGAAATCTGCTATGCCCTGGAGGGGTCCATTTTTGTTGCGGGAGCGGCAGTACAGTGGCTCAGGGATGAAATGCAGCTTGTTTCCTCGGCTGCCGAGACTGAAAATATGGCGTTTCGGGTTCCGGATACAAACGGCTGTTATGTCGTGCCGGCCTTTACCGGGCTTGGAGCGCCCCACTGGGATGCGTATGCGAGGGGGACCATTGTCGGACTCACACGCGGAACCGGAAAAAACCATATTGTACGTGCTACTTTGGAATCCATTGCCTACCAGGTATGTGATGTCATTACGGCAATGGAAGCAGATGCCGGGACAAAAATTCCGTCGCTTAAAGTGGACGGCGGGGCCTGTGCAAATGATTTTCTGATGCAGTTTCAGGCGGACATGCTGGATGTGCCGGTCAACCGGCCGTCATGCGTGGAATCCACGGCGCTTGGTGCGGCATATCTTGCAGGACTTGCCGTCGGATACTGGAAAAACAGGGATGATGTCAAAAAGAATCAGAATATCCAGCGTATCTTTACACCGGATATGTCAAAGGAGGTGCGCATGGCGGCGAAACGCGGCTGGAGCAGGGCCATCAGGTGCAGTTTAGGATGGGGGAATGAAGATTGCCGGCAGTAAAAGGATTTCTGGAGCTTTTGTTTCCGCCAAGGTGTCCGCTTTGTGACCGGCTGCTGGATATTTCGGATATCCGGGAAAAGAGAAGTATCCATACGGCTTGCCTGGCGCGGCTTTACCCGGTCGGGCAGCCCAGCTGTTTCCATTGCGGAAAGCCGCTGGATAATGAAGCGGAGGAATACTGCGCGGACTGTGCGGCACGTATTTCCAAAAGGCGCAATTTTCTTCCGGGCAACATGCCGTTTTCGTATATTACACAAGGAAAGGCACTGTTTGTATACCAGGGGGATATAAGACAGACAATGTACCGGTTTAAGTATTCCAACCGGAGGGAATACGCCCGTTTTTTTGCAGAAGAAGCATGTGAAAAATACGGAGGCTGGATGTTGAAAAACGGGATTGAGGCAGTGGTTCCGGTGCCAATGTATAAAAAGAAGGAAAAACAAAGAGGCTATAACCAGGCAAAGATTTTTGCAAAAGAAGTCGGAAAGCGGATGGGGTTTGCGTTTGAACCGGATGCGGTCAGACGGCTTATTGAAACGAGTCCGCAGAAAAAATTAAATGCAAAAGAAAGAAAAAATAACATAAAAAACGCTTTTCATGCGCAGGATTTTGTAGTAAAATATAGTTGTATATTGTTGGTTGATGACATTTACACAACAGGGGCCACGGCAGAAGCGGTTGCAGGAGCACTCTGCCAGGCCGGAATAAGCAGAATTTATTTTCTTTCTGTCTGTACGGGCAGAGGGGTTTAGGAGGGACACGAGGATGAATGTGATAAATTGTAAATCATGTGGAAGGCTCTTTAACGCACTGGATCGCAACAGACTCTGTCCGGCTTGCATGAGAGCACTAGAGGATAAATTTCAGGAGGTCAAGCAGTACCTGCGGGAAAATCCGAATGCGACTGTAAACCAGACGTCTGAGGACAATGATGTCAGTGTAAAACAGATTAAGCAGTGGATACGGGAAGAGAGGCTGATTCTGACGAATGCAGCCGGATGTGATATCCGCTGTGAGCAGTGCGGGGCAGCGATTAATACTGGCCGTTTCTGTGAAAAATGCAAGGCAAGTATGGCTATTGACCTTCAGGGCGCCATTAATAAGCCGAAAGGAGTACTGCAGCAGCCGAAAAAATCCGGACATGAGAAAGACCGTATGCGTTTTCTGCAGAGCTGAGCATTACCGGTACATCCTGGGATATTCCAGTTTATCCCAGGATGTTTTACTGTATGGAATGGTTTTTTATACTGTTTGAAAATATATCCAGATGTGTTATAATATTACAATAGGTCGTATTTTTGCGCTGCAGGACACGACAGGGGCAGGGGTATGTTATGATAAATGAGGAACGCGTAACAGAAATGTTTCATATGGCGGTGTATGACGAACACGATGAAAAAAAATACCGCCCGATGAATGAATATTATATGTGGGACTATGTGGGGAAAGAACTTGTAAAAAGCTTTTTTACAGGTTCCATTGCGTTTGTCCTGCTGGTGGGACTCTGGGCGTTAGCAGACCTGACGGCAGTGGTTGCCTATGTGAACAATGCTGACCTCATGGAGCTTGTGGTACGCATGATTGTACTTTATGTGGCTTTTCTGGCAGTGTACCTGCTTACAACAGCCATTGTTTACTGTATTCGTTATGTCAGGGGGCGCAAGCATCTGCGCAGGTATGTGGAACATCTGAAAAAAGTCAGGAAAATGTACCAGCATTAAATTGCGGAACATACAGTTAAGGGGGCTTTATGACAGGATTATTGGAACTTAAGGACCGTTTCATACGGTTTTACAGTAAATATGAGACATGGCTGTTTCCGGTTATAAAATTTTTTGTTGCACTGACACTTTTTGCCATGATTAATGCGCACATCGGGTTTATGGAAGCAGTCAGCAGCTGGCCGGCTGCATTTGTTTTTGCCCTGGTATGTGCGGTGCTGCCGGTAAACGCCATGATATGGCTTGCCGCGGCTGTTGTGCTTGCTGATATGTATGCGCTTTCACTTGAGGTGGCGGTGACAACGCTGGTTCTTTTTGCCGCACTGTTTTTCCTGTATTTCAGGTTTGCGCCGGAAAATGGGATTATGGCAGTTCTTACGCCGGTTACATTCGGACTCCGTATTCCTTACATTATGCCGGTGGCAGGAGGACTTTTGCGCGGGATTTCCTCTGTGTTTGCAGTGGTCTGCGGTACAGTGGTTTATTATTATCTGGATGGAATCCATCAGAATGCAGGGACGCTGACCAGTGTGGACACGGCGGATGCGGACCAGCCTTCGAGGTTTGATATCTCTATTGGGCAGCTTTTAGGCAATAAAGAAATGTATCTTGTGATTGCAATTTTTGTGGTTACGGCAGTTGTAGTCTGGATTGTCCGCCGGATGGAAGTGGATTATGCATGGACGCTTGCCATTATTTCGGGAATGATAATTGAGATTGCAGGACTGTTTATAGGATATCTGGTACTTGGGATTAACGGAAAAACGGTTGTTATGCTGGTCGGAAGCATTGGCTCCATGCTGATAGCGTTTATTCTGCAGTTTCTGTTTATGAACCTTGACTATGCTCGGACGGAACGGGTGCAGTTTGAGGATGATGATTATTATTACTATGTAAAAGCCGTTCCAAAAAAAATGGTAGCCGTCAGGGACGTACAGGTGAAACATTTTGGCAATACTGGAAGTATGGGTAAGCGGATTGAGCATACCAGGCATGTGCCGAATGCGGAAGAGGAAGAACACAGCCACAGGGTACTTGCAAAAGAATTTGATATAGATGAGGATCTGTTAAAATAAAGGGGAGGAGATGTCATGGAGGATTTTCTAGGGATGTTAAGTGAATTTTACGCTCGGGCAACCATGTATGTGGGGCTTCCTGACCGTCTGTCACGGGTAGATGTCATAGAGGTTCTCATAATTTCCTTTCTTTTTTACCATATTCTGCTCTGGATTAAAAGTACAAGGGCGTGGAACCTGTTTAAGGGAATCATGGTGATTTTTGTTTTTGTACTTGTGGCGGCGATTTTCCAGATGAACACGATTCTCTGGCTGGCGGAAAATACGCTGAGTGTGGGACTGATTGCACTTGTCATTATTTTTCAGCCGGAACTGCGCCGGGCGCTTGAAAACCTCGGCGGGAAAAATGTTATGGGCAGGTTTTTCAGTATAGGAAAAACCGAGGATAACAAATTTTCCGACAGGACGATTGACGAACTGGTTAAGGCATGTTTTGCAATGGGCAAAGTAAAAACGGGAGCTCTGATTGTTGTGGAGGACGAAATTCTCCTTGGTGAATATGTCCGGACAGGAATAGATATTGACGCACTTGTTACGAGCCAGCTTCTGATAAACATATTTGAAAAAAACACGCCGCTTCATGATGGCGCTGTTATTGTACGGGGAGACAGGATTATTTCGGCAACGTGTTATCTGCCGCTTTCGGACAGTCTGACACTAAGCAAGGACCTGGGAACCAGACACAGGGCAGCAGTGGGGATTAGCGAGGTCAGTGATTCCCTTACAATAATAGTTTCGGAAGAAACGGGAAAAGTATCACTGGCGCTGCGGGGGCAGATTTACCATGATATTGGTACGGATTTCATGCGCGAAAAACTGGAATACCTGCAGAACAGAAACCATGAGATGACAAAGCTGGAATTATTAAAAAGGAGGTTTCAGAATGGCAAAAAAAATTCTAAAAACTCTGACGAATAATCTTGGCTTTAAAATTCTTGCGGTTGTCTTTGCATTTATTATGTGGCTGGTCGTATATAATATTGATGATCCCCGTGTGACGAAGACCTTTACGACCAGTGTAACTCTGGAAAATGAAGCGGCTGTCCAGGAAATGAATAAGTGTTTTGAGATATTAAACGGCACAAATACAATTACGTTTCCGGTAACAGGAAAGCGCAGTAATCTGGAGAAGCTGGAAGATGCGGATTTTATTGCGGTGGCAGACATGAGCCGCATGGTGGTGAATTCCGATAATGATGCTGCAATCGTACCCATTGAGATTTCCTGCAGGAGAAACATAAGCGGACTGACGTTTAACGGAAAAACCAAGCACCTGGAAATTGCGCTGGAGGAATATAAGAGCCGGAGATTTATGATAACGGCGGATACCAGCGGAAAGGTTGCCGACGGATTCGCACTTGGGGAAGTGGCTATTACCGGTTCCAATATGCTGACCGTGTCGGGACCTGCTTCGATTGTAGGTCAGATTGAAAACGTGGTTGCAACGATTGATGTGGACGGAATGTCAGCAAATCTTTCCGATAACGTACTGCCGGTTCTGTATGATGCCGATGGCAAGGAAGTGGATTCCACAAGGCTAAAGCTCAGCAGCAGTACCGTTACGATTTCGGCAAAGATTTTAAGTGTGAAGGAGATACCGCTGGTATTTGCAACGACCGGAAGACCCGCCGGGGACTACCGTGTTGTGGAAATAAGCAGTAAACCGGGTTCGGTGAAACTAAAAGGTTCATCCTCCGTTTTAAATCCGCTGATGTCATTGGAAATTCCGGGGGAGCTGATTAATGTAAGCTCTGCGTCTGCCGATGTGACAACGACGATAGACATTACAGAGTATCTTCCTGCGGGAACGGAGCTGGTGGATGCGGCGGATGCATCGGTGATTGTAACCGTGCAGATCCGGGCATATGAATCCAAAACTTACCAGGTTCACGCAGAGCATATTGCAGTGGAGGGACTTGGGGATGAGTATGAAATCAGCTTTTCAGAAAATCTGATTCCGGTTACCATCAGCGGACTGCAGGAGGATCTGGACCAGCTGACAGCAGCTACTTTAAAAGCATCCATTGATGTATCAGGACTTGGGGAAGGAACGCACCGGGTACTTCTGTCCATAACGCTGGATGAGGACCGCTATGCATTCCAGCCGATTACAATTGAGATTAAACTGGCAAGAAAAGACGCAGCGGATGAACCGGCTGAACCGGATGAGCCGGAGAGCGGCGGGGACGAAAACGACACCGGTCAAAGTGAAGAATAAAAATTAAAGAGGTATGTTATCATGGCAAGAATGTTTGGAACAGATGGAGTCAGGGGAATAGCAGGTACAGAGCTTTCCATTGAGCTTGCAATGAAGCTTGGGCAGGCAGGGGCATATGTCCTGACAAAGGAACAGTCACACCAGCCGACAATTATTGTCGGCTGTGATACCCGTATTTCAGGAGGGATGCTTGCAAATGCACTGATGGCAGGAATCTGCTCGGTGGGTGCCAATGCAATTTATGTAGGTGTTGCACCGACTCCGGCAATTGCATATCTTACGAGAAAGCATAAGGTTGATGCGGGAGTTGTGATATCCGCTTCCCATAATTCCATGGAGTTTAACGGAATTAAGTTTTTTAACGGGGAGGGATATAAGCTGTCGGACCAGCTTGAGGATGAAATTGAGGAGCTGATCAAAAACAATATGGAAGATGTGGTTTTTCCAATCGGTCCTGGAATCGGAAGAGTGGAATACCGGTTTGATATTGTGGATGAATATATTAATTTTGAAAAGAAAACAGTTCCGGTCAATCTGTCTTCATTAAAAATTGTTGTGGACTGTGCGGAAGGGGCAAGTTCCTACACGTCGGTAAAGACACTGCAGGATCTGGGTGCAAACCTGATTGCAATCCATACAGACCCGGATGGTACCAATATCAATGCAAACTGCGGTTCCACACATATGAATGAACTCCGTGCGCGTGTGGTATCTGAAAAAGCGGATATTGGAATTGCTTTTGACGGGGATGCGGACCGTATGCTGGCGGTGGATGAAAACGGCAAGCTCGTGGATGGCGATGAGATTATGGCAATCTGTGGCAATTATATGAAGAGCCGCGGAAAGCTTGCGGAGAATACAATTGTTGTTACGGTTATGACTAACCTTGGATTTTCCCTGATGGGGGAGAGGGAAGGCATTCATATCGAAAAAACAAAGGTTGGAGACCGTTATGTACTGGAGAATATGAGGGAAAACGGATATAATCTCGGTGGGGAACAGTCCGGGCATGTCATTTTTCTGGATGACAATACCACAGGAGACGGGCTTTTAACGGCACTGCATCTTCTGCAGGTCATGACAGACACCAAAAAGAAACTTTCAGAGCTTGCTTCAGTGATGGAGGTTCTGCCGCAGGCGCTTGTCAATGCGAAGGTTCCGGACCATAAAAAAGAAAGTTATATGGAGTATACCGAGATTGCAGAGGCGATTGAAGAGCTGGAGAAGAAGTTTGCAGGAGAAGGCAGGGTATTAATCCGTCCGTCCGGCACAGAACCTCTTGTGCGCGTGATGATTGAGGGGAAGGACCAGAAGGTAATTGATACAGAAGCAAAAAAACTTGCGGAATTAATTCGGCGGGTGATGTTATAGGGGGATTTTTTATGGTTACGCATACAATTAAGATTATGAATCCGACGGGACTGCATCTGCGTCCTGCGGGAAATCTGTGCAAGGAAGCAATGAAGTACAAAAGCAAAATTACGTTTGATTACAGTGGGAATATTGCAAACGCCAAAAGTGTGTTAAGTGTTCTGGGAGCCTGCATCAAGTCGGGGGATGAAATTACGCTGATGTGTGACGGGGAAGATGAAAATGAGGCATTGTCTGCACTTGTTTCATACATAGAGAGCGGATTGGGCGAATAAAGAATATAATTCACACAAAAGAGGAAAATAGATACTATGAAGGAAAAATACAAGCATTTATTGAACTTTACTGCAAATGTAATGACGCTGCTGGTGGAAGGGCTGATGTTTGGCTGGGTATGGTATATCTGTTATGTACCGATGCTTGACGAGGCAAACGCCCTGTTCCGCCGCGGAAACTGGGCAGTCATCGGTATGTATATGCTCTTCGTGTTCTTCTTTACCAAGGTGTTTGGCGGATACCGGATAGGATATATGCGTATGTCGGACATTATTCTGTCGCAGATTCTTGCGGTACTGCTTTCACTTGTGGTCGGATATCTGGAAATCTGCCTGGTTGCAAACGATTACCTGACGCCAAAACCCCTGATTCTGATGACCGTTGCCGAGATTGTCTTTATTGTGCCATGGGTGATTCTGGTAAGAAAAGGCTACCAGCGTCTTTATCCGCCGAGACAGATGCTGGTTATTTATGGGAATTATTCCCCGGATGACTTAATCGAAAAGATTAATACACGCAAGGACAAGTACAATATCTGCGCATCAGAAAGTTACCGCGTGGGTTATGAGATACTGTATCCGCTGATTAAAAAATACAATGCAGTAGTGCTCTGCGATCTTCCGGCAGAGGCACGAAACCAGATTATGAAGTACTGCTACCAGGAATCGGTCCGCACTTATGTGACGCCGAAGATTTCTGATATCATGTTCCGGGGGGCAGACGATATCCATTTGTTTGACACGCCGCTCCTGTTATCCAGGAACCAGGGACTGAGTATTGTGGATCTGTTTGTTAAACGGTGTATGGATATTGTTTTTTCTTCACTTGGAATTCTCATTGCCTCTCCATTTATGATTATAATTGCACTTGCCATAAAATTATATGACAAGGGACCGGTATTTTACAAGCAGGAGCGCATCACAAAAGATGCAAAGCCGTTTATGATTTATAAGTTCAGGAGCATGACGGTGCATTCTGAAGATGCCGGGGCGAGGCTTGCAGCCAAAGGGGATGCACGTGTAACACCTGTGGGGCGGGTAATCCGTGCGATTCATTTCGATGAGCTGCCACAGCTTTTTAATATTTTAAAGGGCGATATGTCCATGGTGGGACCAAGACCGGAACGCCAGATTATCGCAGATGAGTATGCCGAGGCAATTCCGGAGTTTGTTTTAAGGCTTAAAGTAAAGGCAGGGCTGACCGGATATGCACAAGTTTATGGAAAGTATAATACGACTCCGTATGATAAATTAAAACTTGACTTAACTTATATCGAGAATTACTCAGCATGGCTTGACATAAGAATTCTGCTTCTGACATTTAAAATACTTTTTGTGCGTGAAAATACGGAGGGTGTGGAAGAGAGCCAGACAACCGCAATAAAAAGGAGACCACATGAGTGAGATCAAAATCAGTATTATTATGCCGGTGTACAATGTAGAGGAGTATGTTGGAAAGGCGATTGAGAGCATTCTTGCACAGACATTTACAGAATATGAATTTCTGATTGTGGATGACGGTACAAAGGACAAAAGCGGTGAAATCTGTGATTCCTATGCGAAAAAGGATGAAAGAATCAAGGTAATCCACAAAGAAAACGGCGGTGCGCCAAGTGCCAGAAATACGGCGATTGATATTGCAAAGGGTAAATATGTCTATTTTCTCGACTCGGATGACTGGGCGGAGGAAACCATGCTTGCCGACATGTATGGGCTTGCGGAACGAAACAGCGCCCAGCTTGTGGTATGCGGCTATTATATTGACACTTATTACGGCAGTAAGCATATCTCCGAAAAAATCTGCGTGGACAACTGTCTGTATACAAGCGCAGAAAAATTCCGGGAGCAGTCCTACCGTTATTTTGACCGCAACATGCTCTATACCCCGTGGAACAAGCTTTATTTAATGGAGATTTTACAAAGATACCATCTGCGTTTTCCGGACACGCTGTGGGATGACTTTCCGTTTAATTTAAGTTATCTGCAGCATGTGGAACGCGTGGTGGTGTCTGACAGTGCGTATTACCATTTTATCCGTGCAAGGGCGGATTCCGAGACAAGCGCATACACTGCTGCTATGTATGAAAAGCGTGAGGAGGAGCATGGCTGGATGCAGGAGCTGTACAGGGAATGGGGCATAGACAGTGAAGAAACGCAGGAAATGGTTGAAAGACGTTATATCGAGCGGCTCATTGGCTGTATTGCCAATGTGACAAGCAGTAAATGCACGCTCTCCGGAAAAGAGCGGCGCGCAGAGATTAAAAAAATGCTTCATAATCCGCGTGTGGATGCTGCGCTTGCACTGGCAAAGCCTAAGTCTTCCTATATGAAGCTGATGCTGGTTCCCATACGGATGAAAAATACCTGGCTGACCTGGCTGGAATCAGCAGTGATTACTTTTGTCAAGGAAAAAAACACAAAACTGTTTGCAAAGCTTAAGGCAGGACGGTAGGATGGCGGGATTACAGACAAATGAGATTTTAAAGGAGCGCCTTTCCCGAAAAAAGGGAATGCATATGCTCACACAGGAAGAAACAGAAAAAATAAAAAAAATCGTTCTGGAAACAACGGCTGACCTTGTAAAGCTCTGCGAGGAGCTGGAGGTTCCTTATATGCTGGGAGGCGGCTCTGCGCTTGGGGCTGTGCGCCACCAGGGATTTATTCCCTGGGACGACGACATTGATTTGAACATACCAAGAGACTGTATCGACAGGCTGCTTGACGGAATAGAAGACAGATACCCTGGGAAATATTATGTGGAAGCGCCGCTTCGTACACCGGGGTATCTTAGTTCATTTATACAGATACACCGGAGGGGAACCGTGTTCCAGGAGTATCTGGTGCAGAAAAAAGAAGAATGCGGAATCAAGGTGGATATCTTTGTTATAGAAAACACATATGACAATGCGCTGCTCCGTGGATGGCACGGGCTGCGTGTGGAGGCGGGACTGTTTTTTTTATCCTGCTACCGGATGTTTGCCTGGAGAAAAGAATTGAAACAGCTTGCAAAGGGTGATAAAAAAGCGTCCCTTGTGATGCTTGTGAAACGGGTTCTCGGCGCGCCGTTTGCACTTGCGCCGGAATTTTTATACCGGCGGGTGCAGCTTTGTATGAGAAGCTGTAAAAATTTTAATTCCCGCTTTATTACCATTCCATCAGGAAGGAAGCACTTTTTTGGCGAGCTTTATGAACGCGGGTCGTTTATTCAGACAGAAGAGATGCCGTTTGAGGGACATGAGTTTGCCGTGACAAAGGATTATGACAGTTACCTGAAAAATCTGTACGGGGATTACATGACGCTGCCGCCGGAGGAAAGACGTGAGCACCATGTGATTTATGACCTGCGTTTTCCCGGTGAGGAACAGGAAGAGAGGCTTCTTACGAAACGTGAAGTGCAGAAACTGCTGCTTATGATGCTGGATGCTTTTGTGGAGTACTGCAAAAAGCATAAGCTGCGTTACTACCTGGTCGGAGGTACGCTGCTTGGTGCAGTGCGCCATAAGGGGTTTATTCCGTGGGATGATGATATTGACGTCGGGATGCCAAGACCCGATTATGAGCAGTTTATAGAGCTTGTGAAGAAGGAACCGGTTGCGCCGGGGCTTGCAGTGATATCGGGAGAGGAAGGTACACTGTCCAATCCGTACTGCGATATCATTCATTTAAAAACGCGGCTTGACCGCAGTACTTCCAGGTTTATTCGTGAAAAATGCCAGAACCTGCATCTGTTTTTAGACATTTTCCCGCAGGACGGCTGGCCGGAGGATGAAAAGGATGCCGTGCGGCTTGCAGCGGACATGAAAAAGAAACGTTACCTGATCCAGTGTGCACGTTCCAAAATCGGTAAAGGCGTATCCTTAAAGAGAGTGTTGTTAAAGACGCCTGCGGTGCTTCTGATGCGTGTGCTGGGGTATGAACGCACCATTAATAAAATGACTGCCATCGCAAAATCACGCGGCTATGACAGTTCCCGCTATGTGGGTGCAGTTACCTACGGAATCTACGGGGCAGGGGAGCGCTGTCTGCATGATGAGGTTGTGGACTTTACCACGGTGGAGTTTGAGGGAAAACGCTACCAGGCTCCCGGCTGCTATGATAAGTACCTGACACAGGTTTTCGGGGACTATATGACGCTGCCCCCGGAGGAAAAGCGCACCGACCACAGGATGAAAGTATGGCTGCATATTTGACGGGATACAGTTATCGTGTTAGAATGAGCAAAACATAGGAAATTTCCAAAAATAGGAAAACAGGCATGAGGTTACCATGAAAAAATATATTGAATCATTTATCAACTACCGCTTCCTGCTCTGGGAGCTGGTAAAAAAAGGGATTAAATTAAAATACAGACGTTCTTATCTGGGTATCATCTGGTCGCTCCTTGAGCCGCTCTTAAATATGATAGTTCTTACCATTGTCTTTGGAACGATTCTGGGGAACCATGAAAAGACATTTCCGGTTTATATTTTATGCGGAAGGCTTTTGTATTCCTTTTTTTCAACATCCACAAAGGCAGCCCTTACTTCCATCCGGAAAAATTCCGCCATGATAAAAAAGGTCTATGTACCAAAATATCTTTATACGCTGTCTGCGGTACTTTATAATTATATTATTTTTCTGATTTCACTGATTGTACTGGTGGGCGTGGCACTGGTGCTGGGGCTGAAACCGTCGGTTTACCTTTTTCAGGCATTGCTTGCGCTGGTTTTAATTCTGATGCTTTCCACGGGGTGCGGATTTATCCTTGCAACCCTTGGCGTATTTTTCCGTGACATGGAATATCTCTGGTCCGTTGCGCTGACACTGATTATGTACATGTGCGCGATTTTTTACCAGCCAGAGAGACTTTTGTCCAGCGGTTTTTACTGGATTTTAAAATTCAACCCGCTGTACTGCATCATAGACATTATGCGTTCCGCAGTTTTTGGAAGCATGATGAACATGCAGTACTTTGTGTATGCGCTGTGTTTCAGCATCGGGACAATAATAATCGGACTGGCCGGCTTTATCAAAAAGCAGGACGAATTTATACTGCAGATTTAACCGGACGGATTACAGATACAGGGAGTGTTATTTTATGGCAAAAAAGGCAATCGTGCTGTCACATATTGGAATGAAGTTCAATCTGAGCAAAGAAAAAGTGGACAGCCTGAAGGAATACCTGATTAAATTCGTAAGGAAGGAAATCCGGTATAATGAGTTCTGGGCATTAAAGGATATTAACCTGACCATTTACGAAGGGGAGCGTGTGGGAATCCTGGGATTAAACGGAGCAGGAAAAAGTACCCTGCTCAAGGTAATCGCAGGGGTATTTAAGCCGACAGAGGGAACCGTGGAAAAACATGGTAAAATTGCACCGCTTCTGGAGCTTGGGGCAGGTTTTGACAAGCAGTATACCGGAAGTGAAAATATTTATCTGTATGGTGCCATGCTCGGTTATAAAAAGAAGTTTATTGACGAAAAATATAATGAGATTGTGGAGTTTTCCGAGCTGGGTGAATTTATTGACGTTCCGGTAAAAAACTATTCATCAGGCATGCGTTCCCGGCTTGGGTTCTCCATTGCAACGGTTGTGGCGCCCAAAATCCTGATTCTGGATGAGGTGCTTTCCGTCGGGGATGCAAAATTCCGCAGAAAGAGCGAGAGAAAAGTTATGGATATGTTTGACTCCGGCGTGACCGTGCTGTTTGTATCCCATTCACTCGAACAGGTAAAAAGAATCTGCAACAAGGCAATGATCTTAGACCATGGAAAGCTGGTTGCATACGGTGATATTGACGAGGTTGCCCCGCAGTATGAAAAGATGATTGAAGGGCGGGAAGACGAACTGCCCAGACGGGCAAAAAAGAACAGGAAAAAGAAAAAAACAGGCAGGGAGAACTGATATGAAATTATCCATTATCTGGAGATTATCGGAAAAGGAAAGTGACAATGAAAAGACATTGGCCAGTTTAAAAAAAGAAATTTCTGCGCTTAAGGAAAAAGCGCAGGTTCTGGTCTATCCGGCAGGAGACTCTAAGGCGGATTACCAGGGGAAGCTGGGATATGCGGATGTGTTTACAGGCTCTCTGTCGGGGGGAATGGAAATAAAAGTCTACACGGATGCAGCGGAACATGTTACGGGTGATTATGTCACGTATCTTTATGGCGGGGATACGTTTTCCGAGGGTGCACTGCGGATATTTGAGGAAGAGGTTTCGCGCAGGCCGGAACAGATTGTCATGTTCCATAAAATTATGCCGGATGGGAGTAACGGGGCCTTTGCCACGGAGTATTCCAGTAAAAAGGTGGCACTGCAGAATCTTTTAAAGAAGTTTTACTGCTATCCGTTTTATTTCGGGGGAACCTTTATCAAGGCGGAAAATTTAAAGAGCCATGAGTTTTATGAGGAGCTGGGACTGGAGGCAGAGTGCGAATTTTTCTTAAGTCTGTGTTCAGAGACAAAACAGGTGCTGTTTTTAGATGAAGCGGTTTATTACAGCAGCCGTGCCAGGGAGGGGGATCTGACTTTTTATGAGCCGATTTACAATCCGGACTGGTATGACAGGTCTTTCCGGAAGTTCTGGATTCCGGTACTGGCAATGCAGAAGGAGAAGCTGGGACAGGTGCCGGTATTTATCCAGTACCACCTGATGTTTTCCATTAAGAGCCGTATCATGAGCAACCTAAATAACAGAAACAAGCATGTCATTCCGGCAGGGCAGGAGGAAGAATGCTTAAGGCTGATGGGACAGGCACTGCAGTATATTGATGATGATGTCATGTTTAACTGCCATAAGCTGACGGAAACCCAGATGCCGGATTCCATGAAGTGGCTGTACGGTGTGTTAAAGTACGGAAAGGAGTTTAAGTTTGAGGAGCGGTTTCTTTCCGGCGCTTCCTATTATGGTTCGCACAAAACCGTGTTCAACAAAATTGAGAAGCTGAAAACAAATATCCTCTTCATGAACTATGAGAATGACTATCTGCGGATTGACGGAACCGTTCATCCGATTTTATATTCCATGGCTGACAGCGTTTATTTTATGTTTAATGGCAGAAAGTATCCGCTGCAGTACAACGAACGCTATACCATGACAAAGGTTTTTGGTGTGAGTGTATACAGGACAAAGCCGTTTCATGTGGACCTTCCGTTAAAAGAAATAAAGGACGCCCACCTGTTCTGTTTTGCCAACCTTGGGGATGAGTCCATTAAAATCCAGTTTACCTTTGAGTCCCATTTCAGCAGGATGAGCGGGGCGTTTCACGCAAGCTACTGGTGTTTTGGGCAGGAACAGCTGTATATGGTGGTAAAGTCGGAGGACGGAATGCGTGTCCGTACCATTACGCCAAAGCAGAGGCGTAAACAGGAACATGCCCTGTCAAAGGAAATGTTTTTCTCCTTCAATAAGCGTGCATGGCTGTTTCTTGCCATCCGCAAGGTTTATTTTATGATGCGTCCCCTGATGAAGCGTAAACCTGTGTGGATGTATCTGGACAAAATATATAAAGGCGGGGATTCTTCGGAATATCTGTACCGCTATTCCGTGGCGCAGAAGGATAATATCAAACATTACTATCTGATTGACAAACATA
>CANOLA010000021.1 GCA_947566705.1 uncultured Lachnospiraceae bacterium | reverse complement strand
CGTTCGGGATGCTGACGAGCTTCTCCGGTTCGAGCATGGCGGCGCCGCAGGTGACTGCGCTTGCGGCAGTGCTGTGGCAGCAGTACCATGCGCCGGAGACGGCTGTGGAAGAGTATGAGATAGACAGTAATATGGATGCGCTGCTGTGCCTGGATGAGGAGACGGTGGAAGGATACTGGAAAAAGAACCAGCATGAAATTACATCAAAGAAAATGGAAATGATACGGGAAGGAACTCTCTGGCCGGATAAAAAGAAATCAAAAGTAAACGGGCATGATAATCCCGCCTTTCACGGTTACTCCGAATATAATTATGTGAAAGCATACCGATTTATATCAAAGGCTGCGACAAAAATGTATAAGGACGGGGAGTGGATTGCAGAAAAAGACTGTGCGGACAAGGATGAAAAGAAACTGTTAAAACAGCTGGTTAATACAACGGAAAAGTATGGGGGATTTCATGAATACAAATGTACCAGGCAGGAAGAAAAGGGGCTTTTTCTGTACGGAATGTCACTTCATACAGTTGCTGATATTTTTGCACACAGCACGGCAGGTATAAAAGGAATGGAAGACCAAAGAAAGAATTTGGAGAAAAAGAGCCTGAACACTTTATGTTCCAGCTGGAAACGTCTTACACATGGTCCCAAAGATCCAAAAACCGGCAAGCCATATCCTGAAACGGATTTTGTCGATAATCCGGGCTGTATTAAAAACAGATGGACCAGTGCAAAGCGTGTGTGCAATAAAATATTTGCTACTTCGATAAATAAACAGAAAGCAGGCACAAAGGATGTTTTTACGGAAATCAAGTATTACAAGAAATGTTCCACAGCAAAAAAGTATAAAGGAGATGCACAAAAGAAGAAATATGTAATTAATTCATATGGCATAATAAAACTCTCTGACTATTTAAAACCTGGTGATAATAAAAAGCTTAAGGAAATCGTAAATAATGCCAGTAATGCAAAAGTAAAAAAGGTGGTTGAGCAATGGAAATAGTATGGGGTGATAAATTGAAAGAGCGGATTTGCAGAAAGATAATCATGGTTTTTCTGTTATTTGGCAGTTTGTTTTTTTTAAATATTAATACGCCGCAGGCAAAACAAAAACCATTATCCGGAGAGGATTACAACGGAAATAAATGGGTTTATGACAGGGAAACAAAGACGCTGACCTTTTCAGGAACAACGGATTTAGAAGAATTTGAGCTTGACGGGCACAGCCCGGAACCCGGGTGGTGGTGCTGGAATAATGAAGCTGAACATCTTGTAATTGAAAATGGAATTACTGGTCTGCCAGGGGAGGAATTTTCTGATTTCTATAAGTTGAAAACGGTTGAACTGCCGGATACTGTAACATATATTGGGCATTGCGTTTTCGATAATTGCAGAGAATTGAAAACAATTAATATGCCAAAAAACATTATTTCTATAGGTAATAATGCATTTATTAGTTGCCATAATTTACAAGATATCTCGATACCGGAAAAAGTGACTACTATTGGTGAGGGAGCATTTTGTGGATGTAAGAGTATAAAAAAATTAGAAATACCAGAAAAAGTGACTAAAATAGGAGCGTTAGCTTTTGCTGAATGTGAGAATCTTGAAGCCATAAAGTTACCGAAAGATTTAACAGTAATTGAAGAGGGATTGTTTCGCAATTGTAAAAAACTTTTGAAAGTGATACTGCCAACTTCAGTGAAAAAAATTCAAATAGCTGCTTTTTTAGGTTCTGGAATTACAAGTATGGAAATACCAGAAAATGTGATGAGTTTTTATAAGGGAAAAGGAATGTATGAATATGACACTAATGGAATATTTCAAAAATGTAAAAATTTAAAGGTAATTACCATTAAGTCCAAAAACCTAAATTACATTTATAAAGGAGCATTCTCAGGACTCAGCAAAAACACCGTAATAAAAGTCCCGAAAAGCTGCCTGAAAAAATACAAAAAGATGTTCCATAAAGCGGGACTGGACAAAAAGGTAAAGGTGAAAGCCATCAGCGGCAAAAAGAAATTCAGTCCCATTATAGTAAAAGACTGTCCGGTAACAAAAACCCGAGTCACGATATCAGGGCATAAATATGGGATATGTAAAGTGGCTGGTAATGCTGACAATAAATAATTGAAACGATTTTGAAGGGATGGAAATAATACGGGGAGGCAGAATGAAAAGGATGATAAAAAAGGCAGCCCTGCTGTTTCTGGCTGTAAGTATGTTTTTTCTGAATGGAAATACTCTGGCTGCTAAAGGAAAAACATTATCCGGACAGGATGCAAATGGAAATACATGGAAGTACGAAAGAAAAAACAGAACACTGACTTTTTCTGGAACAAAAGACCTGAAGTATTTTGAACTGGACGGTCACAGCCCGGAACCGGAGTGGTGGTGCTGGAGTGAGGAAGCTGAACACCTTGTGATTGAAAATGGAATTACTGGTCTGCCGGGGGAGGAGTTTATGGATTTTTATAAACTAAAAACGATTAAGCTGCCTGACACGGTAACTTATATAGGAGAGGGCGTATTTCAAAACTGTTGGAGCCTTGAAACAGTTATCATGTCAGATAATATTACTTTAAATTGGAAATTATGCGTTTTCTGCCTGCCGTAATTTACCAGAAATTTGTATTCCCAAAAAAGTAGTCACCATAGGCAGATGTGTGTTTGGCGGATGTTGGAACTTAAAGAAAATTGAAATTCCTGATAAAGTAACTAAGATAGGAGTATATGCTTTTGCCGAATGCAAGAATCTTGAATATATTTACTTACCTGATAAATTGAAGACAATTGAAGAGGGGCTGTTCCGTAATTGTAAAAGACTACGGAAAGTTAAAATACCAGTTTCGGTGAAAAAAATAGATTCAGCTGCCTTTATGGGGGCTGGAATTACATCCGTTGAAATTCCGGAAAATGTGACAAACTTTTATATAGAAAAAAATACATACAGCCGCTATGGAATTTTTCAGGACTGTAAAAAATTAAAAGTAATTACCATTAAGTCCAAAAACCTAAACCACATTTATAAAGGAGCATTCTTAGGACTCAACAAAAACACCGTAATAAAAGTCCCGAAAAGCTGCCTGAAAAAATACAAAAAACTGTTCCAGAAAGCCGGGCTGGACAAAAAGGTAAAAGTAAAAGCCATCAGCGGAAAAAAGAAATTTAAAATACAATCCGGTATGAATTATCAAAAGCTGGTAATAATAGCATAAATAAGACATATTTTTGAAAGTCAGGGATAAGAGTGAAGATTTCATATTTGGAATATTTTTTTACATATGAGACACAAATGCCCGATGGAATCGGGTTTGGACTGTTTCACACAGGACATCTGGTCTGGCTGTTCATTTGTATCCTGTTTACCGTCTGTTTTATGTGTTATTATATAAAAGCAGACAGCAGTAAAAGAAGACGGGCAGAGCAGATTCTTGCATATTCCATGCCGGCATGGATACTGCTTCGGATAATTTATATTATTATCATACATGAACAGCTTCTTTATGAGCTTCCGTTTCATCTGTGCAGCCTGACGGGAATACTGTGTGCCCTGCACTGTATGACCGGATGGAAATGGACGGGGCAGGTGCTGTATACCCTGGGACTGCCCGGGACAGTGCTTGCACTGGTTTTCCCAAACTGGGCGTTTTATCCCCTGGTGCATTTTATCACCATTGAGGGATTTCTGTTCCATATTGAAATCGTAATGTATGTGTCCGCCATGCTGTATTCGCATAAGATTGTGCCGGAATCCGGAAAAATCTTGCAGGTTATTGCGTTTCTTGCGCTGACAGTTGCTCCGGTTTATTTTTTTGACAAGCATTTTCATACGAATTATATGTTCGTGAACTGGCCATCCGAAGGTTCCCCGCTGGAACTGCTTGCAGACTGGTGGGGAAACCCCGGATACCTGGCCGGATATGCCTTTCTGGTGATACTCTGCATTCTGCTTATGTATGCAGGACATAAAATCATTCGGAAATTATTTTTTTAACACATGCGGCGGGAGAGAAGGGTCGCTTCCGCGCAGCTTTTGCATTCCGCGCTGGATGGCGTCCTTGGAATTCTTCCAGTCTGCATCACGGTTTTTGTAATCGTATTTTTCCACAAACCATGCGATGTCTTCATAAACACGGTTTACATTTTCTTTCATAAGAGGAAGCATGGTATCATAGAAATCCTTCCGTTCTTTGTCCGTAAGCATGGTGTCTGCGCCTTCACAGAGTACCTTAAAGTGGTCAAGGCAGAAGCCTTTGGTTTCGGCGACCTGTCTGCGAAAATCCGCATCACTTTTGTACATGTTAAAAAATGTTTTCATATAGGCATGAAATGTGTTGCTGACACTGGTGCAGATAAAGCAGGAGGATTCCCTGCGGTTGATCCAGTCCACAATACTATTGTCTGATTCTGCTTTTTTCCCAAAAAGTCCCTTTTTCCCGGAGCTTTCCGGTTTGAAATTTTTAAACTCTTTGTCCATTTCCTCCAGATGGCGTTTATAAAGCGTTTTTAAAATCCATGCATTTCCCAGGGAGTTGCCGAAATCGAACATCTTTTTAAAATGTGCACGGCAGAAGCCTTCACGGTCTGTCATATCGCGGATGTCAGCCTCCATATAGGATGCCCCGTGTCCGAGTACAAAGTTCATCATGTGTTCCTCCGTGCGCCGCTCAATATAGCAGAACGGACATTCTCCGGCGTTTTCCATGGCTTCTGAAATTGGTATGGTGTGAATTTGTTCTTTCATATGCAGTATGATCCTTTCTTTGAATCCGGAAGATTTTTTTTCTCCGGTATATTTGTGGTAAAAAAGTCAATAAAGGTCTGTAATGCCCTGGAAGGTTTTACATGCTCCCTGCAGGCAAAACCAACCTCTCGTTTTTTGATTGGAATTTTTAAAGGAATTTCAACCAGACTGCCGTCAGCAAGCTCCCTGGATACAAAATTTTTAATGACACACGCAGCGCCTACTCCGATTTTTGCAAATTCTATCAGTAAATCCATATCCGAAATATCAATAAAATCAGCTGCTGTAATATGGTTTTCCTGCAGATAATCGTCAATATAGCGCCTTGTCATATTATTTTTGTCAAGCAGCATAAGCGTTGCATTTTCCAGAATGTCGCTGCCGGTTCCGCGTTTTTTCAGATTGGCAAGATAATCCGGACTTGCCGTAAAGATATCCTCAATCTCACCTAAAAAATAGAAACTCATATTCTTTAGGTTTTCCGGTCTGCCGATTAATCCGATATCAATTTTATTCTCATCCAGCAGATGCAGTGTATCGTTGGTAGACTGGCAGCTGATGGAAATACGGATATGCGGGTTTTTCCGAATAAATTCCTTTAAGCAGGGCAGAAGCATATGCTTGCAGAGTGTGGTACTGACGCCGATTTGCAGATGTCCCACGCCAAGCTCAATAGAGCGTTTTAGTTTTTCCTCTCCGGTGCTTAAAGTGTCAAAGGCCTCTCTGACGTGTCCGTACAAAAGCTGTCCTTCGTCTGTCAGCTGGACGCCGCGGGAGCTTCTGGAAAAAAGCCTGCATCCTAAGTTTTCCTCCAGCTTCTGGATGGATTTGCTGATGGCAGGCTGGCTGATATAAAGTTCTTTGGCTGCTTTTGAAATATTTCCGGCGCCTGCAACAGTATAAAAAATCCAGTAAGATGATAAATTCTGGTTCATGGGTGCTCCTCCGTTCTGGCACTGTCCGTTTCTTTACTTACATTATATCATGCAGCGCAGTTATGGTAAATATGTTTATTATGTATTTTATTTATGAAATGGGATGTGGTAAAATGCTTGTATGAATAAGAAACAAGGAGGAGAATACCATGGGAATGACAATGACCCAGAAAATTCTCGCAGCACATGCGGGACTGCCTTCTGTCAGTGCAGGGCAGCTGATAGAGGCAGAACTTGATCTGGTTTTAGGTAATGATATTACCTCTCCGGTCGCAATTCACGAAATTGAAAAAATGAAGGTGGACGGCGTGTTCCACAAGGACAAAATCGCGCTGGTCATGGACCATTTTGCACCGAATAAGGATATTAAGTCTGCAGAGCACTGCAAATGCGTCAGGGAGTTTGCGTGCAAACATGATATCAGTAATTATTTTGATGTTGGAAAGATGGGAATTGAACATGCACTTTTGCCGGAAAAAGGTCTTACTGTTGCAGGTGATGTGATTATTGGCGCAGATTCCCATACCTGCACTTACGGAGCGCTTGGTGCTTTTTCGACAGGTGTCGGAAGTACTGATATGGCGGCAGGAATGGCAACCGGAAAAGCCTGGTTTAAGGTTCCGTCTGCCATAAAATTTACGCTTACCGGAAAGCCTTCCAGATGGGTAAGCGGAAAAGATGTAATTCTTCATATTATCGGAATGATTGGTGTGGACGGTGCTCTTTACCAGTCCATGGAGTTTACCGGGGACGGGATAAAGAATCTGTCCATGGATGACCGTTTTACCATTGCAAATATGGCGATTGAAGCGGGCGGAAAGAATGGGATTTTCCCGGTGGATGAGCTGACAGTTTCCTATATGAAAGAGCATTCAAAAAGACCGTTTGTAACGTATGAAGCAGATGCGGATGCTGAATATGACAGGGAGTATACCATTGACTTAAGTACCTTAAAGCCAACGGTTTCATTTCCGCATCTTCCTGAAAATACAAAAACCATTGACGAAGTGGGTGAAGTAAAAATTGACCAGGTTGTCATCGGCTCCTGTACCAACGGCAGGATGGAAGACTTAAGGACTGCAGCCGAAATATTAAAGGACAAAAAAGTGGCAGAGGGAGTCCGTGTTATAGTGATTCCGGCCACCCAGCAGATTTACCTGGATGCCATGCAGGAAGGACTGCTGAAAACCTTTATCGAAGCGGGAGCAATTGTAAGTACACCGACCTGCGGTCCGTGCCTTGGCGGTTACATGGGTGTTCTTGCAAAAGGGGAACGCTGTGTATCCACGACAAACCGTAACTTTGTTGGACGTATGGGACATGTGGAGTCTGAGGTCTATCTTGCAAGTCCTGCAGTGGCAGCGGCAAGCGCGGTAACCGGCAGGATTTCCGGTCCGGATGCTGTCGTACATCTTTGATGTACGGCCAATAGCAGTTTTTTATAATAGTCAGGAGGCAGAAACATGAAAGAAGCACATGGAAGCGTATTTAAATACGGAGACAACGTGGATACAGACGTTATTATTCCGGCAAGATACTTAAATTCCTCTGACCCAAAGGAGCTTGCCGAACACTGTATGGAGGATATTGACCAGGGATTTTATGAGAAAGTAAACGAAGGGGATATTATTGTTGCAAACAAAAACTTCGGCTGCGGTTCCTCAAGGGAGCATGCACCGATTGCAATTAAGGCATCCGGGGTCAGCTGTGTGATTGCAGAGACATTTGCACGTATTTTTTACCGGAATTCCATTAACATTGGACTGCCGATTATCGAATGTCCAGAGGCTGCAGTGGAAATTGCAGCAGGAGATGAGGTTAAAGTTGATTTTGATTCCGGGGTGATTACAGACGTCACAACGGGAAAAACCTACCAGGGCCAGGCGTTCCCGCCGTTCATGCAGAAAATCATTGACTGTGAAGGACTGGTAAACTATATTAACCAGAACCGTTAAGGCTTTCCAGAAACTGAATATATCTGGGAGAGATTTTTACTCCGATATAGAGATCCGCGTATTCCCGTGCAGAAAGACTTTCAATGTAGTTTTCAGGAAATTCTTTCTGTATGCCTGCCTGTTTTGCCATATCAACAGCTTTGTTGTAGGCGATGGCAGCGCGGATTTCGTCATGGTAAGTGCCAATGGTGTAATTTCCATTAATATGAATCCGTACCCGGTAGCAGAACTGTCCGGCCTTTTCAAACCGTGCCACACCGAAGTAAGGGTTGATGACTTCGATATTTGAATAACGGTAATCATTCGTATCACCGTTGACAAAACGGTAATCCCGTCCGCAGACGGCATGGCTTTTAATCCCATAGCGGCTCTGTATGGTAACCTGCATGCCGTAGTCGTTGACATAAAGATGCCCCTTTCGCTGGAGAATTTTGTGTTCACTGTAATAAAACAGGTCGTCAATATCAAACTTCAGCTCCCGGCTGGTATCCAGATAATAACTGAAATGGTGTTTCTGCAGATAGATGGGATTTGGTATATACATATTGTTATCCCGGAAATTAATAAGGGAAACCAGTTTGTCAAATGGAATGGTCTGGAACTGTTCAAATGCATCATCAATGGACAGTTCACAGTTTAAAATCCGGGAGGCGTCTGTATAGGCACTGTGAGCCTCATCTTCCGTATCATAGCTGCCAAGACTGATATGTTTTCCGCGGAAGGTGATGCTGGAACGGAAGTAAGCGCTTCCGTTGGTTCGGACTGCAGGATAGACGCCTGGTTTCATGGTTGATTCTCCTTAGTTAATGATTGATAAACGCCTTTTGTTTATTATAACAAGCGTTCTTTGCTTATTATACCATAATTTAATTGACACCACTTGTTTTTTTTTCTATAATGAACGGGAAGTACAAAAAGAGAATAAAATATCAAACGTTACAGTTTAAATTTTTAAAAACGAGGAAGAACAATGGATTTAATGTATTCAAGTACCAGAAATGACAAAATAAAAATGACTGCATCCGCCGCAATTTTAAAGGGGCTTGCAGACGACGGGGGGCTGTTTGTACCGGAGACCATTCCGTCGCTGGATATCAGTATCGAAGAACTGGCAGATATGAACTACCAGGAAACTGCCTACGCGGTTATGAGCCGTTTTTTCACGGATTTTACCGAAGAAGAATTAAAGGACTGCATCCGCAGGGCATATGACAGTAAATTTGACACAGAAGAGATTGTGCCGATTACAGAAGCAGACAATGCGAATTACCTTGAGCTGTTTCACGGGCCGACCATTGCATTTAAGGATATGGCGCTTTCGATTCTCCCGCATCTTCTGATTACCTCTGCAAAAAAGAACAATGTGAAAAATGATATTGTTATTTTAACAGCCACCTCCGGTGATACCGGAAAGGCCGCACTTGCAGGTTTCGCCGGAGTAGAGGGGACAAAGATCATTGTATTCTATCCAAAGAACGGGGTAAGTCCGATTCAGGAAAAGCAGATGGTAACCCAGAAAGGGGACAATACATTTGTAGTTGGGATCAATGGGAACTTTGACCAGGCGCAGACAGGGGTCAAAAAGATGTTTAACGACAGTGCGCTTGCCGCAGAGCTGGATGCAGCCGGATTCCAGTTTTCATCAGCCAATTCCATTAACATTGGACGTCTGATTCCGCAGGTGGCATATTATGTGTATGCCTATGCAAAATTATACAAAAAAGGCGTGGTTGCAAAGGATGAGAAAATCAATGTGGTTGTGCCAACCGGAAACTTTGGTAATATTCTGGCAGCTTTTTATGCTAAGAATATGGGACTTCCAATTGCAAAGTTAATCTGTGCATCCAATGAAAATAAAGTCCTTGTTGATTTCTTCCAAACCGGGGCATACGATAAAAACCGTGATTTTATCCTGACAAGTTCCCCGTCCATGGATATTCTAATTTCTTCCAATCTTGAGCGGCTTATTTACCGGATTGCCGGAAATGATGCCGAAAAGAACAAAAAGCTGATGGAAGCGCTTGCAAACGAAGGCAGATATGAGATTACAGAGGAAATGCGCGCGCAGCTTTCCGGTTTCTATGGAAACTATGCCAGTGAAGAGGAGACTGCGGCAGCAATTAAAAAGATTTATGAGGACTGCGGATATATTATTGATACGCATACAGCAGTAGCGTCCGCTGTATTCCATAAATACCAGGCGGATACAAAAGACCAGACAAAAACTGTGATTGCAAGTACAGCAAGTCCGTTTAAATTTACAAGAAGTGTGATGACTGCAATTAATCCGGAATACGACAAAATGGATGATTTTGAACTGGCAGACGAACTGTCAAAAATCGGACGTGTAAAAATTCCACGGGCAATTGAGGAAATCAGGAACGCACCGGTACTTCATGACGTGGTGTGTGAAGTGGAAGATATGCTGGAAGTGGTAAAAGAGTTTTTAAAAGTAAAATAAAAAGGAATAACAAAACCCCCGCTGAGTTCAGCGGGGGTTTCTTTTAATCGTCAAGCTTGACAGCTTCGATAAGAAAATGCACGGTTCCAAAAGTATACAGAATTGGAAAATGATAGGTCACATGGTCAAAGAGCAGAAGCGGTTCTTCAACATGCTCCGGTGTTCCAATGGAAAGCTCTGTGGAAGAATCATTGGAAACATTAACAATAAAAAGACCGTTATGTAAATTTAAAAAGTCTTCCAGGGAAGCCTGTACATATTCATCATATGCTTCAAAATTCTCTTCAGCATAACGGGAAGCAAAAGCAATTGCCGTTTCTTCATCCATTGCCAGATAAGTTACAATGGAGTAATTTCCTTTGATTTCCTGTTTTACGCAGCATTCCGCCGGAAACTCGGTAAGTTCCTCAACGGTAATAGGTGTGTAATCCTCTCCGACAAAGCGGACAAAGTTGTTGAAGAGCAGTTCGGTAAACATATGTCCGTTATGGGTAATCGGTGTTTCAGCAACGATGAGGAAATTTTCAAAAAGCTTTGTAATAGCTTCCGGTTCCTCAATCAGCATATCCAGATCAACCAGTTCGTTCTGGGAACGGTAGTCAGCCAGAATATTTTCAAATTCTGTGTTGGTAAGAATTCCGTCATCCAGAAAAACCTGTCCAAGTCCGAGAAAATCAGGAACCTGAAGCCTTAAAAGTTCAATGGTCTGTTCATTGGAAAGAAATCCTTCCTCAATTGCAAGTTCGCCAAACTTACGGTCTTCATGTGTCTGCCGGATATAGACCGTATCCACTTCTGAAGCTGTCATGTAACCGGCATGCATTGCGATGGTTCCAAGTTTGATGTGTTTGTCTGCCTGACGCCGCATGGCGGAAAAAAGCTGTTCCTGCGTAACATAACCGTTTGCAAGCAGATAGTTGCCAAAAAATTGTGTGTACATATATTATCTCCCTTCGAGGAAATTATTTACAATAGTAAGAACCTGGTTTTTATCTAAAGGCTTCTGGACAAAGTCCCTGGCACCAGCCTCAATGGCGCTTTTCAGCTGTGACTGTGTTCCAACGGAAGAGGCGATGATAATGGTTGCGTCAGGGTCGAATTCCATGATCTCCTGGATTGCAGCGTTTCCGTCTTTCTTTGGCATTACAATATCAAGAAAAACAAGATCCGGCTTAATCTCTTTGTATTTGTCAACGGCTCCCTGGCCGTCTGTTGCTTCAGCAAAGACAGGAGTACCGAGAGTAGACAGGATGTCTTTGATTTGTTTTCTTGCCAGTATCGAATCATCACAGATTAAGATTGTCAGCTCATTGATATTCATATTTGTCGCTCCTTTTTCGTGTATACGTACATTTTACTATATTGTCATGTCTTTTTCAATCCATTTTGCCTGAATTTGCCGAAAAAATATTTCCATACCGGCGGAAGAAGTGGTAGAATAATTATTGGGATTTGAAATAAAAGTGCAGGTAATGCCTGAAAAAGGGCATTACAGCACAGAAGAAGGAGAGTGCATATGAAATCAGTTCTGCTTATGGATATTGCAATTGCCTGCGTTGGCATTTATCTGGCAGTTGTGGCAGTTTATATGAAGAAAACCGGAAAAATCAGTCCGCTTGTCCTGTCCGAGAATGAAATAGGAAAGTGCAGGAAAACTGCAGAATATTTAAAGGACATCATACCGCCCATGTTTCTGTTCGGGGTGGTGGCAGCGGCAACCGGCGTGTTTGAGGTACTTTGTGACACCGGGGTGATTGCCGTGGGACGCATATGGGGACTGATGGAGCTTTTCGTATTTTTAATTGCCCTGGCAGGGTTTTCCCATCAGATGAAAACGGCGAAAAAAAAATATTTTCCCTAAAAAGATTGACAAAAAAATAACATAGTGTATGATATTTACTATGGAATATTTAGGTAAAATCCTATAATTATAGTTTAAGGAGGACATGTTTTATGGCAACAAAAGCGTATTATCCGCTGAATGAAATCGGTGCTGGCAAAGTTGGTTTTTCCAAAACCCGTTCCATCATCGAGGCCGCTTTTTACGGCAACAATGTAGTAAAGGTAAATACCTTAAAAGAAGCTTACGAGCTGGCAAAGAATTCACCGGGAACCATCGTAACCGATATGCCGGTCAAGGATGGCGAGACATTTGGTCTTGAAAAGGATGCCAAGGTTCTTTTATTCAACGATGGTGCAGTTACCGGACGCTACGCAGCAGCACGCCGAATTAAAGGTGAGCCGGGCGTGGATGATGCCAAGCTGGACAAGGTGGTTATGGATGCGGTATATGAGACCCGCTGGAAAACCCTTTACCATGCAGAGTGCTTCATCGGACTGGATCCTGAATTCATGGTTAAGGCACATCTTCTGATTCCGGAAGGAGAAGAAAACATTCTTTACAACTGGATGTTAAATTTCCAGTATATGTCTGATGAATATGTAAAGATGTATAAGAGTTCCAAGCCGATTGCAGACGGAAACGAGCCGGATATCTATATTTTCTCCGACCCGCAGTGGGCACCGCATGATGCACCGGATGTTGATTACAGCTGCTTAAGCGACCCGCTTACCCTCTGCTACTTCGATACCAATGAAAACTGCGCAGCAATTCTTGGTATGAGATATTTCGGTGAGCACAAGAAAGGAACCCTTACTATGGCATGGGCTCTTGCAAACCGTAATGGTTATGCATCCTGCCACGGCGGACAGAAGGAATACTCCCTGGAGGGCGGAAAGAAATTCGTTGCTTCCGTATATGGTCTTTCAGGCTCCGGTAAGTCAACCCTTACACATGCAAAGCACGGCGGAAAATATGATTCATTCGGTGGTATCAAGGTACTTCATGATGACGCGTTCATTATCAATACAGATACCTGCGCATCCATCGCACTTGAGCCGACCTACTTTGACAAGACAGCAGATTATCCTACCGGATGCCCGGATAACGAATATCTGCTGACAGCACAGAACTGTTCTGCAACCCTGGATGAGAACGGAAAGATCCAGCTTGTGACAGAGGATATCCGTAATGGTAACGGACGGGCAATCAAGTCCAAGTTATGGTCTCCAAACCGTGTGGATAAGATTGATGCCCCGGTTAATGCAATTTTCTGGATTATGAAAGATCCGACCATTCCGCCGGTAATTAAGCTTAAGGGAGCAGCCCTTGCTTCCGTTATGGGTGCAACACTTGCAACAAAGACATCCACAGCAGAGCGTGTGGCAGCAGGAACAGACCTGAATGCGCTTCGTATCGTACCGTATGCAAACCCGTTCAGAACCTATCCGCTGGTAAATGACTATGAGAAGTTCAAGAAGCTGGTAGAAGAGAAGAATGTAGACTGCTATATTGTTAATACCGGTGATTTCATGGGAACGAAGTGTAAGCCTGCCGATACACTCGGAATCTTAGAGACAATCGTTGAAGGAAAGGCTAAGTTCGAGAAGTGGGGCAATTTCGAGGATATCGAGATTATGTATGACTGGTCAGGAAAGTCTGCTGACTTTAATCCGGATCTTAACAATGCAGAGTACAAGGCTGCCCTTAAGAATGCAATGGAGAACCGTGTAAAGGCTGTGGAAGATTTCGCAGTTAAGAAGGAAGGTTATGACAAGCTTCCGGATGAGGCTCTTGCAGCTCTTAAGAAGTTAGTTGACGCTCTGTCATAATACGGTTTATTCATTCAGGAGGACACTAAGGTGTTCTCCTGATTTTTATACAGGAAAGGAGGATGAGTTCTATGCGTATTCAAAAATATTCAATAAAAAAATTCTTTATGTTTTTTCTGGCACTGATTCTTGTGATTCGTTTTATACCTGATGCTTCCGCAGCTGTAAAGCCCGCATTAAATAAAACTTCCCTAACCTTAAAAGAGGGGCAGGCATACCAGCTAAAGCTAAAAAATGCAAAGCAGAATGTATCCTGGAAATCGAAAAACAAAAGTGTCGCCACAGTTTCCCAGAAAGGGAAAGTTAAGGCAAAAAAGGGCGGAACTGCGGTTATTACTGCAAAATGTGCCGGCAGGACTTACCAGTGTAAAGTAAAGGTACAAAAGACTTATTTAAGTAAAACTGAGCTGACAATTAATTATGGAACAAAAGAAACTATTATATTAAAAAATGCAGCATTTAAGACTGCATGGTTTTCTTCAAACCAGAAGATTGCTTTTTGCGAAAATGGAACTATTGAGGCAAAATCGGTCGGGACTGCAGTTATTACTGCCAGATGCGGCGGGAAAAGCTATTCCTGTACCGTGCATGTCTTATCCGGGGAAAGCGATGCCATAACAGAGGACGGTATTTATACCAGCAGGGAAAAGGTCGCAGAATATCTGCGTACATACGGAAAGCTTCCGGCAAATTTTATTACAAAAACAGAAGCACAGAATCTGGGATGGAGCGGAGGTTCGCTTTTGCCGTATGCAAAATATAAATGTATTGGAGGAGATGTATACAGGGATTTTGAAAATAAACTGGACCATACAAAAGAACGTATTTATTAAGAATGTGACATTAATACTTTGGGTGCCCTGGAAAGGGGAACAGAGCGGATTATTTATTCCAGCGACGGTCTGATTTATTATACCGGTGACCATTACCAGACATTTGTTCTAATTACATAAATTTTCCATGGGAAATTTGGAAGAATGTACTTAGAATTTATCATTGAAATTCATGGGATAATAAAGTATAATAAAGACAGTTACAAAAGAGAAAAAACAAAAGAGTACAAAAGATAAATCCTAAGCCTGGAATGTTCGACAACTCCTGCTATTTAGAACCTACATCTACTTTAAACGGGATTCCTATATGATTTTACTGGATGTCAGGCCGCCTCGTATCAGTGGAAGGCAGAAGGTAAGCTGCGGTCACCCACCTAGCATGCGCTAGGAGTCTAAATTGCAGGAACCGGCATTTTGGGTTATGCATAAGAAAAATAACATGGGATACTTAAGATAAAATTCATAATATACTTAAGACGAGGGGAGCTGCTATTTTGGCAGCTCCTTAAGTTTGCCCTGAAATATAACCTTAGGAGTTTAAATTATGAAAAAAAATGACAAAATGAAAATACTGGGGATTGCCCTGCTGATTCTTACAGCTGCGGCTGTCATTGTGACATTTATGATTGTATCTCATCTGTCCCAAACGGCTGATAAAGAGATTCCAAAAGAACACTTTGAGGAATCGTTCAGTGGTACATTGGATAATGCATATATCAGGGCAAATGGAAAAAATGAAATTATCGTACTTTATGATGGGAAAAATTATCTTGCAAAAGAAACAGCTTCCAGTAATTATACGGGTGTGGCTGATATTGAACTTTCGCAAGGCAAGATTACAAAAATATATGCAAAAAGCGGAAGTGTGAAAGGAACCCTTGCCAGTTATTCCGAAAATTCCGTGCAGATTGATGGATATGAACCCCTTCCATGCAGCGAAACACTTCCAGTTTATCTGGTGACAGATGAAACAGAGGAATCTGTGCAGGTCCGCCAGACTTCGGTCAGAAATCTTGTGATTGGAAATTCTGAAGTGGAACTTGTCGTGGCAGAAGGTCAGGCATGTGCAATGGTACAGTATAAAAAAGACCAGGTTGATAATGTGAGGGTACTGCTGAAAAACGGTAACGAGGTGCTTTATCCCAATATTTACATAACATGTGACGCTTCATACACTGTTGACAAATCATCTGTCGCCAAAAAAAATATTACGGAAGCAAAAAAATGTCTGAAGGGCTGTAAAAACGGAAAGGAACTGCGCATTCATACAGATAAAGGACAGCTTTATATCTGTGATGCCAACGGAAAAAGCAGAAAATCCGGATATGCGGGGGATTTTATTATCCGTAAGGAGAAAGGCGGTTATGTTTTAATTAACGAACTGCCCATTGAAGAATACGTGCGTTATGTACTGCCTTCGGAGATGCCTGTCAGTTTTTCCTATGAAGCATTAAAGGCACAGGCAGTCTGTGCACGGACATTTGCCTACCAGCAGATAAGGAATGATACCTATGCAAAGTACGGTGCAAACCTGGATGATACGACAGCCTTCCAGGTTTATCATGCCGCCTCCACCTATGACGTGACGGACCGGGCAGTTGAAGATACTGCAGGACTGGTTCTTACCTATAAAGGGAAGCTGATTGAATGCTATTATTATTCTACCTCTTCGGGATATTCGGAAGACTTAGAAGTATGGGATGCAAAATCGCCGGGATACCTTACCGCCGAAAACCATACAAAGGAAAAAACGAAAAATTTGTCAAAAAAGAGAACTTTTCACAAATTTATTTCTGATTCCGTGGAGTCGTATGATGCAGATTCCCCTTACTACAGATGGACGGCAACACTTTCAGGCGAGCTTGGTATGGATGAAAAATACGGACGGTTAAAAAGCCTGAAAGTAAATGAGAGGAGTAAATCAGGGTATGTTTTATCTCTGACCATTGTCTTTGAACAGGGAGAGCGGACCTATGAAAAAGAAAATGATATCAGGTTTGCACTCGGAAAATACCTGCTTTCACTAAAACTTGCCGACGGGACAAAGCGGACGGATTATTCTTCCGTGCCAAGCGCCTGCTTTGAAGTAAAAAGCCAGAAGAATGGAAAAATTGTACTGGCAGGCGGCGGCTTTGGCCATGGTATTGGCATGAGCCAGTACGGGGCAGACTGTATGGGAAAAGAAGGAAAGAGCTGGCAGGAGATTTTGAATTTTTATTACAGTGATGTGGAAATAACAGATGTTTTTGATTAGCAGAATCTCAAAACGAAAAAATGCTTGCAGGAGAAGATTTCTTGTGTTAAAATGACAATCAAATGTGATATGTAAAGGCAATGAATGTGTTCAGTAGTTTCTAATACACTTGCAGAGAGAGGAAGTCGCTGGCTGTAAGCTTCCTTAAGTTCAGGTTAGAAAACGAATTTCCCCACAGGAGCTGTGCAATGAATGCAACGGAGACTGCACGTTAAGCAGAAATGAGAGCCTGTTATGACAAAAATATTTCCCACAGGGAAATAATGATACAGGAACCAGGGTGGTAACGCGGAATTTTTCGTCCCTTGCAATTGGAAAATTGCAGGGGATTTTTTTTATGCATAAATTATTCCTGGTTTTGGAAGAAAAGTCTATTTTGGGGAAGTGACATGAACCGACCACAATATCTGGAAAAATCTTAAAAATTTTGAAAGAAAAAATCGAAAAGGAGAAAATGATGAAGGAAAAACTGCAAAAAATCAGGGAACATGCAATTGCTGAAATCGAGAATTCCGAAGGACTTGACAGATTAAACGAAGTCCGTTCTGCAGTTCTTGGAAAAAAGGGAGAGCTTACAGCCGTCCTTAAAAAAATGAAGGAAGTGGCGCCGGAAGACAGACCGAAAGTCGGACAGTGGGTGAATGAAACGCGTGAGGCAATTGAAGCGATTCTGGATGAAAAGAAGAAAGCGTTTGAGGCAGAGGCGCTGCGTCTGCGGTATGAAAAAGAAAAAATCGATGTAACCATGCCTGCCGAAAAGCATGAGAAGGGAAATCTTCATCCGGTGACGCAGGTACGAAACCAGCTGACAGATATCTTTGCATCCATGGGATTTGAAATATATGAGGGCACAGAGATTGAGACGGATTATTATAATTTTACTGCATTAAATACGCCGGACGACCATCCGGCAAGGGATATGCAGGATACCTTTTACCTGTCCCCGGAATTTCTGCTCCGTACCCAGACGTCTGCAGGACAGATTCATGTTATGGAGAAGGAGAAACCGCCGATTAAAATTATTTCACCGGGAAAGGTGTTCCGTTCTGATGATGATGCGACGCATTCCCCGATGTTTACGCAGATGGAAGGACTTGTGGTCGACCATGGAATTACCCTCTGTGATTTAAAAGGGATGCTGGAGGAATTTGCCCGCAGAATTTTCGGTAAGAATGTAACAACACGTCTGCGTCCGTCTTATTTCCCGTTTACGGAGCCGTCGGTCGAAGTGGATGTAAGCTGTTTTGAGTGCGGCGGAAAAGGCTGCAGACTCTGCAAGGGAACCGGCTGGATTGAAGTACTTGGTGCAGGTGTTGTCAACCACAGGGTTCTGGAAGGCTGCGGAATCAATACGGACGAATACAGCGGATTTGCATTCGGTATCGGGATTGAGCGAATCGCCATGTTAAAATATGGTATTAACAATATCAAATTACTGTTTGAATCTGATCTGCGTGTATTAAAGCAGATTGATGACTGATTTCTGAAAAATAAGGAGGCATGTTATGTTAGCACCATTAAGCTGGTTAAAAGAATATGTGGATATAGATATAACCCCGCAGGAGCTGGAGGAAAAACTGTTTTCCTGCGGATTTGAAGTAGAAGAGCTGACTGAAACAGGAAAAGATATCAGTCATGTGGTAGTTGGAGAAGTAAAGGAGTGTGAACCGATTCCGGAGACACATTTAAGCCTGTGCCAGGTGGACGCAGGAGAACACGGGGTTTTTCAGGTCTGCTGCGGGGCGGACAATGTGCATACAGGCGGAAAATATCCGCTGGCACTTGTGGGCGCAACGGTTTATGCAACGGCAAAAGACCATGTTACCATTGAAGGCGTCATGAAGATAAAAAAAGGCAAGCTGCGCGGATATGAATCCCATGGAATGCTCTGTTCAGGGGTGGAGCTTGGACTGAATGAGGATTTATATCCGGGGGCCGGTTATAACGGACTGCTTGTTTTGCCGGAAGATGCTGCTGCAGGAACGGATGTAAAGCCGTTACTCGGTCTGGATGACTGGATTTTCGATATTGCCGTTACTGCAAACCGGCCGGACTGCCAGAGTATTTATGGAATTGCCAGGGAGGTTGCAGCCGTACTTGGAAAAGAATGCAAAATGCCGGCTCTGGACTACACAGAAACCGACATAAAAAAAGAAGGCTTTACCGTAAGTGTGGAAGCGCCGGATTTGTGTCCGCGCTATATCGCACATTATATTTATGATGTAAAAATTGAACAGTCTCCGGCATGGATGCGCCGCAGGCTTGCTCTGACCGGAATTGGTTCCATTTCAAACATCGTGGATATTACCAACTATATTTTAAGGGAGCTTGGACAGCCGATGCATGCGTTTGACGATGCATATCTGGAAGGGAACAGTATTACCGTCAGGCGTGCAGGACAGGGAGAAAAAATCGTCACACTGGATGAGAAGGAATTTGAACTGGACTCCTCCAGTCTTGTAATCTGTGACGGTAAAAAGCCGGTGGCGCTTGCCGGAATTATGGGCGGTCTGAATTCTGAAATTCTGGATACCACTAAAGCAGTGACATTTGAAGCTGCCAAATTTGTCCGTGACAACATCAGAAAAAGCTCCCGTGCGCTTGGACAGTCCTCTGATTCCAGTGCCATGTATTCCAAAGGGGTATACGAATATACAACTGTTATGGCCATGAAACGGGCGCTACACCTGGTGGAAGAGCTTGGATGCGGTAAAATTTCTTCCACACATGAAGAATTTTCCACAGGAAATTCCATAGAGCCGCAGGAGATGAAGGTCAGTGTGAAACGCGTTAATGGAGTGATTGGTATTGAAGTTCCGAATGAGGAAATTCTTCGCATTTTAACAGGACTTAATTTCTCCCCGGTTATTTCAGGGGATGAGCTTACAATCCAGGTGCCAGCTTACCGTGAGGATATTGATTCTTATCCGGATATTGCGGAAGAAGTCATCCGGATGTACGGTTATGACAAAGTAATTCCGTCTTTTATGCCGACTGCAAAAGTGACAATGGGCGGATTAAATGCAAAGCAGAAAAAGGAGCTGAAAATAAAACAGGCACTTTGTGCTGCAGGCGCTTATGAAGGGATTCATTATTCCTTCTTTTCCCCTTCGGATCTGGATTTGTTACGTTTTCCGGAAGATGCAAAAGAGCGTCATGCCATCCGGCTGGTTAATCCGATTAATGTGGATCTGTCCCTGATGCGTACAACGCTTGTTCCGCAGATGCTGCATGCACTGGCTGGCAACCAGAAAAAGGGCATTCTGGAAGGCAGGATTTTTGAGCTTGGAAATATATTTATTCCGGATGAGCTGCCGCTTACCCAATACCCGGATGAGAGGGAAACCCTGTGCGTCGGTGTGTTTGGGGAAAAAGAATCCTTTTATACACTAAAGGGATTTTCAGAAACTGTGGCAGAAACACTGGATTTAGAGTTTACCTATGAGCCAGCAGAAAAACCGTTCCTGCATCCGTACCAGACGGCGGAAGTATTCTGTGAGGGTGAGAAAATCGGATATCTGGGAAAAGTGGCATATGAACTTATGGATGAACTGGATATGCGTGTTCCGGCGTTTGTAATGGAACTTGACCTGCGTGTTCTTTCCCAGTGGTATGCAAAGACACAGATGTATACGCCGCTCCCGAAATATGCCCAGGAGAAACGGGACTTCGCCTTTGTGGCAGATAAAGACATTACCTGTGCGCAGATTGAAAACGGAATTAAAAATGCCTGCAGCTATGTCACGGATGTAAAACTTTTTGATGTGTATGAAGGAATCCAGCTTGGACCAGGCAAAAAGAGCATGGCGTTTACAGTTGTTTTTACACCGCGTGAAGAGGAATTTAACAGTGAGATGACAGAAGGTTTCGTGAAGAAAATTCTTAAGAACCTGGAAAAGGATCTTGGAATTACGCTTCGCGCATAGGAGAGCAGGTCTGACATGGATGTAAAAGATTTTGATTATGAACTTCCTGAGGAGCTGATCGCGCAGGATCCCCTTAAGGACCGCTCTGCCTCCCGCCTTATGGTACTTGGCAGAAAAAGCGGAATGGTAGAACACAGAAAATTTACAGATATTCTGGAATACCTGAATCCCGGAGACTGCCTGGTGATTAATAATACAAAGGTAATTCCTGCGCGTTTATTCGGCACAAAAAAGGAGACTGGTGCAGGAATTGAAATACTGCTTTTAAAACGCTTGGAAAATGATATCTGGGAAACACTGGTAAAGCCAGGGAAAAAGGCGAAACCCGGTACAACAATTGTGTTCGCCGATGGTCTTTTGACCGGTAAGGTTATTGATGTGGCAGAAGACGGCAACCGGCTGATTCAGTTTTCTTATGAAGGAATTTTTGAGGAAATTTTAGACCGTCTCGGACAAATGCCGCTGCCGCCTTACATCACACACCAGCTGCAGGACAAAAACCGTTACCAGACCGTATATGCAAAGCATGACGGTTCTGCAGCCGCTCCGACGGCAGGTCTACATTTTACAAAGGAACTGCTGGAACAGGTGCGCCAGAAGGGAGTGGAGATTGCAGAAATAACGCTTCATGTCGGTCTTGGCACGTTTCGTCCGGTTAAGACTGCCAATATTCTGGAGCACCATATGCATTCAGAATTTTATATGGTTTCTGCGGAGGCGGCAGAAAAGATTAACTGCGCAAGAAAGCTTGGACATAAAGTGATTTCTGTAGGTACCACGAGTACCAGAACACTGGAGTCTGCCGCTGATGAAAACGGAATGCTTCATGAAAAGAGCGGGTGGACCGATATCTTTATTTATCCGGGGTATGAGTTTAAGGTAATCGACGGTCTGATAACGAACTTTCATCTGCCGCAGTCCACCCTTGTGATGCTGGTATCTGCTTTTGCAGGGCGTGACCATGTACTGTCAGCCTACCGGACTGCCGTACAGGAATCTTACCGTTTTTTCTCATTCGGGGATGCGATGCTGATTGTATAGCAGGATTCACACGTAAAACAGGCGATGGCTGGCCGCAGTGTAAAAACTGCCGCTTCCTCTTGTCAAACTGCCGGAATTATATTACAATATCTATATTATATAATGCGTTTACGGAAACAAAAGCAGATAGGGAGTGGGAACATGGAAGAAAAGAGAAGAAACAAAAGACTGGATCTTGGGGTGGATGTACAGCTGGAGAGACTGGATGAAGCAGGGGTTACGACTCTTAAGTATGTTCATGTTGATGTAACGGATATTTCAAAAAGCGGAATCGGATTCCGTTGTCAGAATAAACTGGATATTGGTTCTTATTATGATACAAAGATTCAGATCTGGACAAAAGAAGTAATTGATTCGGTAGTAGAAATTATCCGCTGTGATTCCAATGAAGACGGATACAGATATGGTGCCATATTTATCGGAATGCCGGATACAGATGCGCTTAAAATCGATATCTACCAGATGTTCAATGATCTTTAAAAATAAAGAGACTGCCTGCAGTCTCTTTTTTACTGTATGGGGAGCGGCATTGGCATCGGAGATGTTTTTCCATGGGAGGACGGAATGAAATTACAGGATAAATATGAGGTAAAAAGGGCGGCAAAGCATCCGCTTGCCATAGAGGTTCCAGGTTCCAAAAGTATTACGAACCGTGCGCTTTTAATAGCAGCGCTTTGTGAAGGAAAAAGCGAGCTGGAAAATGTACTGTTTTCCGATGACAGCCGCTGTTTCCTGCATGCACTGGAAGAACTTGGTTTTCCGGTGGAAACAGATGAAGCAGGAGCAAAGGTCTGCATAACCGGATTTGGCGGGAAAATACCGGCTGTGGAAAATAAAAACGGCGGACAGCCGGAGGTGTATGTCGGCAGCGCTGGAACAGCTGCCCGTTTTCTGACAGCATTTTTAGGTCTGTCAGAAGGGAATTTCAGAATCCATTCCTCTGAACAGATGAAAAGACGGCCGATGCAGGAGCTGCTTCAAGCCCTGGAAGGACTTGGCGCAGAAATTTCTTTTGAAGAGGAGCCGTATCATTTTCCGTTTCGTATCTGGAATCATGGAATTAAAAAATATGAAGTGACAATAGATGTGGACAGAAGCAGCCAGTTTTTAAGTGCGCTTCTGATTTCATCCGTTCTTTTTACAGAGGACTTTCTGATTCATGTGAAGGGCCGTCACGGCATGGCTTATGTAGAAATGACAATGGCAATGATGGCAGCGTTCGGTGTGCAGGTAACCAGAAAGGATAAAAATACCTTCCTGATATCTGGAAACGCTGCATATAAAGCCAGAAACTACCGGATTGAGCCGGATATTTCGGCAGCTGCATATTTTTATGCCATGTGTCCGGTTCTGGGTGTACCGGCAAAGGTAATGCATGTCCGCACAGACTGTCTGCAGGGGGATATTCAGTTTCTGCGTGTGCTGGAGCAGATGGGGTGCCGCCTGAAGGAAGAAGCCGGGGAAATTTTGCTTGAACCGCCTGAAAACGGAAAACTGCACGGCGGAACCTTTGATTTGTCTGCATTTTCCGACCAGGCGCTGACGCTTGCCGCAGTCAGCATGTTTGCAGATTCGGATGTTACCATTACAGGAATCGGGCATATCAGATACCAGGAATGTGACAGAATACAGGCGATTCTTACAAACCTTTCCGGTATGGGAATTGACTGTGAACAGCCGGGAGAGGACAGCATCAGGATTCATCCTGGAAAACCGCACGGATGTGAAATCGAAACGTTTTCTGACCACAGGGTGGCAATGGCATTTGCCATTCCCGGTCTTGTAACAGATAATATCATAATTAAAAATCCATCCTGCTGCGGAAAGACCTTTGAAAATTATTTTGAGATTCTGGAAGAACAGGTAATAAAGGAACCGGGATAAGCTTTACATGCTGTCCCGGTAATCTTTTGCTTTCTGGAAAAAATCAAGAAGCGCTTCTTCATTACCAGAATTAATATAACCGCGGAGCACTGTAAGCAGTCCCATATAATCATCCAGCAGCGAAAGGATGGAAGACTGGTTGGACATACAGATATTCTGCCAGATTTCCGGGGAAGAGGAGGCGATTCTTGTCAGGTCCTTAAATCCTCCGGCAGCAATTGTTTTCATGGTCTGCTGTGTGTTATCGGCATTCTGCACAAGATTTACCAGGGTGTAGGAAATCATATGCGGCAGATGGCTGACTGCCGCAGTGGCATAATCATGGGTTTTACAGTCCATGACAAGCGGAACCGAGCCAAGCGACTGTACAAACTTCCTGAAATCCTCCACATCTGCTTCAGAAGTTTCGCTGCAGGGGGTAATAATATAACAGGCATCCTTTAAAATTTCTGCATCGGCATTCTGAATGCCTGTTTTTTCGGAACCGGTCATGGGATGTCCGCCGATAAAGTTCTTTTCAAGTCCGAGGGCTTTTATTTCCTCATGAATCTGCGTCTTGGTACTGCCGACATCTGTAATAATACAGTCTTTTTTGATGATTTCCTTTAATTCCCTGAGACAAGAAATATTTTTCTGCACCGGCGCACATAAAAAAATACAGTCACAGTCACGAAAGCCGGACAGAGGAAAAGGAGCGCTGTTTTCAATAAGACCGTTACGGTATGCCGCTTCTATGGTTTCTTTGTGGCGGGCGCCTGCATATATTTTTACGGCCGGATGAATGGATTTTATTTTTTTTGCAATGGAACCTCCGATCAGTCCCAGTCCGATAAAACCGATTGTCTGAAAATTCATATAAAATTCCCTTCTTTAATAATCTGCTGAATACTATTTTACTATATTCCGGATATTCGTCAACCAAATTAACAATTATTGGTTGAAAATCTGACTGGTATATGATAGATTTTTCATAGGCATAATAAGAGTAATATGCCTATTACAGTCCATGGAGGAAAAACAATGTCATTTAATATTGCAATTGACGGACCGGCGGGAGCCGGAAAAAGCACCATTGCCAGAAAACTCGCAAAGGATTTGTCCTACATTTATGTGGATACCGGAGCGATGTACCGTGCCATGGCATATTATTTTATACAAAGCGGCATAGAAGCAGGGGATGAACAGGCAGTTGCCAGTGCATGCAGGGATGTCGATGTTACGATAAGGTATGAAGGCGGGGAACAGCAGGTACTTTTAAACGGGGAAAATGTCAGTGCCTTTATCCGCAGGGAAGAAGTAGGAAGGATGGCAAGTGAAACCAGCGTGTATCCTGTTGTCCGGACAAAGCTTGTGGAACTGCAGAGGCAGCTGGCAGCAAAGGAAAACGTTATTATGGACGGCCGTGATATAGGAACGGTGGTTCTGCCGGATGCAGATGTTAAAATTTATCTCACGGCCAGTTCCGCAGTACGTGCAAAAAGACGATTTGACGAGCTGTGTGAAAAGGGCGTGGAATGTAATCTGGAAGAAATCGAAAAGGATATAAAAGACCGGGATTACCGTGACATGCACAGGGATGTTTCCCCGTTAAAGCAGGCAGACGATGCCGTTCTTCTTGATTCCTCAGATCTGGATATTGACGGTGTGGTTTCTGAAATGAAAAAAATCATTAAAGAGGCAGTGGGATGAATCTGGTAGTTGCAGAAAGCGCAGGCTTTTGTTTCGGGGTAAAACGGGCAATGGAGCAGGTGTATAAGGAAATTAAAAACTCTGATATTCCTGTTTACACATACGGACCAATTATCCACAATGAGGAAGTTGTGCATGACCTTGAAAAAAAAGGGGTAAAGGTCATTCAGAATCCCAAAGAGATGGCTTCGCTTCCCAAAGGCAGAATCATCATCCGTTCCCACGGAATCAGCAGGGCAGAGTATAAACAGATGGAAGAATCCGGGTTTGAAATCGTTGATGTAACCTGTCCTTTTGTCAAAAAAATCCACCGCCTTGTGGAAGAATACAGCAGAAAAGGATACACGGTCGTTATTGCCGGAAATAACAAACACCCGGAGGTTCTGGGGATTCTGGGGTGGGTGTACAACCAGAACTCATTTACCGTTTCATCCCCTGAAGATATAGAAAATCTGCCCATAAAAGAGGGTGAAAAAGTTTGTTTTGTGGCGCAAACGACATTTAACTACAATAAATTTCAAGAATTAGTTGAAATTATCGGAAAAAAAGGGTATGATATAAGTGTTTTAGATACCATCTGCAATGCGACAGAAGAGCGGCAGGCAGAAGCACGTATATTAGCCCGCCGGTCCGATGCCATGATTGTGATTGGAGACAGACACAGCTCCAATACACAGAAACTGTATGAGATATCTAAAAAGGAATGTGAAAATACTTACTATATACAAACGAGCAGGGATATGGATTATCGTCAGATACACTCCATCAATAACGTAGGTATTACCGCAGGGGCTTCGACCCCAAACTATATCATCGAGGAGGTTTCAAAGAATGTCAGAAATGAGCTTTGAACAAATGTTGGAAGAATCTTTAAAATCTATAAGAAATGGAGAAGTGGTAGAGGGTACCGTTATTGATGTCAAGCCAGATGAGATAATCCTTAACATCGGCTATAAGTCAGAAGGAATCATTACGCGCAGCGAATATACAAACGAACCAAATATAGACCTTACTACAGTAGTCAAACCGGGCGATACCCTGGAAGCCAAAGTCCTTAAGCTGAATGACGGCGAAGGACAGGTTCTCCTTTCCTACAAGCGGCTTGCTGCTGAAAAAGGAAGCAAGAGACTGGAAGAGGCATTTGAAAGCCAGGAAGTCCTTAAGGCAAAGGTCAGCCAGGTACTTGCCGGCGGTGTCTGTGCCATTGTGGATGAGACAAGGGTATTTATCCCGGCCAGCCTGGTATCCGATACGTATGAGAAGGATTTAACCAAATTCAAGGACCAGGAGATTGAATTCATTATTACGGAATTTGATCCGAAAAAGAGAAGAATCATTGGTAACCGCAAAACTTTACTGGTAGCCAGAAAGGCAGAAATCCAGAAGGAACTGTTCTCCAGACTTCATATTGGTGACGTTGTGGAAGGAACTGTTAAGAATGTTACTGATTTTGGTGCATTCATTGATCTGGGAGGTGTGGACGGACTGCTTCACATTTCAGAGATGTCATGGGGCAGGGTAGAGAGTCCGAAGAAGGTCTTTACCGTTGGACAGCAGGTCCGGGTATTTATTAAAAATATGACTGAGACCAAAATTGCTCTCAGTATGAAATTTGATGATGAAAATCCATGGAACGGTGCAACAGAAAAGTATGCTGTAGGAAATGTGGTAACCGGAAAGGTTGCCAGGATGACAGATTTTGGGGCATTCGTTGAACTGGCACCGGGTGTGGATGCACTGCTTCATGTTTCCCAGATTTCACAGGATCATGTGGAGAAGCCTTCCGATGTACTAAAAATCGGGCAGGAAGTGGAAGCTAAGATTGTAGATTTTAATGAAGCCGACAAGAAAATCAGCTTAAGCATGAAAGCTTTGACAGCAGCAGCGGATACAGAGACTGCATCAGAGGACTAAAGAAGACAAACGACTAAGGAGCTGTTGGATATGGCAGCTTCTTAGTTTTTGTTACTGTAACTGCCATTCGGGGAATTTCTGTACAGGAGACATGCGACCGGTTCCAGGGGAGGAAATTATGTTTGACAATTATGAAAAGTTTAAAAAGGATGTTCTGCAGCTGACAAAAATAGATCTTAATTTCTATAAGGAAAAACAGATGCGCCGCCGTATTGATACAATTGCCGGAAAGAACGGGTGCAAGAATTATGATGACTATATCAGGCTGATTAAATCAGATACAGAAAAGTTTGAAAAATTTGTTAATTTTCTTACAATCAACGTATCCGAGTTCTACCGGAATCCGGACCAGTGGAAGCTGATGGATGAAGAAGTGATACCGAAGCTTTTAAAAGACCAGGGCAGATCCATTAATATCTGGAGCGCTGCCTGTTCGACCGGTGATGAGCCGTATTCGCTTGTTATGGCATTTTCCAGGCATATTCCGCTGTCAAACATACATATTACGGCGACTGATATTGACAAGCAGGTAATTGAGCATGCACAGGTTGGTCTGTACAATGAAAAAAGTGTTGCAAATGTTCCGGCTGACTTAAAAAAGAAATATTTTACACAGGTTGGAAGGTCTTACCAGATTGCGAATGAAATAAAACGCTGTGTAATTTTTAAAGAACATAATCTCCTTAAGGATCCTTATCCAAAGGGATTTGATCTGATTCTCTGTCGGAATGTGGTAATTTATTTTACGGATGAGGCAAAGGATATGATTTACAAAAACTTCTATCAGTCACTGAAAAAACACGGGGTTCTTTTTATCGGAAGTACGGAGCAGATTACTAATTACAAAGAGCTTGGATATAACAGGATGAGCAGTTTTTATTTTTCAAAGGATGAATAACACAGCTTTCCCCTGACGGGGGAAAGCCTTTTTTAACTTGATAATTCCGGTTTATCCGGACTATTTTTTTGTTTCAAACATATATTTTAGAATATGATCCACATAACGCCGGAGCATAATATCAGAGGAGCAGAAGTCATCCGTGACTTCAAAATAACTGGTTTTATCCCTATATTGTTTCAGAAATTCAGGTTTCATGATGTTGCGCTGCTGGGGAAGGAAACTTCCGGATTTTCTGGTATAGCAGTTTGCTGCGCTGGCTGGTTCCCGGAATTCCTTATCCACATAGGAGGAAACGCTTTTGTGTACTGCCATATCTTCTTTGGGAAGATAGTAATAATTTTTATAATCAGGATAAAAATAGTGCAGTTCACCTTCAAAAATCGGTACCCTTATGGAGGTACGTTCCTGACTGATCATCAGGTAAAAATCATTCAGTTTGTGGGAAATCCGTTTAGGTACGGGATAATCGTTAGCCATAGTGATAATTAATTCAGTTCCGGTTTTTCCCGTAAATGTATGGTAAGTGTCAATTCTTGTGGAAAGAATTGCATACTGTCCGTTAAAAAGTTCCAGATAGGAGAGTACGGGAAGCAGGTCAATCATACCAATAACGTCTTCATAATTATGCAGATGCAGAAGTTCATATGCTTTTTCATCAGGATTTTTCACGTAATCCAGATATACATTAATCAGCTCTCCCCCTGTCTGCCTGTCCTCCCGGTTAATCCCTAAAAATGCTTCAATGGATTTTTGTTTATAGTTTGGCAGCTTCAGCAAAAATTTCAGTTCAGAAACTGATTTAAATATATCCAGGTAATTGTAATCCCTCAGATTTTCAGGAAGCTGGTAAAAATCGCATTTTGCCTTAAGGTAGGGAATATCAAAGCCCACGCCGTTAAAGGAAATAATGGTGTCATACTGTTTCAGCACATCCAGAAAGGCGGAAATTACCATTTTTTCCTCGGAAGGGTTTTCTGCAAAAAACTGGTCGATACATATTTTGCCTTCTGACCTGGCGGCACAGCCAATCATGTAAAGGCTGGACTGTTTTGGGGAAAATCCGGTCGTTTCAATATCAAAAAAAATGGAATGTTCATCAAAAAGCTGGTCTGTAAGCATATCCTGTTTTATATATAATTGTTCTTTGTGTGTTGTTTTCATGGCAGCTCCTTTATCTGTTGTATACACTGTTTCATTTATTTTACCACAAATTCTGGAAAGCGTCACTTTCTTGTACGAAAAATAATACAAAATATAAATAAAAAATTAAATTTTCATCTTCAAAATTAGGGAAAAAGTGCTATAATTTAAATGATAATCTGTCGGAAACTATGTAGTTTTGACAGGAATAAACGTAACTGATGGTTACGAAATAAGAGGAAAGAGGGCACAAGAATGGGTTTGAAAACATTTAAAGGCGGCGTTCATCCTTATGAAGGAAAGGAACTGGCAAAGGATGCGCCAATCAAAGAGGTTTTACCCAAGGGAGAACTGGTATTTCCGATGTCCCAGCATATCGGTGCGCCAGCGACTCCGGTTGTCGCAGTAGGAGATGCGGTGTTAAAAGGACAGAAGATTGCAGAAGCGGGCGGCTTCGTTTCTTCCCCGATTTATTCATCTGTTTCCGGAAAAGTTACAAAGATTGAACCGCGGCGGGTAGCTGTCGGGGATCTGGTTAATTCCATTGTAATTGAAAGCGATGACCAGTTTCAGGAGGTAGAATACGCAGCAGTTGATGATGTGGCTTCATTATCAAAAGAAGAAATTATCGGCAAAGTAAAAGAGGCCGGAGTGGTAGGTATGGGCGGAGCCGGATTCCCGACACACGTCAAGCTGTCACCGAAGGAGCCGGACAAAATTGAGTACATCATTGCCAACTGTGCGGAATGTGAACCGTATCTGACGGCAGATTACCGCAGAATGATTGAAAATCCGGACGAACTGGTTGCCGGCATGAAGATTATTCTGCAGCTCTTTGAAAATGCAAAAGGTGTATTTGGTGTAGAAAACAACAAACCGGACTGTATTGAAAAGTTAAGGGAGCTGACAAAGGATGAGCCCCGCATGGAAGTATGCGAGCTTATGACGAAGTACCCGCAGGGCGGTGAGCGTCAGCTGATTTATGCAGTTACTGGAAGAGCCATTAATTCCAAAATGCTTCCGGCTGACGCGGGATGTATTGTGGACAATGTAGAAACCATTATTGCAGTTTACCAGGCGGTCAAAAATGGTATTCCGGTTATGAAGCGTGTATCAACCGTGACTGGTGACGCCATAAAAAATCCATCCAATTTCCTTTACAGTATGGGAACACCGTACCAGCAGCTTGTGGATGCAGCCGGAGGATTTACCACAGAGCCGGAAAAAATCATTTCCGGTGGTCCAATGATGGGATTTTCCATGTTCAGTCTGGATATTCCAACGACCAAGACTTCCTCATCCATTCTCTGTTTCAGCAAGGATGCCGTAAAAGAGATGGGAGAGCCGCTTGCATGCATTAACTGCGGACGCTGTGTGGAGGCATGTCCGGAGAACCTGATTCCGAGCAGGCTTGCAAAATTCGGCAATACCGGACAGATGGAAGCGTTTGAGGCATGGCACGGACTGGAGTGTATTGAGTGCGGAAGCTGCACATATGTATGTCCTTCCAGACGCCAGGTTGCACAGTCCGTAAAGACCATGAAAAAACTGGTTTTAGCAGAAAAGAGAAAACAAAAATAAAAGAAAGAGGTGGATAGTTGTGAGTGAAAAATATCAGGTTTCATCTTCACCGCATGTTCGTGCCAAGGACTCTACCAGTAACGTGATGCTGTATGTAATCATTGCATTGCTTCCGGCTGCGCTGTTTGGTATCTATAACTTTGGCTACAAAGCATTGATTTTAATTTTAGTAACCATTGCAGCCTGTGTTGCATCGGAATGGGTGTTTGACAGGATTGTACATAGAAAGAATTCTGTTCCGGATTTAAGTGCAGTTGTTACAGGACTTCTGCTTGCAATGAATCTTCCGGCATCGCTTCCATGGTGGGAGGCAGTCATTGGCGCTGTTTTTGCAATTATCATTGTAAAAATGATGTTTGGAGGACTTGGGCAGAACTTTATGAATCCGGCACTTGGCGGACGCTGTTTCCTGCTGATTGCTTTTGCTGCTGATATGACAAATTATGCAAGCAGTAAATTTGAGGCATATTCCGGGGCGACTCCTCTTGCAATGATAAGAAATGAAGGGCTTTCTTCCGTGAATGTCATGGATATGCTGACAGGTAAGATTCCGGGAACCATCGGTGAGACATCAGTTATCGCTATTTTAATCGGAGCAATTATTATGATTCTCTTTGGCGTAATTGACCTTAAGATTCCGGCATCCTATATTATTACATTTGCCGTATTCATGTTCATTTTCGGGGCAGAAAGATTTAACATGAATTATGTGGTTGCACAGTTATGCGGTGGCGGTCTGATGCTTGGTGCATTCTTTATGGCAACCGATTATGTAACCTCCCCGATTACACCGAAGGGGCAGATTATATTCGGTATCTGCTGCGGTCTTTTAACGGGACTGTTCCGATGCTTCGGCGCGAATGCAGAGGGTGTTTCCTTTGCAATTATATTAAGCAACCTGCTCGTACCGATTATTGAGAAATTTACGGTTCCAAGGGCATTCGGGGTTGTGAAGGTAAAGGAGGCAGGGAAGAATGAATAAAAAGATTGTACATGACGCTTTGATTTTAACTGCCTTTACACTGGCGCTTGGACTGATTCTGGGCTTTGTATATGAAATTACAAAGACACCGATTGAAAAAGCAAATGAGGAAGCTGCAAAAGAAGCATACCAGACGGTTTTTAAGGATGCTGACAGCTTTACTCCGCAGGAATTCGACAAGGAAGAGGCAAATAAGCTGGTTTCCGAAGCCGGATTCAGCGATACCATTGATGACATTGAGCTTGCAGCAGACAAAAGCGGCAATCCGCTTGGTTATGTTATTACAGTAACAGCAAAGGATGCAAGCCAGGCAAGTATTACATTTTCCGTTGGAATTAAAAATGACGGTACGGTAAACGGATATTCCATAACGGATATTGCCGAGACTCCGGGACTTGGAATGAAGGCAGAGGAAGAGGAGTTCTACAGCCAGTTTGAGGGTAAGAATGTATCTGAGTTTACAGTAGTCAAACAGGCTCCTTCAGCTGAAAATGAAATTGAAGCAATCACTGGTTCCACAATTACTTCAAAGGCAATGGCAAACGGCTGTAATGCTGCTATTTATTACTTCCAGAATGCGTTAGGAGGTGCAGGTAATGAATAAATACACAGAACGTTTATACAACGGCGTAATTAAGGAGAATCCGACTTTTGTCCTGATGCTTGGGATGTGTCCGACACTTGCGGTTACATCTTCAGCTATTAACGGACTTGGCATGGGACTTTCCACACTGGTGGTGCTGGTATGTTCCAACCTTCTGATTTCCCTGTTCCGTAATATCATCCCAAATGGTGTGCGAATTCCTGCATTTATCGTAATTGTGGCATCACTTGTTACGGTTGTGCAGCTTTTAATGCAGGCATATCTGCCGGCACTGTCAAAATCACTGGGTGTATACATCCCCCTGATTGTTGTAAACTGTATTATTTTAGGCCGTGCAGAAAGCTATGCTTCCAAAAACGGACCGCTGGAGTCTGTGTTTGACGGAATTGGTATGGGACTTGGATTTACGATGGGGCTGACCATTATCGGTTTAATCCGTGAAATTTTAGGTGCAGGTACATTCTTTGGTCTTGCGTTTCTGTCATCTATTAAAGGATATACACCGGCTACCATTTTTATTATGGCACCGGGAGCATTCCTTGTACTGGGATTTTTAGTTGCAGGAATGAATATTGTCCGCAAAAAAATGGAAGCCAAAGGAAAGCCGCTTGCTGAGCCGGCAGGATGTCTGTCCGGTGACTGTGCAAACTGCGGAATGTCTGCGGGATGTACAGGAAAAAGCCAGGCAGCCGGGAAATCTGAATAAGGAGGAGAGTAGGGATGAGTTCATTAGCATCATTAGTACTGCTTGCAGTATCTGCTGCAATCGTAAACAACGTAGTGTTAAGTCAGTTTCTCGGTATCTGTCCTTTCCTTGGAGTATCTAAGAATACAAAGACAGCAGCCGGCATGGGCGGAGCTGTAATTTTCGTAATTACAGTAGCATCTTTTGTAACCGGACTGATTTATAAATTTATACTTGCTAATTCTGCATTACTGAAAAAAGGGATTGATCTGCGTTTCCTGCAGACGATTGTTTTTATTCTTGTAATTGCAGCACTGGTACAGTTTGTTGAAATGTTTTTAAAGAAACAGATGCCGCCATTGTATGAATCACTTGGCGTATTCCTTCCGCTGATTACCACAAACTGTGCGGTACTTGGTGTTGCACTTAACTGTGTAACCTTTGAGTACAATCTGTTAGAGAGTGTTGTATATGGTCTTGCCACAGCCGTAGGTTTTTTCATTGCCATCGTGCTTATGGCCGGACTTCGCGAGAAAATTGAATACAATGATATTCCAAAGCCGTTTCAGGGGACAGCGATTGTACTTTTAACTGCCTGTCTGATGTCCATTGCATTCATGGGCTTCTCAGGAATGATATAGGAGGAAAAGACATATGAATGTTACTGCAATTATTGTAGCAGCCCTTGTTGTAGGCTGCGTGGGAATTATTCTTGGATTTTTCCTCGGTGTATCTGGAGAAAAATTCAAGGTAGAAGTTGATCCCCGTGAAGAAGCTATTTTAGGCGAGCTTCCGGGCAACAACTGCGGTGGCTGCGGATATGCCGGATGTTCCGGACTGGCTGCAGCAATTGCAAAGGGTGAGGCTCCGGTTGGGCAGTGTCCGGTCGGCGGTGACCCGGTAGCAGCCAAAATCGGTGAAATCATGGGTGTTTCTGCAGAAGCAGGCGTAAAGAAGGTGGCATTTGTTAAATGTGCCGGAACCTGCGAGAAAGCAAACAAAGATTATGATTACACTGGTATTGCGGACTGTACCGCTATGGCATTTGTACCAAACGGCGGACCGAAATCCTGTAATTACGGATGCCTTGGATATGGTACCTGCGTAAAGGCATGTCCGTTTGACGCCATCCATATTGTGGACGGCATTGCGAAGGTAGACCAGAAGGCATGTAAAGCCTGCGGCAAATGTGTCGCTGCATGTCCGAAGAACCTGATTGAACTGGTACCTTATGAGGCCGTACATCTGGTACAGTGTAACTCCAAGGATAAGGGCAAGGATGTTATGGCAGCCTGCTCTGTGGGATGTATCGGATGTCATCTGTGCGAAAAGAATTGTCCGAGTGATGCTGTCCATGTGATTGACAACGTTGCATATATTGACCAGGAGAAATGTACAGGATGTGGAATCTGTGCTGAAAAATGTCCAAAGAAAATCATTTTATAAGAAAACGGTACAGCCATTTCCGGCTGTACCGTTTTTTATTCTTCCGTAAATATAATCTCTCCTCCGATTCCGGAGCTTTGTATGATTTCCCCGTCTTCCATTACAAAAATGGCCTCTGTATCCTTCGTATTTTCAACCAGTTCCATGCCGTCTCTGGCACCAAGTGCAAATACTGTTGTGCTGAGTGCATCGCCGTCCATGGAGCTTTTGCTGATAATCGTTACCTGGTACAGATTGTTTTCCACAGGATATCCGGTTCTGGTATTTAAAATATGATGGTAGAGTCTGTCGTCCACGCGGTAATAGCGTTCATAAATCCCGGATGAGACCACGGAAGCATCTTTTACCTTCAGTGTTCCAAGGCTGGTACCGGTTTTGGCAAAAGGTTTCTGGATACCAATGGAATAGAATTCACCATCGGATTTGGGTCCAAGGGTCATGACATTTCCCCCCAGACTGATAATGCCTTTTGTAATCCCCTGGTCTGTCAGATATTCCCGCATTTTATCTGCGATATACCCCTTTGCGATTCCGCCAAGGTCGATTTTTGCACTGGAATCTGTCAGTTTTACTTTATTTCCCTTTATTTTTATGGATTTGTAACTGATATGGGATACGGCATTCTTTATTTCTTGATCATCAGGAAGGACAGAAGAATCTGTTTCATTATCTGAGGTTTTCAGATTCTTTGCAATTTCGGAAAAGTTCCATAATTCCGTCAGTTTTCCGATGGTAATATCAAATTTGCCGTTACTGAGTTTTCCATAGGAAATTCCGTCCTGCAACAGTTCCACGGTTTCATCACTTACCGTGACATATTTTCCGGCAGACTGGTTAATCTGTGAGATTTCACTGTCTGCAATGGTATTGGAAAACTTTCTTTCATAGTCACTGGCAAGGGAGAAGCAGGACTCAATATATTTTTCATTATCTGTACCATAAAGGGTAATGGTGATGATTGTGTCAAAATAAAATCCGGTTTTAGAGACACTTTTTTCTTCCGGTTTGCAGCTGCATAACAGCGAAAGGACAAGAACCGCTGAAAGTACAGATAATATTCTGTTATATTTTTTCATAGTAGTTACTCCATTCTTTAACAGTAGGATACAACAAATTTTTCTGTGAAACAAGAATTTAATTCTTAATTATTTATAATTTTTTCAGTTCAGCTATTAAATGCCGGGATGCGGACTGAATTTTTTTGTTAAAAAATCAAATTTATAGAAAAAGCGAGCAAATTTATAAGAAATAGTGTAAAATAAGAAACATAACACTTAAACGGGAAAGGCTGGGAAATATATATGGAAGACAATTTTCGCTTTAAAGTAAATCTGGGAGGAATGATTGATATACTTTCCGAACACCTCTACAGCAGTCCGGCTGTTTATATCCGTGAACTGCTCCAGAACGGAATGGATGCCATACAGGCAAGGAAAATGCTGGATAGTTCCTATGACAGCGGCAGTATATACATAGATATTAAAGAAAAAGAGTCCATACTTTTTTCCGACAGCGGAACCGGACTCACAGAAGCCGAAATCCACCAGTTTCTTGCGATTATCGGGGAATCCTCCAAACGTGACCTGGAAAACGGGGTTTTGTCAGAAGAATTTATCGGCAGATTTGGAATCGGTATTCTTTCCTGTTTTATGGTATCCGATGAAATTATTTTAAAAACCCATTCTGTCAAAGACGGTTCCTGCCATGAATGGTGCGGAAAACCGGACGGAACCTATACAATTAAGGAAACAGAAATTCCTGACCGTATTAAGGACGGGGGCAGCAGCATATTTTTAAAGTGCAAAAGCGGCTGTGAAGACTATTGTTCATCCGAGCTTATCCGCATGCTGGTTCATTATTACGGAATGCTTCTGCCTTATCCGATTACATTAAATGACGGCAGTGAATGCAGGCAGATTAATAAAGTATATCTTCCGTGGGAGGGAGAAAATCCAAACCGGGACGAAATTCTTTCATTTGGTCTGCTTACGTTCGGGGAGCAGTTTTTTGATTATATTCCGATTCATTCCGAAAGCGGAAAAGTAGACGGGGTTGCCTATATTCTGCCATATGAGGTTTCTGCCGCCGGAACACAGAACCACCGTTTATATCTGAAAAATATGCTGCTTACGGAGGACGGGGACGGACTGATTCCGGAATGGGCGGTATTTGTCAGGTGTATTTTAAATGCGAAAGCGCTGCGGCCTACGGCTTCGAGGGAAAATTTTTACAAGGACAGGGTGCTTGCAGAAACGCGCAGGGAAGTTGCCGGATGTATTGCAGCTTATATTATAGAGTTATCAAAAACGGGCGGTCAGAAGTTCAGTACGTTTTTAAGTATCCACCAGCGCGGTTTAAAATCAATTGCCATTGAAAACCAGGAGCTGTTTGAGATTCTGATTCCTTATTTCCAGTTCCATACAACACAGGGGATGTTAAACGGAAAGGATTTGCTGGATTTGGGAGAAGAATTAATTTATACCACGGAAATCGAACAGTTTAACCAGATGTCACAGATATTTTTTGCACAGGGCAGGCTGCTCATTAATGCCGGATATGTGTATGACGGAGAGCTTCTGCACAGGATGTCAGAGTTGTTTGGTATAAAAATAAACGCTCTGCAGGAGCAGGATATCCTTGCACTGATGAAAAACTGCAGCATTGATGAACTGGAAAAACTGGACCGTTTTAAAATAACTGCAGGAAATGTTATGAAAAAGTACGACTGTGAGGTGGAATTTAAACATTTTCGGCCAGACCAGCTTCCAGTGTTTTATTATGTGGACAGTGATGCAAAGCTTTTGCGGGAATTAAACCAGGCAAAGGAAAAATCAGGCAGCCTGTTTATGGGGATGCTGGATTCTTTCGCCAGTGAGCTTCAGGATAAAGCCTGTGCAGTTCTGTATTTTAATTATAATAACCCGATTATTAAAAAGCTCTGCGAATTTGAGCAGACAGAGCAGGTAAAAATGGTGATTGAAATCCTGTATGTGCAGGCCCTGATGATTGGGGGATTTCCGCTTCGGAATAATGAACTGCAGGTGATGAACAGGAAGATTCTGGAGTTAATGGAGCAAATCATATGAAAAGTTCGCTGCGCGAAATGATTTGCGCAGGCAACGCCCCTGCGGGGCGTCACAGATAATGGAGCAAATCATATGAAAGTTCGCTGCGCGAAATGATTTGCGCAGGCAACGCCCCTGCGGGGCGTCACAGATGATGGAGCAAATCATATAAAAAGGGGTATTAGGGTAAATGAAAAATCTGGCATATCAGAGTAAAAAATGGAACCAGGTTATTGCGCATTTGCTTGAGGGCGAGAAAATCATGGGTATGGGATACCAGCATGAAATCAGTGAACTGACAGAAGAATGTGCAGAATCTTCTGATTATTTCAGGCTGTGTGTATGTTTAGCAAATACATATGATATGTGGGCATGGGAATATCTGGCTAAAGGTAATCAGGAAAAGGTAATACAGACAACCTGCATGGCAGTAAAGTCTTTCTTTTATGCTTGCCGGATGAAAAAAGCTGAAATTCCTACGAAACAGATTTATACAAATATTTTTTCCAGGATGGAGGATTATATTTGCAAAGCAATAACGACTGGGTGTTTTGATGAGTTTTCAGACTGTTATGAAGATACAATAATGGGCAGTCTGTATCTGGGGGAAAAAGAAAAAGCAAAAAAACTGGTAGAACAATTGCCGGAAATTGATGAAAAAAGACCGGAAGTGTATTATATTAAACCTCAGTTTTTAAAAGGCATTTATAATGCTTTGCTGAATCAGAATGAAGAATTATTGAAAGAGGAGCTTGTTAAACGAGTTAAAAAATACAGAAAAAATATGACAAGCTACGCAACCGTAATTGATTTTACGACAATCGGACTGTTAAAAACTGCAAAGCGGTATGGCATGAATGTTGAACTGGATATTGCAGAAACACCGGCTTTTCTAAAAGAGGACATTGACATGGAACATTTTTCGGCTTTAAAAATTCCTTTTCAGGATGAGATGGAAAAAATATTAAAAAAGTAAAAAGGCTTTGGGAAATCCAGGTAAAAAGGAGCTTGAAAGAAAATGGATAATTATAATTCAAATGAATTTATGAATGAGTACAAAAAAGCGTCGCACGGAGAGGCAAAAATCAGCGCACTGAAGGCTGCAATCCAGCAGGCGGATCTGGAAAAGGATATTAGAAACCAGTTAAAGTTTCGTCTGGATTTAGTTGAGGAGTCAGTCTTTTACGGGGATACGATGGACGCACTGGTTATCTTTCCGCAGCTGATTGCAATGGATGAACAAAATCCCGGATATGTGGACCCTTATGATATCTGCTGGGCTTTTAAATGGATTTTAACAGGGGCAAAGGAGTTCCCGCAGATTTCCTTAAACGAGATCGACTCATATTTTGAGGAATACAAAAAAAGTTGTAAAAGATACGGATATTCCCTGCGTTCCTATTACCAGAAAATCCGCTTTGTGTATATGGATATTGATGAAGAAAAAGCAAAAGAAGCCAACTGGAAAATGCAGATGTCCCAGAGGGATTATCTAAGTGACTGTGAAGCCTGCGAACTGGATGAGCAGGCGGCATATGATTTAATTACAGGTCAGGTGGATAAGGCATTTGATGAGATAAAGCCAATCTTAAACCATGAGCTCAGCTGTGGAGAGGTTCCGGGCAGAACCTACCGTATGCTAATGACATATTACTGTAACCAAAGACATCATAAAGAAAGCAAAAAATATTTTGAACTTCTTCATCAGCTTGTTTTTAAAAGAAAAGCCTTTGGGCTGACCGGAGAGATAGTTGGAGACATGCTTTATTACTGCAGTCTGTATGATTTGGCGCAGGGAATTGAAATCTTTCAAAAAGTGATAAAACAGGAACTGGACAACCGCAATCCTTATTATAAAATGATGTTTGCAAAAGGCTCCCGGCAGTTTTTCCTGGCACTGCAGAAGGAACGCGAATTTCTTAATATTTCACTGCCGCAGATGCCGGTTGAAAAAACAAAGGACGGATACCGGGTAGCGGAGCTGGCAGAGTTATATTATAATGGGTATGTTGAAGTTGCAAAACGGTTTGACGAGCGGAATGGGAATTCTTACTATATGGAGCAAATCATATAAGAAGGTTGCTACGCAAATCAGGTGAAAGAAACTTGTTATCACCTGGGAACTGTGCTAAAATATTTTCTGAATGCAACAGTAAATTATAGTATTAAGGATGGAAAATTTTATGACGGCAGAAGATGGCATAAATGTTGTTACCGGAATTGGAGCGTCTTTTTCGCTGTTAGGTAACGTGATTTTGGCAGTTACATATATTATGTTCTGGAAATCCAGACTTTTGAATTCCAAAAAGGATGCCTTGATTCTGGATTCAGCGGCAAGGTTTATTTCTGTTCTGGCATTTCTGCTGTCGGGCTCTTTTGCCGGAGTTTTTTACTGTATTTTTTGTATCTTTCGGAATCATACCGGTGAAAAAATGCGCGGACAGCTTAAGGTGACAAAAATGAAGGCATTTCTTATAATGTCTGCTATTTTGTTTGTAATGTTTTTTCTTTTACTTGTTTTTGAGCTGTGCAATCCCCTGGATGTAATTATTATAGTGATTTACGGAGCAGCGAATTTGTATGGGGTAATTGCCGGAACAGGAATGAAAGGAATGCTTGAGTGGAATATTGCCAGTGCATTGTTCCATGGTGTTTTTTCTCTTATTACATGGAATATTCCGGGGCTGGTAATTGAGGTGGTCAGTCTGGTTATATATTTTATGGGGCTTTCAAAAAATAAAGAAGGACTTTATGATATCTAAGAACACCAGGAATACAAGATAAAAAATTACAGTACAATCTTTAGAATTATATATAAATTTATTAAAAGGAAAGACTATGGACAATCAAATAAAATACAAAAGGGTAGTAGTAAAAATCGGTTCCTCCTCCATCACACACGCACAGACCGGACGGCAGAACCTTGGCAAACTGGAACATCTTGTTCGTGCGCTCTGTGACCTTAGAAACCAGGGGACAGATGTCTGCCTGGTGAGTTCCGGGGCAATTGCGGTTGGGCGTGCGGCGATGGGAATCAAAAAACGTCCGACCAATATTTCCATGAAACAGGCATGTGCCGCAGTCGGGCAGGGACGGCTGATGATGACATACCAGAAGCTGTTTGCAGAATATAACCATACTGCAGGACAGGTTCTGATTACAAAAAATACCATGATAAATCCGGTTTCAAGGGAGAATGCAAAAAACACATTTGAAGAGCTGTTTAAGCTGGGAGTAATTCCGGTCGTCAATGAAAATGACACCGTCAGCACCTATGAAATGCAGTTTGGCGATAATGACACATTATCCGCACTGGTTTCCTCGCTTGTCGGGGCTGATCTTTTAATCCTGCTGTCAGATATTGACGGACTGTATACGGATGATCCCCATAAAAATCCTGATGCCGAACTGATTCGTGTGGTGGATTCAATTGATGAACGAATTAACGGAATGGCAAAAAAAACAACCGGAAGTAATGTGGGAACGGGAGGAATGACAACCAAACTGACTGCGGCAAAGATTGCAACAAATTCCGGTACGGATATGATTATTGCCAATGGTGCGGATGTCCGGGTGATTTCTGATATTTTTGCAGATGATTACAGGGGAACCCTTTTTATGGCGCATGAAAATCCGGATTTTAATCTTGCAGAATATATTTTAGAATAGGAGATAAGATTAAAAATTTTAAAGTGAAAGAAAGGAATCAGGCGGCAAAATGACAGATGA